>NZ_JACJFA010000012.1:0-125245 GCF_014164345.1 Pseudoalteromonas sp. SG43-5
CCTGCATAAATCTTTGATCAATTTAACGAATTAAATTGCACTATAACGTCGTTAAAAATTTTTTATTTAGAACAACTAGATACAAAAACTTTTGCCTAGTTCTAGCGTAATTTTCTTAACGTTAATTAGACCCCATACATAAGCAGATTGGTATGATTTAATTCTAACTAACAAACGGAATCATTATGAATAAAGTAACAATGGCCGCTGCGAGCATAGCGCTTGCACTTGGTCTAGTAGGTTGTGGTGAAAAACAACAAGAAGCTAAAGTAACCGATACTCCTGTAGTAACAGCACCCGCTGAAAAGCCACTAGAGCTTGGTATCGAACTAGCGAATATGGATAGTTCAGTACGCGCACAAGACGATTTTTATTATCATGTAAATGGACAGTGGTTAGCAAAAACTGAAATACCAGGTGATAAGTCTAACTACGGTTCTTTTTCGCAGCTATATGATGAGTCACAAAAAGCGATGAAAATTGCCCTTGAAAACGCAGCCGCGAATAAGGCCGCTAAAAAAGGCAGTGATGAGTATAAAATTGGCGCATTTTATAAAAGCTACATGAATCAATCTGCGCGTAATGAGCTAGGTATTACGCCATTACAACCGTCATTAGATACGATTGATAGCGTTAAATCTAAAGCTGACTTAGTGGGTTTAATGGCTAAAATTCAAAAACAAGGCGGTACTTTACCGTTTGGTTGGTTTGTAAATAACGATGCTAAAAACTCGAGCGAGTATGCATTGTATTTATCTCAGTCGGGCCTAGGTTTACCAGATCGTGATTATTACTTAAACGATGACGAAAAATTCACTAAAATTCGCGCTTCTTACGAGCAATACATCACAGATGTTTTAGCAAAATCAGGCGTTAAAAATGCAGCAGAAGCTGCCAAGAGCGTACTTGCATTTGAAAAAACACTAGCTGATGCTCAGTGGAGCCGTGTGCAAAGCCGTGATGCAACTAAATCTTATAACAAGATGACAGTAGCAGACGCAAGCAAGCTGATGGGGGAGCTTGATTTAGCTGCATTCTTTAAAGATGCAGGTGTGAGTGCAAGTGATATTATTGTACGTCAACCAAGCTACTTAGAAGCACTTGCTACTATTTACAAAGATACTGATTTAGCGACGTGGAAAAACTACTTAAAATTTCATTTTGTAAGTGGTTATGCAGAGCTACTTAGCGAAGATTTAGTTAACCTTAACTTTGACTTTTACAGCACAACACTTCGTGGCGTAGAAGAACAAGCACCTCTTTGGAAGCAAGCGGTTGATGCATCTAACAGTGTACTAGGTGAGATTTTAGGTAAGGTATACGTTAAAGATAACTTCCCGCCAGAAGCTAAAGCACGCATGGAAGAGTTAGTTGATAACGTAATTAAAGGTTATGGCGTTGCTATTGAAAATCTTGAGTGGATGAGCCCTGAAACAAAGCTTGCAGCGAAAGAAAAATTAGACAAATTTACGCCTAAAATTGGTTATCCAGACACGTGGAAAGATTACTCAGAGCTAGAGATTAACTCAGACGAGCTAGTAGGTAATTACATCCGTTATAGCGAATGGGCATACGCAGATATGATTGCTAAATTGGGTAAACCAGTTGATCGCTCTGAATGGCACATGACTCCGCAAACAGTCAATGCGTATTACAACCCAGTAAACAATGAAATTGTATTTCCAGCCGCTATATTACAACCACCATTCTTTAATTTAGAAGCAGATGATGCTGTAAACTACGGCGCAATTGGCGCGGTAATTGGGCATGAGCTTGGCCACGGTTTTGACGACCAAGGTGCTAAATACGACGGTGACGGTAACTTACGTAACTGGTGGAGTGAGACTGACCTTAAGCAATTTGAAGAGCGTACAGCGGCTTTAGTTGCACAGTATAACGAATATAAACCATTTGAAGATGCAAGTGTTAATGGTGAGCTAACGCTTGGCGAAAACATTGGTGACTTAGGTGGGTTAACCGTTGCGCATAAAGCGTATATGCTATCTTTAGGTGATAAAAAAGCACCCGTGATAGATGGTTACACAGGCGATCAACGTTTCTTTATGGGTTGGTCACAAATCTGGCGTCGTAACTACCGCGATGAAGAGTTACGTAATCGTTTGTTAACAGACCCTCATTCACCAAGCCACTACCGTGTAATCGGTATCTTGTCGAACATGCCTGAGTTTTACGAAGCGTTTGACGTAAAAGAAGGTGATAAAATGTATATCAAACCAGAAGACCGCGTAAAAATCTGGTAATTGCATTACTATAAATAACAAAAAACCAGTAAGTTTTTAGCTTACTGGTTTTTTTGTATCTTGAATTTGTTTATCGACTAAGCACGCGTGCATCCATTCTTCGTTACTCAGTATGTTTTTATAAAGCGCGAGTTGGTTTTGTGCTCGCTCTAAATTATGCTCTGCATGAGATACTTTAAAGTACACATCGTTATTTAAGTAATCAGTTAAAAAGCGCACACTTAACATGAGCGGCATTATTTTAGCGCCTAATAATAAGCTTTCTTGCTCTAGTATACTCATGCTATTTTTTAATGGCGTTACATAGCCTTTAACAATGGCTGAAAATATATCTTTTCGAATAACAACGTTGTGTAAGTTTGTTGAATCCTCGGCTTCGGGGGAGCAAAATGTACGTACCATGTCGCCAAAGTCATAAAGCCAAAATCCTGCCATGCAGGTGTCTAAATCAATAACTGCTTTTGCTTTGTGAGTTGTATTACAAAACAGCATATTATTTATTTTTGTATCGTTATGACACACTCTAAGCGGTATGTGTTTAGCTACCAGACTAAGCTCAGTAATTAAATGCTGCTGCGTTAAGCAATATTCTATTTCGTCAGCGCAGTGCTTTACTCTATTAACTACGTTGTTAGTGATTGCGGTATCTAATTGCTCAAAGCGCATCGATAAGTTATGAAAATCAGGAATTACAGTGTGCAGCTGTTGCGCATCAAAATCTTGTAATGCATGAGCAAATACGCCAAAGGCGTAAGCCGCTTGCTCGCTCTGCTGGGTATTTTTAACAACGTCTTCGCTGTAGCTATCACTAATATAGTTAAGGACGCGATAATACGCATTATCAATTTTTATTAAGTGTTCATCGTTTTGTGTAGCTATATGTTTGATTATTTCAAGCGGGTAATTATTTTGCAGTTGTTTAGCATTTAAATGCTGCTCAATCAGTTTTGCATTACTCACTAACTGAGCAGGGTTTTTAAATACCTCAGTATTAAGTTTTTGCACAATAAATTGTTTATCAATACTTGTAAGTAGCCATGTACTATTTATATGACCGCTACCAATCGCACTAACTTGAGTTAACTCAGGGGGCAGTGCTAACAGTTCGCTTAGCTTATTTAGTATTGAGATATTCATTGTGCTCACTTATGCCCTTTTTTTATGCGTATCGGGCAACTATTTTTTCGATAATTTCAGCATTCGCTTCAGGAAAATCATAATTTTCTAATTCACTAATTGCTACCCATTCGCTAGGTTGCCCTTCAGCGCCATGTGCTTCACCGCTAAAGTTACTTACTACGTGTACATCTAATTTAACGCATTTATCGCCGTAGTCATGTTCAATCACCATCAATTGGCTAGAGCTGTGAATGGTTAGTCCAACTTCTTCAATAAGCTCGCGTTTAAGTGCAACAAACACACTTTCTCCAGCTTCAACTTTACCACCAGGAAATTCCCATAAACCGCCTTGATGTTGTTCATCTGCACGTTTACAAATGAATATAGCGTTATTTTTCTTAATAACACCAACAGCTACATGTACAATTTCTATAGTCATTACTTTAAAACTCCATAAAAAAAAGCGACGCTAGCGCCGCTTTTTAATAAGCTACTGACAATATTGGGTTACTTTAATTTACCGCAACATTGTTTGAATTTTTGACCTGATTTACAAGGACAAGGGTCATTACGACCTACTTTTGGTTCTGTACGAGCCATTACTGTCGCTGTTTCTGGCGCTTCGCCACCTACGTGCTCAGCTTCTTCATGTTGGTATTCGCGAGGAGCATTTTCACTTTTACGGTGTTGCTCTTCTACTTTTTCAACATCTTCTTCTGCGCGTACTTGTACTTTACTTAGAATGCTTACAACATCTACTTTCAAGTTTTCAAGCATTTCGGAGAACAGCTCAAACGATTCACGCTTGTACTCTTGCTTAGGATTCTTTTGCGCGTAACCACGTAAATGAATACCTTGGCGTAAATGATCCATTGCAGCAAGGTGATCTTTCCAATGCTGATCAAGACTCTGTAGCATAATCGCTTTTTCGAATTGACGTAAAACAGAATCGCCAACTTGCTCTTCTTTTTGCTTGTATGAATGCTCAACCGCCTGCTCAATACGCTCACGAAGCTTTTCTTCGTATAGTTTATTGTCATCTGCTAACCACTGAGTAATAGGTAACTCAATTAAGAAGTCTTGTTTTAAACGCTCTTCAAGGCCAGGAATGTCCCACATTTCAGCAAGGCTTTGCGGTGCAATGTACTGATCAATTGTATTGCTAAGTACGTCACCACGAATTGCAGTAATAGTTTCTGAAATATCACCTTCTTCAAGTAATTCGTTACGCTGAGAGTAAACAACACGACGTTGATCGTTTGCTACATCATCGTACTCAAGTAGTTGCTTACGAACGTCGAAGTTACGTGCTTCTACTTTACGCTGTGCATTTTCAATCGCACGGTTTACCCATGGATGTTCAATTGCTTCACCGCGTTGCATGCCTAATTTACGCATCATGTTAGTCATGCGCTCACCGGCAAATATACGCATTAGCGCATCGTCCATCGATAAGTAAAAACGGCTTGAACCAGCATCACCTTGACGACCAGAACGACCACGTAATTGGTTGTCTATACGACGAGATTCGTGACGTTCAGTACCAATGATATGTAAACCGCCGGCATCAATTACTGCATCATGGCGAATTTTCCAAGCTGCTTTAATTTCAGCAATTTGCTCATCAGTTGGGTTTTCAAGTTTTTCAACTTCACTGTTCCAGTTACCACCTAACACGATATCGGTACCACGACCGGCCATGTTTGTTGCAATTGTTACTGTTCCTGGTAGGCCAGCATCTGAAACGATGTCAGCTTCTTGCGCATGAAATTTAGCATTAAGTACATTGTGCTTAATTTTTTCTTTGCGTAAAAACTGCGATAAATACTCAGAGCTTTCAATTGAAATAGTACCAACAAGCACCGGTTGTCCACGGTCTTGGCAGTCTTTAATATCAATTAAAATAGCTTCGTATTTTTCTTCTTGCGTTAGGTAAACTAAATCGGCGCGATCATCACGAATCATCGGCTTATTAGTTGGCATAACAACAGTATCTAGGCCATAAATTGACTGAAACTCAAATGCTTCAGTATCGGCTGTACCTGTCATACCTGCTAACGTTTCGTATAAACGGAAGTAGTTTTGGAACGTAATAGAGGCAAGTGTTTGGTTCTCGTTTTGAATTTTTACACCTTCTTTTGCTTCAACAGCTTGGTGTAAACCTTCTGACCAACGACGACCTTCCATTGAACGACCCGTATGCTCATCGATAATAATTACTTCGTTTTCTTTTACAACGTAATCAACATCTTTTTGGTATAGCTTATGAGCACGAAGGGCGGCATAAACATGGCTTAGTAGCGTAATGCTTGCTGCTGAATAAAGCGAATCGCCTTCTTCAATTAAGCCGCGCTCAGTAAGTAGCTCTTCTACTTTAATTTGACCACGTTCTGTTAAATGAACTTGCTTAGACTTTTCATCAATCGTGTAATCGCCATCGCCTTCAATACCTTCTTCGTCTTCTTTTTCTTGAAGCTCAAGTAAAGGAACGATGGTGTTTATTTCAGTGTATAGCTCAGAGCTATCCTCAGCTGGGCCTGAAATAATCAGCGGGGTACGTGCTTCATCTATTAAGATTGAATCCACTTCATCGACTACAGCATAGAATAATGGACGTTGAACTCGTTCATCAATGCTAAAAGCCATGTTGTCACGAAGGTAGTCAAAACCAAATTCGTTATTAGTACCGTATGTAATGTCGGCAGTATAAGCGAGCTTCTTTTGCTGCGGCATCATACCTGGTACGTTACAGCCTACTGTAAGGCCTAAAAATTCAAATAACGCACGGTTGGTTTCAGCATCACGTTTAGCAAGGTAGTCATTCACGGTAATTACGTGAACACCTTTGCCTGTTAGGCCGTTTAGATAAGCTGGTAGAGTAGCTGTAAGTGTTTTACCTTCACCGGTACGCATTTCTGCAATGCGACCTTGATGTAAAACCATACCACCTAATAACTGCACGTCGAAATGACGCATGCCATTTACACGCTTTGACGCTTCACGTACCACAGCAAAAGCCTCTGGTAGAATGTCGTCAAGGCTTTGTCCGTTATCGTAACGTTCTCTAAACTCAGCTGTTTTAGCTCTTAAATCTTCATCAGAAAGCGCTTCAAGTTGCGTTTCTAGCGCATTGATTAGCGCGACCGTCTTTCTTAAGTTTTTAATAGTGCGGTCATTGCGACTACCAAAAAGCTTGGTAAATAAATTAGATATCATGATAAAACCGTTACAATGTATTCTTTGTCAGCCGAGTATCGGCTAACCCATTTTTAACAATTGGTAATTAATATGTGCTTTTAAGTAACACTTAGAACATATTAATTAGCAATTTTGTATTAAACCGTTCAAAAAGCACTGTTTATTACGTGCGCTACTATACCAGACTCTGCCAAACAACAAACTATCTCAATAAAAAGATCGGTGTATAAAATCGAAAAATTTGATCTGGTTCGTAAAAATCACTTTGTATTACTCAATTACAGTAAAAATAGCAGCGAACTGTAAAGATATGGTGCTAAATAAATTAAAAACAAGGGTTATAGTTGCGCTTAAGTTTTACGCTTAAACACAACTATTAAATACATGTTTTATAATTTAAATTGATTAACCGTTTTGTTAAGCGCCGCAGCTAAATCACTTAAGTCACGAGCTTCGTCAGCGAGGGTGTGCGCATGGTCAGCGGTACTGTTCACTAAGTTATTAATTGCCGAAAGGCTCGTATTAATATCCTCAGCAACAACAGTTTGCTCCTCGGTAGATGTGGCTATTTGATGACTTTGGTCTTGTACTTTAGTAACCGACTGCGCAATATTGTGAAGTGAGCTAAGCACTTCTTTAGTTTGAAGCACTGAGCCCTCGGTTTGATCTTGTCCTTGTTGCATCATTACTGAGGCTTGTTGAGCTATTTGCTGCAAGCGCGAAATCATATTTCGAATATCGTCTGTTGATTCTTGTGTGCGACTTGCAAGTGAACGAACTTCATCAGCAACAACGGCAAAGCCTCTACCGTGTTCACCGGCACGAGCAGCCTCTATGGCCGCATTAAGTGCAAGTAAGTTGGTTTGATCAGCAATGGAATTAATTACATCGACTAATGCACCAATGTTATTACTTTCTTGCTCAAGACCTGCAACCACTTTAGATGCTTCTCCAATATGTAATGCCAGTTCAGTCATTACTGTTTGCGCCTGTGTAGAACGGCTAGCTCCTTCAGCTGTAATTGCTTGTACTTCTTCAGCTGCGTTATTTGTGTGTTGTGCGTTACGTGATATTTCAAGCACAGTAGTCGCCATTTCAGTTACCGCTGCGCTCACGCTATCAACTTGCTGCTTCTCTTGCTGAATTTCAGAATTTGTTTTCTCAGAAACACTTCTTAGCTGGGCCGCTGCATTACTTAGCTGTTCTGCTTGCGCTGCGGTATCAAGCATCATGGCGTGCAACTTATCAATAAAAGTGTTCATATGATTGGCCAGCTGTCCCACTTCATCTTGACTATTAATATCAATTTTTTGAGTAAGATCGCCTTCGCCCGATGCTATATCACGCATAATGTGCGTAAGCGTTGTAATGGGTTTTGAAATCATGTGGGTAGCCCATAAAATCATGGCTAATATAATGATTAAGATAATAATTACCGCCGTTGTTGTAGCGGTTACTGCAGCATTTACGGGCTCTTCAATCATAGTAGTTGGGATAAGTAGACCTACATACCAATCTATATAAGGCTGCTCTAGCTGCAAACGATGGTAAACCACATAAAACTGCTCACCTTTAAAAGTAACCATTTGGCTGCCTTCAAGGTTATTTCGCATTTGTGTATTTAACTCTTTAAAGCCTGCTGTATTTGTAAATTGTTGCTCAAGCGCATCGAGCCCTTCTTTACCGTTTGCACCTTCATCTGTAATTGAAAGTTTATGCCCAGTGGCCTTTGAAAAATGTACTACTTTTTGATTACCATCGAGTAAAAATCCATAACCTTGGCCGTTAAAGCGAATATTTTCGACCATGTCGTTAATTTTGTTTAATTGTAAATCAACACCGCCCATACCGATGAGTTTTCGCTGAGCGTTATAAACAGGTTGTTGTACTACTGCGGATGCTACGCCTGTGGTTAAATCAACAGAGATTGGACCTACGTAAAGCTTGTTAACTTGCATGGCTTCTTGCCACCACCCACGCTTGTAGGCGTAATAAGGCTGGCCGTTGTAGTGACTTGTACGCTCGTTTTCTTTAAAGTATTCACCGGTGGTTGCTGAGGCAAAAAAGGCCGATAAAATGTTTTCGTCATTTGAGCTTAAACGCACAAAGTCTTGGTTTACTTCGTTGTAACCTGGCGCGCTTTCGAGTGCTTGATCGCGCGTATCCCAATTTTCAAAAAAGTTGATTAAATGTGGGTTATTAACAAAGGTTGATACCATTTTACCGTACATCGCGAAGTAACTTTGCATTGAAAGTTGCTCGGTCTGTAGATAACTTTGTGCTTCGTTTTCTATGTTTTCTCTAGAGAGATTGGCAATGTGTTTAACAAAAAATGTTGAGGCGATAATTAGTAAAACGGTAATTGTTCCACCAATCAATAATAATATTTTCTTCCGTAATGATAAATTATTTAGCATGAGTACACATATTTTTATTATTTATGAAATTATATCTAATCATATCTTACTTAAAATCTCTATAAAGTTAGATAGAAAGAACTAATTATGCGTTTAAAATAAAGGCTTATACAAAAATGACAAATAAAAGTAATAAATTAGTAGTATTAGGTGCAGGCTGGTTAGGACATGCTTTATGCCTAAGTGCACAAAAAGCTGACTGGCAAGTACAAGGAACGCATAGAACAGATATACACGAGTTTGACTTTGAGCGTCAGTTTACACTTGAAGATGGGCAATTAAGGCATCAAGTTGATTTACAAGATGCTTATTGGGTATGTGCTATTCCACCACGTAGCAGACACAGTGAAAGTAATTATCCTGAAACACTCACCGCAGCGCTTAAGCTTTCAAAGGAGCTAAACGCAAAGGGCTTTTTATTGTGCTCATCAACCGGGGTGTACGATCAAGAGCCTGGTGTATATAGTGAAAGTAGCGATATTTCATGCACAAACGAGCGCCAAATAAAGCTTTACGAAGCTGAAGAGCAAGTGCTTGAACAAGATGGCAAAATACTTCGTTTAGCTGGCTTACTAGGGCCTAATAGAGAGCCGGGGCGTTTTGTGGCAGGTAAAGAGCTCAATACATCAAGTGAGCAAGTGGTAAATATGGTGCATCAACAAGATGTAATTAATGCTATTTTTGCGGTGATAGAGCACTGGCAAGTAGGGCAAAATATTTATAATGTGGTTAATCCTGCGCACCCCACAAAAGCTGAATACTACGCTATGAAGTGTCAGCAACATGGTGGTGAAATGCCAACGTTTACAGGAACTGATTCGGCTGAGCGAAAAATATTAGGCTCAGCCATTGAAGCCTTAGGGTTTAGCTATCAGCACGGTATTTAATATGCTGAAGGCAGGGGACTGCTCTCTATAAAGTCGCATAGCTTACCTTCACTTAGTAATGTATTAGCAGCTTCGATATCGGGAGCAAAGTAGCGGTCTTTATCATAATAACTTACATGCTCGCGTAACAATGCTTTAGCGCTTTGCACTTTATCTGATGGTTCAAGCGGCTTTCTAAATTCTAGCCCTTGAACCGATGCTAACCATTCTATCGCCAAAACACCTTGGGTATTATTGGCCATTTCATCTAAGCGCCTTGCTGCAAAGGTTGCCATAGAAACATGATCTTCTTGATTTGCAGATGTAGGCAAGCTATCAACCGAAGCCGGATGCGCTAATGATTTGTTTTCTGATGCAAGCGCTGCTGCGGTAACTTGGGCAATCATAAATCCAGAATTTACCCCGCCGTTTTCAACTAAAAATGGCGGTAATTTGGATAGGTTTGAATCGATAAGTAATGCAATTCGCCTTTCTGCTAATGCGCCAATTTCTGCAATTGCGATTGCTAAGTTGTCAGCGGCCATTGCAACGGGCTCTGCATGAAAGTTTCCTCCCGATATAATGTCGCCTACATCGGCAAAAACTAGCGGATTATCGGTTACACCGTTTGACTCGCATAGTAACACTTCTGCAGCTTGGCGTATCTGAGTTAGGCAAGCACCTAGCACTTGAGGCTGGCAGCGAAGGCAGTATGGATCTTGTACTTTTTCACAATTGACGTGGGAGTTACTAATCTGAGAGTGCGTATCGAGTAGCTCTCTAAATACTTGAGCGGTGTCTATTTGTCCGCGCTGTCCGCGAATTTCATGAATACGTGCATCAAATGGCGCGCGACTGCCCATTGCAGCTTCTATACTTATCGAGCCGATAACGCAGCTTTGTGCATATAGGTTCTCGCTTCTAAATAGGCCTTGTAGTGCAAACGCAGTCGACGCTTGTGTGCCATTTAATAATGCTAAGCCTTCTTTGGCTGCAAGGGTAAGGGGTTCAAGTCCCGCTATTTTTAACCCTTGTGCTGCGCTAATTATTTCTCCTTTATGTCGCATTTGACCTTCAGCTAATAAAGGTAGACACATATGTGCAAGAGGAGCTAAATCTCCCGAGGCCCCCACGGAACCTTTTTTAGGCACGCATGGATATACTTCGCTACTAAGCAGCTGCATAAAAAATTGGATTACTTGCAGGCGAATGCCCGAATAGCCACGTGAAAGCGAGTTTACTTTTAAGGTGATCATTAACCTTACTGTGCTGTCATCCATGTATTCGCCAATACCCGCAGCGTGTGAAAGTACAATGGAGCGCTGTAATAATTCAAGTTGGTCGTCGGCAATTTTAGTATTGGCTAATAATCCAAAGCCGGTGTTAATTCCATATACAGTGCGGTGTTCATTAATAACATTTTGAACGGTTTGCGCGCTGGCTGCTATTTGCGACTCGGCATGCTTTGCAAGGCTCAATTTTACCGGTGAATTATTAATTTTTCTTAGTGTGTTTAAATCAAGTGATCCGGGTGTGAGAGTAAGTTCGAACATGATCATTCCTCGTTTAACATAGGTAGGTCTAAATTTTGTTCTTTAGCGCAGTTTTTTGCTATGTCGTATCCGGCATCAGCATGGCGCATTACACCTGTTGCAGGGTCGTTCCACAGTACGCGAGCAATACGCTCTTTAGCTTCATCAGTACCATCGGCAACAATAACTACACCAGAGTGCTGACTAAACCCCATTCCTACACCGCCACCATGATGAAGCGACACCCAAGTAGCGCCACTTGCGGTATTAAGCAGTGCGTTGAGTAATGGCCAATCTGATACTGCATCTGAGCCATCTTTCATGCTCTCTGTTTCGCGGTTAGGGCTGGCAACTGAGCCAGAGTCGAGGTGATCGCGACCAATAACTATAGGGGCTTTAAGTTCGCCATTTTTAACCATTTCATTAAAGGCCAGTGCAAGGCGTGCTCTATCTTTTAGGCCAACCCAGCAAATGCGTGCAGGTAAACCTTGGAATTGTATGCGTTCCCGCGCCATATCAAGCCAGTTATGTAAATGTGCATCATCAGGAATAAGCTCTTTTACTTTAGCGTCGGTTTTATATATATCTTCAGGGTCGCCTGATAATGCTACCCATCTAAATGGTCCAATCCCTTCACAAAATAAAGGGCGAATATAGGCAGGCACAAATCCAGGAAAATCAAACGCGTTGGTAACACCCTCATCAAACGCCATTTGACGAATATTATTACCGTAATCAGTAGTGGCGGCACCGGCTTTTTGTAGTGCTAGCATAGCTTTAACTTGGACTGCCATTGATTGTTTAGCGGCTTTTACTACGGCTTTTGGATCTTGCTCACGCATTTTTGCTGCGTACTCCATTGTCCAGCCTTGTGGTAAGTAACCATTTAATGGATCGTGAGCAGATGTTTGATCTGTGACTACATCAGGGGTAATGCCTGTTTTAACCAGTGTACTAAATACATCGGCAGCGTTACCTAGTAAACCCACTGAGAGGGCTTTACCTTTAACACATGCATCGGTTATTAATTGCAGTGCGTGTTCAAGATTTGTTGCTTTTACATCAACGTAGCCTGTTTTTATACGAAAATCGATACGGCTTTCATCACATTCAACAACCAGTGCACTAAACCCAGCCATTGTAGCTGCAAGTGGTTGCGCACCGCCCATACCACCAAGACCACCTGTTAATACCCATTTACCACTAGCGCTACCTGCAAAATGTTGCTTTGCCATAGCTACAAAGGTTTCGTAAGTTCCTTGTACTATGCCTTGCGAGCCAATATAGATCCAAGAACCCGCCGTCATTTGCCCGTACATCATCAAGCCTTTTTTATCGAGCTCGTTAAAGTGCTCCCAATTTGCCCAGTGTGGAACAAGATTTGAGTTAGCAATAAGCACGCGAGGCGCATTACTGTGGGTTTTAAATACACCAACGGGTTTTCCTGATTGTACAAGCAGGGTTTCGTCGCTTTCGAGCCTATCGAGGGTTTCTATAATTTTGTCATAACTTGGCCAATCACGAGCTGCTCGGCCAATACCACCATATACAACAAGTGCATGAGGATGCTCTGCAACTTCAGGGTCTAAATTATTCATTAGCATGCGCTTAGCAGCTTCTGTTTGCCAGCTTTTAGCACTTATTTTATCTCCATGAGGTGCACGTATTACGCGACTTGTGTCGAGTCGGTTGTTCATGTTTTGCTCCTGTTGTATATACAAGATGATTTGTTATAAAAAAAGCGCAGTAAGCGCTATTGTTTGTTATTTTTTAAATGTTAAGTGGCCACCTAAGCGATATTTACTGCCTGGTGATACAAGGCGCGCAAAGCTTACAATGCCTTTAACAGACCAGGTGCGTCGGATTACTTGTAAGCATGGCTCTTCATTATATAAATTTAACCATTGGCACATTTCGCTGTTTGGCATAATGGCCTCTACTGTATGCCTTGCTTGGGTAAGTGGGGCAACACTAGATAGATATTCATGAGGTGTAAGCATGCTAAAGTCTTGTTGTAAGTAGCCAGTCGCAAGGGCAGGGTTTACAAAACGCTCTTCTAGCTGCAAAGGACTGTCGTTTTCGTTATGCACAAGTACACTTCGATATACAACACTGTCAACCTCAACACCAAGTGCAATGGCAATAGGTGCGACTGCATTTATTGATTCGAGTATGAGTACGCTACAGGTGTAGTTGCCGTTACGCTCTTTTACTTCATCAGCAATATTTTTTATTTCAAGTAACGATGACTGCGATTTAAATGTAGCTACAAATGTACCTAACCCTTGGCTGCGGGTTAAAATACCTGCCTCGGTTAATTCGCTTAGTGCTCTGCGGGCTGTCATTCTGCTTACACTAAATTGACTACTTAGTTCGTTTTCAGAGGGAACACGTTGGTTTTCTTGCCACGTACCGCTGCGTATTTTATCAACAATGAATTGTTTTATTTGCGCAAATTTAGGTGTCGTCATTAAATTTATGGTTACATTAAAAATAAACTATATAAATAAGATGACACAATTACCTTGTATATACAAGATGGGTTGTTAGACTATATTTTCATCACTCTGGGCGTAAAAAGGGCTAAAAAATGCAAAGCACAACACAAAATTATGAGTTAGAAGAAATCGACTTACTTTTAACTGATGCCAATATTGCCACTATGGATAGCAATATAAATGCCCCTTATGGCGCAATTGAAAATGCTGCTATAGCCATTAAAAATGGTAAAATTGCGTGGATTGGAGAGCAATCAACATTGCCTAGTTTTGATGTGTTTGCAACGCCGACATTGAGTGTAAAAGGACAATGGTTAACGCCGGGCCTAATAGACTGCCATACTCACTTAGTATTTGCAGGTTCAAGATCGCAAGAGTTTGAACAGCGTTTGCAAGGCGTAAGCTATGAGCAAATCGCAGCACAAGGCGGTGGCATAGCAAGTACGGTTAAAGCCACAAGAGCAGTCGACCGTGAACAATTGTTTGTAGATGCAAAAGATCGCTTAAATACGTTGTTAAAAGAAGGTGTAACCACCGTTGAAATAAAGTCTGGTTATGGGCTAGATACTGAAAACGAGATAAAAATATTAGAAGTCGCTCGTTTATTAGGTGAACATCACCCTATTGATATTAAAACTACTTTTTTAGGGGCGCATGCTCTACCGCCTGAATACAAAGGCCGTGCTGATGAATATATTGATTTAGTGTGTACTGACATGCTTGATCAGGTAGTAGCTAATAATCTTGCTGATGCAGTCGATGTATTTTGTGAAAATGTTGGGTTTAGTTATTCGCAAACCAAACGTGTTTTCCAGGCGGCTAAAAAGCATAACCTCCCAGTAAAATGCCATGCTGAGCAGTTATCTAATCAACAGGGTGCTAAGCTGGTGGCGCAGTTTAATGGCCTTTCGGCTGATCATATTGAGCATCTAGATGAAGAGGGTGTAAAAGCCATGGCAGACGCTGGGACGGTAGCGGTGTTATTGCCAGGCGCATTTTATTTTTTAAGAGAAACTAAATTCCCACCTATTGAATTACTTAATCAATATAAAGTACCGATAGCTATTGCGAGTGACTTTAATCCAGGTACTTCACCGCTGTGCTCAGTGCACTTGATGATGAACATGGCATGCACATTGTTTAGATTAACACCTGAGCAAGCATTAGCTGGTGTTACTCGAAATGCAGCTAAAGCACTAGGTTTAGACGACCGTGGTATTTTAAAGGTTGGCGCAAGAGCTGATATTGCGCATTGGCAAATAAGTCATCCATCACAATTAAGTTACCAATTTGGCGTAAATAAACTGTTAAATTTATGGATTTTGGGTAGAATTAATTAGTTTGTATTATTTTTACCCACATATAACTTGGTTTAAACTTTTTTAGCGAATACGGATGCCGTTAATTTGAACATACTAACCGACAGTAATTTCCCAATATTTTTTAGTGGTGCACTATTAATGGCGATGATCGCCACTTTATTTGCTGTTAAAAATACCAGTATTAAATTTAGTTATTTATGCACAGCTGCTGTTGGTTTAGCTATCTTAAGCAGCGGTGCGGCTTGGCTTGCTATTTTACTAGCCTTTGGGTTTTGTTTTCACTTATGGCAAGCATTTGAGCGAAATAATTGGAGCATGATAATTACCAGCTCAATGGCTGGTCTTTTATTTGTTGTTCTATTTTCAGCTCATTTATTATTGGAAGTTCCGCTATTTTGGGTTGTGTTAGCAATATTATTATTAGCTATTGTAGGTTTTTTAAATGATGAAAGCGCTGAAATAGAAGTCGTTATAGAGCCAGAACCTGAAGGTGATACATTTGTTGAAGAGTCTCCGCTTTCAGTTTTTGCAGATAGAAAACAGTTACGCCAAGGTTACTATGCATGGTGCGACAACAAACAAATAAGCGCAGCGTTAATCGTTATTCGCCTTGAAGGCTTTGAGCAAGTTAACCAGCATATTGGACGCGACTTTGGCGATATACTGTTAGCGCAATCGGCTAATCGAATAAAAGAGCTACTTTCAAGTGACGAAATAGTGACTTTAACTGGACAAGAAAAGCTAGCCCACTTAGGGGGTCTTAACTTTGCATTTATTTGTAGTTTCGCGAATCAAAAACACTTACATGAATTAGTTATTGACCAAATACTGGGTGCAACGCTTAAGCCATTTAATGTTGCTAACTGCACTGTAGAAGTAAAAGCGAGAGCGAGTTATGTTGATTGTAATGAGCAAGATAACAACTTTGATAATTTAATATCGTACGCATATCTGGCACTCGATAGCCACCCAGATCGCAAGGTTGTGCCTTATCATCAACAAATGATGATTGAATTGCGAGAGCAACAAGCGCGACTAAAGGAATTAGCAAATATTGATTTTTCGAGCGAGTTAGAGCTTTATTTTCAGCCTATTATTTGTAACGAAAACGGTCAAATTGAGTTTTTAGAATTACTACTGCGTTGGCAGCACCCTAAGCAAGGGATTTTATCCGCTAACAGGTTTATCGACGACATTAGAATTGCAGGGCTTGGTTATCCACTCGCTAAATTTGTAATAGAGAGAGCTGCTGAGCTTGCAATGGCGCTTAGAATAGAAGGTATTTCTATACCGCTTAGCATTAACGTATTTGGTCCTGAAATGCTTAACGAAGAGTTTATTGAATTTGTTGATGTTGTTTTAAGTGAGCATCACTTGGAAGCTGGCGATTTAATTGTTGAATGCCCTTTGCATATTTTTACGGGACTAGATGATAAAGGCAGAGGCATGATCGCAAGGCTTAATAACATAGGCTTAAAAGTATGTGTTGATGGACTTGGTGATAACCCGGTACTGCTTTCTAAGTTACCAAGCTTAGCGGTAGAGTATATTAAGGTTTCACCTTCACTCACTGCTGACTTTAGTAATCAAAACAATATACGCAGTTTAGTTAGCGGAATGGTTGAAATGCATAACCAACAAAAAACAAAAGTGATTTTTGAAGGGGTAGAAACACTTGAGCAACTTAAGTTTGTAAAAAGCTTAAAAGGTTATGCTGCCCAAGGTTATTACTTTGGTCACCCGCTAAGTAGTATTGGTTTAATGAGCTGGCTAAAAGAGTGGCGATTAGTTCAACAGCGCTAAGTGTTTTCTTTGGCTTGTAGATAGCTATTCACAAGTGCACTGATCACTTGTCCTACATGGGCAGCACCGGCCTCAACTCCGTTAGGGTGCTGGCTAGGCGCTGCTTCACATAAATGTAAGTACTTAGAGTCGCGATGGTTTGCTGCTAAATGCACAAAGTGCTCAGTGTCATTCACACTAAATCCGCAACATGTGTACGCACTCACCGGCATGTAAGTAATACTATCTAAATCAACTTCAATACCCAGTGGTAAATCGTTAAAATTACTTAATGCGTTTTCAATTGCCTGCGTGAGTGTAGTTTTTCGCTTAACTTGTATTGATTGATAGCTATCAAACGTAAAGTTAGCTTCACTCATTGCATCTATAATTGCTTGATTGTTTTTTATCTCATGTAAGCCAATAACGTGGTAATTACTTAGATGTTGCTCGTTATAAGCGTAGCGAAAGCCATTGCCGCTATGGCGACCTTCACATTCTCTAAAGTCGGCATGAGGGTCAAAGTTGATAGCATTAATAGGTGTATTTTTTGACTTACTCAGGGCACGGATAATTCCCAAGCAATTGTTATGACCTCCGCCAATAACGATTGGCTCAAGCCCCGCTTTAAAAATAAGGCTCAATACCGACTCTACGCGTTCATCAAGCTGTTGGCATAAATCTCGTAATTGAGTTAACTGCTGGCCTTGCTGATTATTAAGCTGGTTGCTTTGCGCCATTAAATCATCAGTATTAACTTCACCCAATAAAAGCACTTTTTGAGTGGCAATAAATTGATTGTGAGGTTGGTTTAAAAAGCGTTTTAAAAAAGCCGGCCATGCTTCGTTTGCACCGCCATTTCCTAAGTTTGCTTTTGGGCCGATATCTTCGCAAATACCCAGAAGTACATAGCGGATACCAAATTGAGCAGCGTCAACAAGTGCTTGTTGCAGGTTTACTTGGGTGTCGAGCAAGGCCATTGATTGCCATGCTTTTTTCTCATTTGCGCGGGTAGAGCAAAGTGTTCTAACCGCGCTTTCATCATATACTTTTAAATGGGAAGTCACGTTATACTTCTACAACTTCCAACTCTAATTCTTCTGCAGATAAAACAATGCCTGTGCTATCAGCATAAATAAAGTCGTCATCAAAAAATGATACCCCAGCAAAGTTAACGCCTATAGCATCTTCACCAGCACCTTCGCTGTCGGCTGCAACAGGGATTGAAGCAATTGCTTGAATGCCTAAATCAAGCTCTTCAAGCTCATCAACGTGGCGTACTGCGCCGTAAACAACAATACCATTCCAGTTGTTTTCAAGTGCTAGCTCAGCCAGTTCAATGTCGATTAGTGCGCGACGAGTTGAGCCGCCACCATCAATAAGAAGTACTAGGTCTGTACCATCTTGAGAAAGTAATTCGCGGATGAGTTCATTATTTTCAAAACATTTAACCGTTTTAATGCGGCCACCAAAGCTGTGTCGACCACCAAAGTTGATGAACATAGGCTCTAGCACGTCAACCACGTCAGCAAAGTGGTCGCATAAATCAGAAGTGCTGTAATCCATTATTTTATCCTCAAAAGGTACATTAATTTATATCTCAGTATACCCTCCTTATAAGCAATAACAACGACTTAATCGCAGTAAATTTAGGCAAAACAAGCGCTAAATCATTAATCGCAATAATAGTGTATTAAAAGCGTCACTCAATTGTTATTTACAACACATAAGCTAAATCGGTGTTCATATGTTATGCGATGAGGGATGGTGATGAATAATAATATGCTTAAAAAGGTAACTCAGATAGATGAGCAATTATTTTTAACTTTGTTTAATTGCAATTCACCGAGGTGGTTTAAAACAATGGCCTTTGGTTTGTCTAAAAGCGGTGATGGTGGGCTTTATATATTAATATGCTTAGCAGTGTGGTGGCTTAGTAATAATGAACAGCACCAATTATTGCCTGTCACTATATTAATTGGTTTTGCTATAGAAAGACCTATTTACCTACTAGCTAAAAATAGATTTGCTCGGATCCGTCCATGCGACTGCTTAGTAACAAATGCCTATATAGTACCAAGCGATAAATTTAGTTTACCATCGGGTCACAGTGCTGCAGCCTTTTTAGTGGCAATTATATTAAGCCATTTTTTCCCAGAATATGCATTACTACTATTTAGTTGGGCTACCGGCGTTGCTATGTCTCGTGTGGTATTGGGTGTGCACTTTCCTGCTGATATTATAATAGGCGCAACGATTGGTAGTTTTTGTGGTTTATTTGCGTTAGCACTCGTGGTGCCTGCATGAAAATATTGTATGGAGTACAAGGTACCGGTAATGGTCATATAACGCGCGCTCGGGTTATGGCAAGCTGCTTTAATAAGCTCGGTATTGATGTTGATTATGTGTTTTCAGGACGCGCAAATAAAGATTACTTTGATATGCACGAATTCTCAGATTATAAAGCGTATCGTGGTTTGTCGTTTAGCACTGAAAATGGGCAAGTTAAAAATTTAAAAACACTTAAAAACATGCGAATTTGTAAGTTGGTGAGTGATATAAAATCGCTTGAGATAAAACAGTACGATTTTGTACTTAACGACTTTGAGCCTGTGACAGCATGGGCTGCAAAACGGGCAGGTATACCCGTTATTGGCATTAGTCACCAAGCAGCATTTTTGTCAGATAACGTACCTATGTTTGGTCGTGGCGTACTGAGAAAATCACTTATCAAGCATTATGCACCAGCGACTACCTACTTAGGCGTGCACTGGCAACCATTTGCAAATAATATAATACCGCCTTTTATTGCTCATCATAATCACGACAACCCTGTAGCAGTAATGAACAAGGTATTGGTATATTTACCTTTCGAAAACTTAGATAGCGTTGTTGATTATTTAAAAGACTTTCCCGAAAAAGAATTTTATTGCTATCACCCAAATGCCAGCAATCAGTCTTTTGGACATATACATTTACGAGCCCCTTCACGTTCTGGCTTTTTAAACGACTTAGCAAACACAAGTGGCGTTATTGGTAATGCGGGATTTGAGCTTGCCAGTGAAGCGCTTAAGTTAGGTAAAAAGTTACTATTAAAGCCTTTAGATGGTCAGTTTGAGCAAGCAGCAAATGCACAAACTTTATTTGCCATGGGCATGGCGCATGTTATGAACTATTTAAACCCACAAGCCCTTGATGATTGGAATAGCGCGCCGCAAAACAAGCAAATAAATTACCCCAGCGATCCCGCGCCTTTAATTGATTGGTTGGTTAAACAACAATGGAATAACACACAATCGTTACATAAAGGTTTGTGGGATAGTGTCGCCTTATAGCCATCACATTTAAACTGTTTAGAATTACCAATAATAAAAAGTTAAATTAATTAGTCGCTGTTGATCTATTAGCTATAATACAAATGCATATTTAAAAAAGGCGTTAGCGATGAATTTTTTACAAAACTTAACAATTAAACGACGTTTACAACTAAACGCAGTCGTTGTTGGTTTAGCAATGGTGGTCCTTTTATGCGTGATTATTTTTGAATCACGTACAACCTTGAGCTTAAACAAGACTATTCAATTAGCAGAAGAGCTCAACGTACATGCATTAGCATTGCGTAAACATGAAAAAAACTTTTTGTTTTATAAACAAGAAGATGCGTTAACTGCATTTGAAACGGATTTTGAGCAGTTAAGTGATAAAGTAAAAAAGTTACAACAGTTAATGGCTAACCAAGGTATTGCACAGGAGCAGGTCCAGCGCTTTGAGCAACTAATAAATAGCTATAATAATGATTTTGAAACTGTTGTTAAGCTTCAAAAAGAGATTGGTTTAACCCCGACCGACGGGTTATATGGCAAGCTTAGAAGCTCGGTTCATGAAGTTGAGCAACTATTAAAAGAGCAGCAAAATTACCAACTGCTGTCGTCAATGCTGCAACTAAGACGCTCAGAAAAAGATTTCATGCTGAGATTTGATATTAAGTACCTAGGGCGTTTTAATGAGGGAATTAATACATTTAAGCAGCAGGTAGCTGCAGCACAGCTGCCAAGCGACTATAAAGCACAAATTAATCCTTTGATTGATATATACCAAAGCGAATTTCAAACACTTGTGCAGGCGCAAACTAAGCTAGGGCTAGATCTTGAGTCAGGCGCACTTGGAGTAATGCGTGACAGTGTAGATAAAAGCGACGCCATTGTTTCTAAAATCGTTAAAGACACTAAGTTACAAGTAGAGCAAAGTGTAGAGCAGGCTCAATTTTTAGCTATTTTGGTATTTGTGATTGCAGGTGTGATTGTATTAGCACTCGTTTATTTTACAAGCCACTCCATTATTGTACCTATTGAGCGGGTTTATCACACCATTAACGATATTCGTCGTAATAATGATTTGAGCGTGATGATAGAGCAAACTGGTAAAGACGAAATTACCACCATGACGGTCGACTTTAATAGCTTAATAGGCGATTTTAAGAACTTAATTAACGAAGTTAATGGTGCTTTAAACACGCTTAATGTAGCAACAGAGCATTTATCACAAAGTACCGCAGCAACAAGCTCTGGTATGCAAGAGCAACTACATGAAGCCGACATGGTTGCAACGGCAGCCACCGAAATGCAGGCGACGATTCAGGATATTTCACATAATACTGAGGCGGCTGCGAAAAAAGCAGAGTCAACAAATTTAAGTGCACAACAAGGGCGTAGTGAAGTAGATTCTACCGTTAAGCACATTAGGGCCCTATCTGATTCGCTGGGGAATGCATCAAATGTAGTGTCGCAACTTGAAAAAGATGGTGAAACAATTGGTTCAGTGCTTGATGTAATTCGAGGAATTGCAGATCAAACAAATTTACTTGCACTTAATGCGGCAATAGAAGCGGCCCGTGCTGGTGAGTATGGTCGTGGTTTTGCTGTTGTTGCAGATGAGGTTCGTTCATTAGCAAAGCGTACTCAAGAGTCTACAAGTGAGATTGAAGGTATTATAAGTACCTTACAGCAGCGTACTCAAGAAGTGGTGAGTATTATGCACAAATGTCGCTCTCAAGGTGATGAAAGTGCCTCGCAAGCAATTAAAGCAGGTGAGCTATTAGGCGCAATTACTGAAGATGTACAAACAATAATGGAAATGAGCTCTCAAATAGCAGTTGCTATTGATGAGCAAAGCCAAGTGGCATCAGAGGTTAATAAAAATGTAGTAAGAATTCGCGATATTGCACAAGACGCAACTGAACATGCTGCTAACAATGCGCAAACAAGTGAAGAGGTCTCTGAGCAGGCTCACGTTCTGTTCACTGCAATTGATAAATTTAAGGTTTAATAACGCTTAATAGAACGGGCCTATAAAGTTTAAGGAACAAATTTTATAGGCACGCTATCTTTACTTTTTTCGTGTTCAGTTACCCGCGCTAAATATTCACTCCACAATGTATCTTGTTGCTGTTGTAGTTTTTCAAAGTAGCGCCAGCTAAATAGTCCGCTGTTATGGCCATCGTCAAAATCTAAACGAAGTGCGTAATGCCCAACAGGTACAATACTTTTTATTCCTACAGCTTGCTTATTAAGTACTAGCTTCATTGGGCCAGAGCCATGGCCCTGCACTTCAGCTGAAGGGGAGTGTACACGTAAAAACTCACAGCTAAATACAGCTTTACTGTCATCATCAAAGTAAACATCTAGATTTTTACTTACACTGTGGTAATGCACTTTTGTTACGTGTTTCATTTAATATATCCCATTAAAAAGCCCCCAATCTGGAGGCTTTTAGTATAACGTTTATATTCGTTTTATAGAATAAAGCGGCTTAAGTCTTCATCTTCAACAAGTGCACCTAAGTGTTTCTCAACATAAGCGGCGTCGATTACTAATGACGAGCCTGCTTTTTCAGAAGCGTCGTATGAAATTTCTTCCATCAATCTTTCCATTACAGTGTGTAAACGACGAGCACCGATGTTTTCGGTTTTCTCGTTAACTTGCCAAGCTGCTTTGGCAATACGTTCAATTGCATCGTCGCTAAACTCAATCGATACCTGCTCAGTTTTAAGCAGCTCTCGTTGTTGCTCGGTAAGCGATGCATGAGGCTCTGTAAGGATGCGTTTAAAGTCATCTGCAGTAAGTGCTTCAAGTTCTACTCGAATCGGTAAGCGGCCCTGTAGCTCTGGGATCATATCTGATGGCTTTGCCATCTGAAACGCACCAGAGGCAATAAACAGCATATGGTCAGTTTTAACCATTCCGTGCTTAGTATTTACAGTTGAACCTTCAATTAGCGGTAGTAAGTCGCGCTGAACACCTTCTCGGCTCACATCTGGACCTGAAGAATCGCCGCGCTTACAAATTTTGTCTATTTCATCAATAAACACAATACCGTTTTGCTCTACTGCAAAAATAGCTTGCTCTTTTAGCTCTTCTGGATTTACTAATTTAGCGGCTTCTTCTTCCGTTAATAGTTTGAAGGCTTCTTTGATTTTTAGTTTACGCTTAGTGCGCTTATCGCCGCCCATGTTTTGAAACATGCTTTGTAGCTGGTTGGTCATATCTTCCATACCAGGAGGCGCCATAATTTCTACGTTTGGTTGTGCTTGTGCTAAATCGATTTCAATTTCTTTATCATCTAGCTGACCTTCACGTAGCTTTTTACGGAACGTTTGGCGAGTTGATGAGTTATCATCACGCTGCGTTTCGCCGTATTGATCTTTCGCTGGTGGTAAAAGGGCATCTAAAATGCGCTCTTCTGCTGCTTCTTCGGCGCGATGTTTAAATTTCTTAGTCTGCTGTTCGCGAGTCATTTTAATTGATACATCGACTAAATCGCGGATGATAGTCTCAACTTCTTTACCAACATAGCCAACTTCAGTGAACTTAGTCGCTTCTACTTTAATAAAGGGTGCGTTAGCAAGTTTTGCTAATCGGCGGGCAATTTCTGTTTTACCTACACCGGTTGGACCAATCATTAAAATGTTTTTTGGTGTTACTTCGCTGCGTAAATCTTCTTTGAGTTGCATGCGGCGCCAGCGGTTACGAAGTGCGATAGCCACTGCTTTTTTTGCTTTAGCCTGACCTATAATGTGCTGATCTAGCTCGTGAACAATTTCTCTTGGGGTCATATCAGACATGATAGTTCCTATTATAATTCTTCGATTGTTTGGAAGTTATTAGTAAATACGCAGATGTTGCCTGCAATAGTTAAGCTTTTCTCTACTATTTCACGAGCGCTTAAATCTGTATTTTCTAAAAGGGCGGTTGCCGCTGATTGTGCAAAGTTACCACCACTGCCAATTGCAATTAGGTCGTTTTCAGGTTGAACCACATCGCCATTACCGGTAATAATTAAAGAGGCTGTTTCGTCTGCAACAGCGAGCAGCGCTTCGAGTTTTCGAAGTGCACGGTCGCTGCGCCAATCTTTAGCCATTTCTACTGCGGCTTTAGTCAGGTTTCCTTGGTGCATTTCTAATTTGCTTTCAAAGCGTTCGAAAAGAGTGAAGGCATCAGCAGTACCGCCGGCAAAACCAGCGATTACTTTGCCATTATAAAGACGTCGAACTTTACGGGCGTTGCCCTTCATTACGGTATTACCAAGAGACACTTGGCCATCGCCGCCAATTACAACCTTGTCGCCACGGCGTACACTTACGATAGTAGTCATGTTATTCCTCATCATCGAGCTGCAGAGGCAACTCGTAAAAAACGATTATGAAGAGGTTATATGGGTGAATGGTTTATTTTCAAGTCCAGCCCCAAATTCCGCAGCCGACTATTTTTACACGTTTAAGTTTGTTTTTATCACTTTCGGCTTGGCGTTTGGTTTTATATGGGCCTAAGCGCACTTTATACCAAGTACCATTGCTGCCTTCAGCCTGTTTTATTTCAGAAATGAGGCCTGCAAATGCTATTTTAGCTTTTAGCGATTCCGCTTGTGCGTGGGTTTTAAACGACCCACACTGCATAACGTAAGGACCTTTTTGCTCAAGTTCTTTCACTTCAACTTGAATCTCGTGGTTTCTAATTTCTTTAATAAACTCTGGTGTGCGTGGAATAACCACTTCTACTTTTGCGGGCGCAGTGGGGTTTGCTTGTTTTTCGACAAGTTTTGGATCTGCATTACTTTTAATAAACCATAATGTATAAGCAAAACCACCGACGAGTAAGATGGCTATGACAGCTAAAAGAATAGGAAATGGTTTTTTAGCGGGTGCGTTTTTTTTACTGTTTCTGCCTGCAGGCTTTTTGTTAATATAATCGTGCTGTGCCATGGTGTTATTTTGGCCTTAACCTAAATCATGTCTATAGGGTCTACGTCTAAGCTCCAGCGTACTTTTTGTGCAAGTTTACTTGAACTTAAATAATCAACCATTTGCGCAAGGTACTGATGTAATATGCGGCGATCTTGCGCTTGAATATGTAATTGAAAACGATACATACCTGCGACTTTTTCAAGTGGAGCAGGGATCGGGCCGAGCAATTGTATACCAGATACCCCATTCACAGGAACCAAATCCGTCAAAAAATCGACGACTAGCTTAATGCTGTGTCCTTGTGCACGGACAATAGCCATATTTGTAATGGGTGGTAAGTCTGCATCATCGCGTTCACTCAGTGCAAAGCGAGCAAAGTCTTGGTAACCATTATTAACTAAGTCTTGTAAAAGCGGGTGTTCTGGAAAGTGTGTTTGTAATAATACTTGCCCAGGCTCCCCTGAACGCCCAGCTCGCCCCGCGACTTGAGTAACTAACTGTGCTAAATGCTCTGTTGCCCTAAAGTCGCATGAGTATAAACCGCTATCTACGTCTAAAATTATAACAAGGCTTACATCTGCAAAGTGATGGCCTTTGGCAAGCATTTGTGTGCCTACTAAAATGCGTGCACCGCCTAGGTTTATTTCATCTAGTGCTTTTTCAAGGCTGCCTTTACGGCGAGTTGAATCGCGGTCTATGCGAGTAACGGGTGTATCTGGAAACTCGGTCGATAAAAACTCTTCAATTTGCTCTGTACCTTTGCCATTTGGAAATATTTGCGTACTTCCACAATCAGGACATTGGTGAGGAACAGGGTATTGATCGCCACAGTGATGACAAATCATTTGCCCAATCGCTTTATGAAATGTGGCGCTGGTACTGCAGCGTTTACATTCACTTAGCCAGCCACATTCATGGCAAATAAGAGTGGGTGAAAAACCTCGGCGATTTAAAAAAACCATAACCTGTTTACCGCGATTTAAGTGTTGGCGCATAGTTGCAAGGCTTGCATGTGCAATACCTGCTTGGTCGGGTTGGCCTTTCATATCGAGTAACTTAAATTGGTTATCTGTCGCAGTTTGCGCGCGCTCGGTTAAACTTAGTAGCTGATATTTGTTATTAATTGCTTTGTGAAGTGTTTCAAGTGCGGGTGTAGCACTGCCTAATATAAGTGGTATTTTATGCTGAAAAGCTCTGTATGCGGCCAAATCACGAGCATGGTAACGAAGGGTATCTTGTTGCTTAAATGATGAATCGTGCTCTTCATCGACAACTATCATACCGAGTTTTAAAAATGGCAGAAAAATACTCGAACGTGTGCCTATAACTATTGCACAACTGCCTTTTTCGCAAAAACGCCATGTTTGCAATCGCTCGTTGTCGGTAAGGGCTGAATGCCAAAGCATAATGGGTGTATCAGGAAAGCGGCGACGAAAACGGTTTACAGTTTGTGGCGTTAAGCCTATTTCTGGCACTAATACTAATGCTTGCTCGCCACGTTTGAGTACTTCTTCTAGGCACTGTAAATACACTTCTGTTTTACCACTGCCAGTTACGCCTTCTAATAAAAAGCTGCTAAATCCACTACTTTGATTTATTGCCGTACAGGCAACCGCTTGTTCTTTATTAAGTACTGGTTTACTACCGACAGTTGGAGCAACACTTTGCCATTGGTTATCATGCTCAATAGTTTGTGTTATGAGTTCTTTATCTATTAGGCTATCGATTGTTTTTTTACTAAAGCCAAGAGCTTTTAATTCGGTTAACGATGATTTCCCCGATTGCGATAACTGCTTTAATAAATTGAGCTGTGTTTTAGCTTTTAATGACGGTACTTTTGCACCTTTTTCTGTCAGGGCAACCATATTAATACTGGTTTTATCTGGCGATTCACCTTGGCGAAGTACACTCGGTAGCGCTATATGAATAGTTTCGCCTAAGGGGTAGCAATAATAGCGGGCAGTAAAGCTAAGGAGTTCTAAATGTTGGGCACTTAAAATAGGGGTGTCGTCTATTACCTCTATAATATTCTTAATTTTATTTAAAGGGACGTCGGTACTGTTTTTAATGCCCAGAACAACAGCCACTTTTTTTTGATTACCAAAAGGCACTAAAACCCGCATGCCCGGAAGTATTGGGGTTGATAAGCCACTGAGCTGCTCTTCTATTTTATAATCAAAGGTGCGTGGAAGCGGGACTTTAATAGCAACTTCAACAAAACTCATAACAACTCAACCCGTAAAATTAATGCTGTAATGTACTAAAAATACCGCTAAAAACCTACTAGCAATAGTACTTGAGAAAGAGATTGTTCACTTTTTTAGCGAAAAGATAAATAAATACTTGTGCAGGGGAAGGTTGTTGGATAAAATCCGCCACCAACAAATTTGTTTTAACGACGTATGGTGCCAGACTTCGGGTTTGGAGAGCGATGCGGCCTTAACTAGAGGTTCCTATGAAAGAAGGTATTCACCCTAAGTACGAAGTAATTTCTGCAACATGTTCATGCGGAAACAAATTCGAAACTAGCTCAACTCTTTGTAAAGACATTCACTTAGACGTATGTTCTGCGTGTCACCCGTTTTACACTGGTAAGCAAAAGATTTTAGACACTGGCGGCCGTGTTGATCGCTTCAACAAGCGCTTCGGTGCACTTAGCAGCAAGAAGTAATTATTGCTGTTTAGTTAAAAAAAGCACCTTAGGGTGCTTTTTTTGTGTCTAAAATTTACTACTTCTTATCTTATTTAGCTTGCTCGAGCTACATCACACCTTGCATAACTATTTCCTATTCTTATTCTGAGTATGCATAAACCTTTACAGACAAATGAATAGATATTCTCTATATTTTAAATAGTACAAATTTTAACTAGGTTGATAAAAGTAGCTAACGTGGGCTTATCTGTTTTTAAAGTAGTGTAGTAGGCTGTTATTTTAAGTTTATGATGATGTGTTAAACATACATTTTTTTAATATTTTAATAGACATAAACACACCTCAAAACTTACTTTTTTGGTGAATTTTTATTTATCAAATGTTTATATAATCCTGCAAAGTTACTGAAAAACCTCTTAAAATTAAAGGATATAGCATATAACAGGATAGACCTGATATTGCTTGGAATTTAAAAATAATAAGGGTATCGTACCCCAAGACTCCACCTCTCACTTTAACTTAAATTGCAGGATACCATCGCGTTATGTCTGACTTTCGTGAACAAGCACTACATTATCACTCACATCCCGTACCTGGTAAAATTAGCATTGAGCTAACAAAACCAGCTGAAACAGTTCAAGACTTAGCCCTAGCTTATAGCCCTGGCGTCGCTGAACCTGTACGTGAAATTGCCGCAGATCCTGCAAATGCATATAAATATACCGGTAAAGGTAACATGGTTGCGGTTATCACTAATGGTACTGCAATTTTGGGCTTGGGTAATTTAGGTCCTCTAGCGTCTAAACCCGTAATGGAAGGCAAGGCGTTATTGTTTAAACGTTTTGCAGGGCTTGATTCTATTGATATTGAAGTAAAGCACAAAACAACAGAAGACTTTATTAACACGGTGGCCAATATTGCTGACACATTCGGTGGTATTAACCTTGAAGATATTAAAGCACCAGAGTGTTTTGAAATTGAAAAAGCATTAATAGAGCGTTGTGGCATTCCTGTTTTTCATGATGATCAACACGGCACCGCCATTGTTACGGCTGCCGGCATGTTAAATGCACTAGAAGTACAAGGTAAATCAATTGAAGATGCAATAATTGTATGTTTAGGTGCAGGCGCTGCTGCAGTTGCGTGTATGGAACTGTTAATTAAGTGTGGTGCACTGCGTGAACACATTTATATGCTTGACCGCAAAGGTGTTATTCATACTCGTCGCGATGATTTAAATGAATATAAACAGCTTTTTGCTAACAATACCGATAAACGCACATTGCAAGATGTAATTGCAGATGCTGATGTGTTTGTTGGTGTTTCGGGTCCTAACTTGTTAGCTGCCGAAGATTTAAAACTAATGGCAGAAAAACCGGTCGTGTTTGCATGTTCAAACCCAGATCCAGAGATCGATCCTGCACTTGCTCACGGCGCACGCAACGATTTAATTATGGCAACAGGGCGCTCTGATTACCCTAACCAGGTTAACAATGTTTTATGTTTCCCGTTTATTTTCCGTGGTGCACTTGATGTACGTGCAAGCGCGATTAACGATGAAATGAAAATTGCTGCAGTTGAGGCTATTCGTAGTATTGCCAAAGAGCCTGTACCTGCAGAAGTTTTAAAAGCCGCAGGCGTAGATAAGCTAGAGTTTGGTGCGCAGTATATTATTCCAAAACCAATGGATCCGCGTTTACTACCGCGTATAGCTAAAGCTGTAGCACTTGCTGCGGTAGAGTCGGGTGTTGCGCAAATTGACTTGCCTGAAAACTATATGGCGTAATATATAACGCTTAAACAAAAAAACCTCAGCAATGCTGAGGTTTTTTGATTAAAAAGGTAACGATTTATTCTTCGTTTAAAATAGGCACTTCTAAACCCATTTCTTGCATTATCTTTTTAACTTCTTCTGGTACTTTTTCTGCGTTGTCTTTACGTAGGTCATCGTCATTTGGTAAAGGTTGGCCAGTAAATGCATGCAAAAACGCCTCACATAGCAATTCACTATTTGTTGCATGGCGAAGGTTGTTGATTTGACGACGCGTACGCTCATCCGTTAAAACTTTTAATACATTTAGTGGGATCGAAACGGTGATCTTTTTAACTTGCTCTGATTTTTTCCCGTGTTCTGCGTATGGGTGAATATACTCACCATTCCATTTAGCCATAAGATGTATCGTTGCCTCAGATTATTAATTTCTCACACGGTATAAAAAGCGTGTAAATATGCGTGAAATTCTATCGATTTAAAAAAGATAGTCAAATAATAGATACCGATCTATCTTAATAAGCCTATTTGGGATGTAAAAATAAGCTCACTTTTGTGAGCTAAAATGTGATACTAGCAAACGCCTTACCTAACTTTAGCCATCTAGAGCTTTAAAACCCTTTGACTTATTAAAACGGATAACTTACTCTTTTAGACGTCTAAACATCCAAATTAATCAGGTGACGAATATGAGCGAAAAAAACAAAGCGACCATTGCTGTACGTAACGGCGTTGATGCTGATAAACATCATGGTGCAGTGGTGCCGCCAATTTATTTATCAACGACTTATTCGTTTGCCGACTTTGATACTAAGCGTGAGTATGATTATGGCCGCAGTGGTAACCCTAATCGTGATATTTTAGCAGAGACGCTTGCTAAGCTTGAAGGTGGCGCTCGTGGCATAATTACGGCCACTGGTATGGCTGCCGTGCATTTAGCTACTCAGCTACTTAACAGTGACGACACGTTAGTAATTCCACATGATTGTTATGGTGGAAGCTATCGTTTATTTACATCGTTACAAAAACGCGGACTATTGAAGCTTGAAGTATTAGATTTAACAAAAGAAAAAAGCCTTCAACAAATTTTAGCAATTAAACCTAAGCTTATTTGGATAGAGACTCCAAGTAACCCAGTACTTCGTTTAACCGATATTAAAGCGGTTACCGATGTTGCTAAGCAATGCGGTGCATTGGTTGCCGCAGATAACACGTTTTTGTCTCCTGCCTTACAAAACCCTATTAAGTTTGGTGTAGATATTGTGGTGCATTCAACTACTAAATATATTAACGGGCACTCAGATGTAGTGGGCGGCGCTGTTATTGCTGCAACACAAGAGCTTGGTGATGAGCTTGCTTGGTGGGCAAATAATATTGGTATTACGGGCGCTCCTTTTGATAGTTATTTAACGCTTCGTGGTCTACGTACTTTAAATGTGCGCTTAAGGCAGCACCAAGAAAATGCGCTAGCAATAGCTGAGTACCTTGAAAGCTCCAATTTTGTAAGCCAAGTTTACTATCCTGGACTTGAGTCGCATCCTCAACATGAACTTGCTAAAGCACAACAACTTGGCTTTGGTGGCATGGTTAGTTTTGATATTAAAGGCGATATAAACGACGCGGCAGCATTTTTAACTAGCCTTAAAACGTTTAGTTTAGCTGAGTCACTAGGTGGCGTAGAGAGCTTAATTTGTCACCCTGCAACTATGACGCACGCAGGTATGGAGGCAAAGGCACGTTTAGAAGCGGGTGTGGGCGATACGCTTATTCGTATTTCGGTTGGGATTGAAGATATACACGATTTAATAGCTGACTTTGAACGAGTATTTGAACTTGTAAAACCAGGGCAAAATAAAAATGTTGGCCGTGTAGGCAAAGGTGCTGGCACTTCTGGTGGAAACGTTAAATTAAGTGCAGCCCGTCCAGCGCTTTGGTAATTAATACCAATCCGCAATAATACCTAATCAATTTGAGGGATTAAACCGCACGATAACATCGTTAAAAATTCCTAATATAGAACAACTAAATAACGAAATTTTTGCCTTGTTATCGATACGGTTTTCTTACCTCAAAATAGACAACTTAATTAAGCGAATTGGTATAAATATGGTCAATTGTGTACATAAATTTGGTGGTTCAAGCTTAAGCTCTAGTGAGCGCTATCAAAGCGTAGCTAAAATAATTATTGGGCATACTCAGCCGGGCGACTGTGTTGTGGTATCTGCTGCAGGTAAAACTACAGATACACTTGTGTCGTTGTGGCAAAGTTATCAACTGCAAGACACGCAAGCTGTCGCTGATATTTTACTGCAGTTAAATAACCATCAAAGCGATTTAATTGAGCAGTTATTACAAGCTGATTTAAAGCGCTGCGCACTTAGAACACTAAATACCGAGCTTAGTAATATTGCAGAACTTGCTCAAGCTGAGCAGCTAAAAGAGGCTGCGTTACTTGCGCATGGGGAACTGTGGTCAGCACGTTTACTCGCTACTTATTTACAGCAGTTAAATATTGAGGCGTGTGCTCAAGATGCCCGTAGTCTTTTTACCTTAAACGATGGTGAATTAATGCATGCGCAAAATGCGCAGCAATGTCGACAGTCAATTTTGCCTAATAAGATAAATGTTGTTACTGGGTTTATTGCCGCCGATACGAAAGGTGAGACCGTAACACTTGGACGCAACGGTAGCGATTATAGTGCAACACTACTTGCAAATTACTGTAATGCTAAGCAAGTATGTATTTGGACCGATACACAGGGAGTGTTTAGCACTGATCCTCGTAAGGTAAAAAAAGCGATTAAATACGGCAAAATTTGTCGCGGGCAAGCTAATTTATTAGCTCGTTTGGGTAACCCTGTATTACATGCAAAAACACTATCGCCACTTAAAAACACAGATATTAAGCTAGCTGTTCGTAGTAGTTTTGATGTGCAAGCAAGCCCAACAGATATAGTAAAAGAAGGTTCAGCAAAGAAAAAGCGTTTTATAACCACGCTGCAAAATGTTGATTTGTTAATGGTTGAAGGATTAAGTGAAGGTGAGGTCGCAAGCGTTAGTCAGCTTATTCAGCATAGCCTTCATCATTTTAACCATAATGGTGAAGTGTATTTAGTAGTACCGGCTGCACAAACATATCAAGTTATTAATTACTTTGCTGGTAGAGCTAATATTAGTGAGTCAAATTTAAATGGCTGTGCAATTATTGCCCCTGAGCAAGACGTTAGCGTATTAAAACTGCAAGCTTTAGAAGTATTAGCTGAGCAGACTATAAAACCGCGTTTTGTGCATCAAGATAATGGTTATGTTTTATTACTAACAGACCAATTTATAGATAGCGATATACAAAGCGCCTTACACGATAAGCTAATCAATAAAGGCCAAGAAATAGCCGTTATAGTTGCGGGCCTTGGCAATGTAGGCGATGCTTTTATTGAGCAGTTATCGGCACAATTTGAGCGTTTATCAGACGACTTTAGTATTAAATTGGTAGCGCTGGTTCGCTCTAAACATATGTTATTTAATGCAAGTGGCATAAATATATCGCAATGGAAAACTCAATGGCAGCATGAGGCGAATAGCTATGAAGCTGCGGATTTACTTAATGCGATAAGCGAGCTTGACTACGAACATAAAGTTTTAATTGATATTACTGCAAGTGAGCAGTTTAGCTTTTTATATACAGATTTTGTAGACCGAGATTGTCATTTAATTAGTGCTAACAAATATGCAGGTACAGCACCTACTTCTTGGTATAAAGCACTTCGTAGTAACCTTGGCGAACGTAATTTACATTGGCGATATAATACAAGTGTAGGTGCAGGCTTGCCTATCAATTTTGCTTTGGCTGATTTGCAAAATAGTGGTGATAAAATTACGCGTATTGAAGGCGTGTTCTCGGGTACACTTTCGTGGTTATGTAGTAAGTATGATGGTACCACTGCTTTTTCTGAGTTGGTATTAGAAGCACAGAAAATGGGGTTCACAGAGCCTGACCCTCGCGAGGATTTATCTGGACGAGATATGCAGCGTAAGTTACTTATTTTAGCCCGAGAGTTAGGTATAGAGCTTGAGCTTGATGATATTAGCTTATCGGCATTAATGCCCGGTGAGCTTGCGCTAGGAAGTTGGGAAGACTTTCTAAACAATAAAGCCCAGCTAGATGCGTTCATTGAAGAGCATGCTGATACAGCAAAAGCTAATAACTCAGTACTGAGATACACAGGCCTATTAGATATAACAAAAACTGAAGTTATCGCTAAAGTAGGAGTTACGTATGTGCCCAATGGGAATGCGTTAGCAAACCTTACACCTGGCGATAATATTTTTGTAATTAATAGCAAATGGTATAGTGATAACGCGCTTGTGATTCAGGGGCCTGGGGCTGGGAAAGAAGTAACCGCTGCGGGTGTACACTCTGACTTATATTGGCTTGTTCAAAACTTAAAATAAGCGATTATTTAAATTAAAACGGCAGCTTAAATAAGCTGCCGTTTTTGTATTACAGAGATATTATTAAAATAGCTCTTCTTCGGTTTTTGTGTCTTCTTCAAATATATCGTTTGGCTGAGATAGCACATACTTTGTCGGTGCAGTGCCTTTTTCGAAGTATTCAAAGCGGCTGGTGTAGTCATTTTTGTGGCTTAGCAAACCAGTGGCTAAATCAATACGAATCGAAACAAGCCCCTCAGGTGGCTCAATTGGCGCTTCAGGTGTTCCCTCAAGTGCGGCTTTCATAAATTCAATCCATGCAGGCTGCGCTGTTTTAGCCCCCGATTCAGCACCAGATATTTGGCTGCTATCTAAGTTGTTATTGTACGTAGAACGACCAAGAGCGTTACCTGGGTTATCAAAGCCCACCCACACAGAAGTCATTACTTTACTGTTAAAACCACTAAACCAGGTGTCTACAGAATCGTTAGTTGTGCCTGTTTTACCCGAAAGATCACGACGTTCTAAAGCTTGTGCGCGCCAACCTGTACCACTCCAACCCGTTTTATGGGCCCAACTACCGCCGCCCCAAATACCACTGTGCATTGCATCAGCAATTAAAAAAGCATTCTGCTTAGAAATAATTCTCGGTGCACATTTTTTTGTTGGCTCCACTTCATCACTACTATTATGAAGTGAGAATTCATTATGTGTTGGTAAAGACTCTTCGTCACAGGCAAGGGCAGGGTTTGCTTTGAACAATACATTACCGTAAGCATCTTGAATTTCTGAAATAAAGTAAGGTTCAATTAAGTGGCCACCATTGGCAAATGCACTCATGCCACGGGCAAGTTCAAGTGGAGTAATGGAAGCACTACCCAGTGCTAGTGATTCACTGCGATTAATGTCTGAATCTTTAAAGCCAAACTTTAATAAATGATCAGCTGTACGTTGTAATCCAACGCCGCGTAGTAAGCGCACCGAAATAACGTTTTTAGACTGTGCTAAGGCACGGCGAATTCTTATCGGACCATTATATACAGCAGGGCTGTTTTTAGGACGCCATGCTACGCCTTGGCTTTTATCCCATTGGTTTATAGGAGCATCGTTTAATATAGACGCAAGCGTGTAACCTTTTTCAAGTGCTGCTGAATATATAAAAGGTTTTATATTAGAACCTACTTGACGCTTTGCTTGTACCGCTCGGTTATATTGACTTTGTTCAAAGCTGTAACCACCTACAATAGCTTTAATTCTGCCATCTTGTGGGTCGAGTGACACAATAGCACTTGATGCTTCTGGTATTTGGCTTAGTAAGTAGCTGTCATCTTCATTTTTACGCACCCATATTTGCATTCCTGGCGTTAAAATATCTGTAGCTGCTTTTGGAGCAAAACTTTGGCGGTAACGAGTAATATATTTACGCGCCCATTTTAAGTTATCCCAAGTAAGAGTTGTGCGCTCGCCACTTTTAAGTAATACCGACGCTGTTTTATCATTAACACTAAGCACGGCTGCTGCTTTCAAAGTACCCAACTCATTTACGCTTTGTAATTTATTGAGTATTTGTTGCTCAGTTAAAGCAGGTTGTGTTTCAGGGTCCCATAAAACATCTGTTGGTCCTCTAAAACCATGGCGCATATCGTAATTATGTAAGTTATTTACAAGTGCGTTTTGCGCTGCTTTTTGAACTTTAGACTCTACCGAGGTGAAAATTTTAAAACCTGAGTTGTAAGCTTTATCTATTCCATAACGCGAGACCATTTCAGCGCGCACCATTTCAGAAATATACGGGGCGTATAAATTTATTTCAGCACCATGAAAATAAGCGGTGATAGGTTGGCTCGTTGCTTCGTTATATTCTTCTTGAGTAATATAATTTTCAGTTAATAAACGCCCTAAAACAACATTTCGGCGTGCTTTTGCACGCGTTGGGTTACGAATTGGGTTTAAAGCTGAAGGGGCCTTCGGTAAACCTGCAATCATCGCCATTTGTGCAAGTGTTAAATCTTTTAACTCCTTACCGTAATAAACTTGTGCTGCAGCACCAATACCAAAAGCGCGATTACCTAATTCTATTTTATTAAGGTAAAGCTCTAAAATTTCGTCTTTTGTTAATACACCTTCAATATGTAGCGCTATAAATATTTCTTTAACTTTACGAATATATGCTTTTTCGCGAGTTAAAAAGAAATTACGAGCAAGCTGCATAGTAATAGTACTTGCGCCTTGTTTTTTCTCGCCGGTAGATATAAGAACAATAGCCGAACGCACAATACCTATAGGATCTATGCCTATATGATCGTAAAATCGATTATCTTCTGTCGCTAAAAATGCATTAATGAGTGTTTGAGGAATTTCATCAATAGTCACTGGAATACGACGCTTTTCACCAAATTGATTGATTAAAAGCCCATCTTTTGTGAATACTTGCATAGGAGTTTGTAATTGCACGTCTTTTAAAACTTGCACACTGGGGATATCAGGTTTAACGTAGTAATAAAGACTGACCAAAGTGATCAGACCAATTAACACACAAATGATAAAAAATTGTAAAGTTCGTTTTAATAAAATCACTTATATTTCCCTAAATGGACTCCCAATTGCGAGTTTTGACTGCTAGTATATATTGATTAAAAAATGAATAATATTTTTTCAGATAAAAATTATAACTTGTTTATTATTAAAACAAAGGCCAAGTTGAAACATGCTAAGTCAACTATTTCAAAAACCGTCCCCGATGATGGTAGGAATTGATATTGGATCGCACTCTATCAAAGCGGTGCTTTTACGTGAAATTGAAACTGGATTTCGACTAGAAGCACTTGCAATTGAGCCGATGCCAAAAGGTGCGATGAGTGAGCGCACAATCCAAGATATTGAAGCGATTGGTAACGTTATTACAAAATTAAGAAAAAAATTACCGAAGTCGTTAAAATCTGCTGCAGTGGCTGTTTCTGGCCAAACAGTTATTACAAAAGTGATCTTCATGGATGTATCGTTAACAGATGCTGAACTTGAATCGCAAATTGAAATTGAAGCTGATAGTTTAATCCCTTACCCACTTGATGAAGTGAGCCTCGATTTTGAGAAGCTTTCGACGAATGAGGCCGATCCTAGCAAAATGAATGTTTTGCTTTCGGCTGCTCGTACTGAGAGTGTTGAAGCACGGGTGGGCGCTTTAGAAGCCGCAAATTTAGAGGCCAAAATAGTAGATGTAGAAAGCTACGCATTGAGCCGTGCTATGGACGTTTACTATCAACAATTACCTAGCGATGCATTTAATAAGTGTGTGGCTGTGGTCGATATTGGCGCAGTTTTAATGCTTGTGAGTGTTGTGCAAGCTGGGGAAACCATTTATACCCGTGACCAAGTTTTTGGTGGCGATCAATATACAAATAGTATTGTTGCTTATTATAATAAAGGCTTTGATGAAGCCGAAATAGGCAAAACATCAGGTGATTTACCGCCAAACTATACCTTTGAAGTATTAGCCCCTTTTCAAACTTCGTTACTTCAACAAGTTCGCAGAGCTGTGCAAATGTTTTTAACAACCAGTGGTAAAGAGCAAATAGATTATATTGTATTAACGGGCGGTACATCGATGATAAAAGGTATCGACCGATTGCTTATTGAAGAACTCGGTATCCACTCAGTTGTTGCAGAGCCTTTTGTAAATATGGAAATTTCCCCAAAGGTAGACCGTAATATAATGCAGCGTCACAAAACGCAGTTTGCAATTGCAACAGGGTTGGCATTAAGGAGTTTTTCAACATGCCACATATAAATCTACTGCCTTGGCGTGAATCACAACGCGAAGAATCGAAAAAGAAATTTGTAACTATACTTGTTGGTGTCGTTATACTTTGTTTTGCAAGTATGTATTTATTAAGCTCTTTTTATAGTGCCTTAAAAGACGGTCAAAACTTAAAGAATAATTATTTAAGCTCAGAAATTAGCATGCTAGATAAAAAAATAAGTGAAATACGAAGCTTAGATAAAAGAAAGGAAAATTTACAACAGCGTATGAGGCTCATTGAAGAATTGCAAAGCAGCCGTAACTTGGGTACGCAAATAATGGATGAAGTTGCCAAAATAGTGCCTGGCGGTGTTTATTTAACAAAACTGGAGCGCAAAGGCAGCCAAATACATGTTTTAGGACGTAGTGAATCTAATAATCGTCTATCAACAATGCTCCGCCAAGTACAAAGCTCATATTTACTAGAGAATCCTTCAATGCAGGGCATTGTTGCAGGCGATCAATCTTCGCGTTTACTTAGTGATTTTAATATGGAATTTTATGTAAAACCATTTGATAAAATTGGTGAGGTTAGCGATGAACCTTGATTTTAAAGCACTGAGTGAAATTGATTGGAATGAAATAGAGCTTGATAACATTGGTGATTGGCCAATTGCTGTTAAAGCAATTTGCTGCACATTTGTTGCGGGCCTTGTATTGTTTTTTAGTTATAGCCTATTAGTTTCTGATGAAATTGACAGCTACCATAGTGCCGTGGCAAAAGAAGTTGAACTACGAACAACTTATCGAACTAAGTATGCAGTAGCGAGCAAGCTTGAAATATATCGTCAACAAATGATTGAAATGGAAGATAAGTTTTCCCAGCTATTAAAGCGTCTACCCACTTCGAATGAAACTCCTGGTTTACTTGATGATTTATCATATGTTGGGACAACGAGTGGTCTGACTTTTTTAAAAATAGGTTGGCTGCCAGAAGTTGAAAAAGAATTTTATACCGAGCTGCCTATTAAAATCGAAGTAATAGGTAGCTACCATGAGTTTGGTGAGTTTGTAGGTAAAGTGGCCCAGTTACCCCGAATTGTAAGCTTACATGACTTTTCTATTTTATCATCGGGCGATAAACAGTTAACATTCAGTGTTGTTGCAAAAACATATCGTTATGAAGAAGGGGTTAAAAAATGAAGCTCCTTCGCGTAGTACCTTTAGCTATAGCGTTTGTTTTAGCTGGTTGTAATGATGACACTTCTGAGCAAAAAGAATTTATTGATCAGGTAAAAGCAAGCACCACACCAAAGGTTGAGACGATTCCTGAACTGACAAAGTTTGAAATATTTGAGTACAGTGCTGGTCAGCTACGTAGCCCGTTTGTAGCGCCTCAGCCTGAGATTATTCAAAATAAACTAACGCAAGTAAAAAACTGTTTGCACCCAGATCAAGAGCGTCGCCGCGAACCGTTAGAGAAATACCCGCTAGATAATTTAGCAATGAAAGGCACAATTGGCTCTAGTGGACAAATATGGGCATTAATTACAGCAACAGATGACACTTTGCACCGCGTAACGGTAGGGAATTATCTTGGAAGTTATGATGGCAAAGTAAAAAGAGTAAGCAACGACTATATAGAATTAGTGGAATTAATCCCTGATGGGTCTGGCTGTTGGAAAGAGCGCCTGACGAAATTAGAAATGTTAGAGGCGGCAACAGATGGCGCAAATTAATAATAAAAAAGGTAAAAATAGGATGCATAAGGATGTACTTTGGCTTCATCGTATTTCACGGACATTACTGGCTGCTGTTGCTTTAGTCACTGTAAACTCAGCCATAGCTGGGCCATTGCTTTATGATGTTCGTTATAATCCATTACTTAAAGGCGAAACTGAATTACAGCTTGTTTTTGATGAAGAGTTAACCTTTGAACCAAAAGTTCAAGTGTTTAATAGCCCAGCCCGAATCGAAATGTTTTTTGATTCTGCAGAGTTAGAAGTTGGTTTAAATGATGTTGAAGTTAATCAAGCTGGAATTAGCAGTGTTACTAATGTTTTAACTAACAGTGGTTTAAAGGTAACGGTAAACTTAGATAGATTAAAAATTTATGAGACTGAAGTTCATAATAATTTAGTATCGATACGTGTCTCTGATAACCCTCTTACAGAAACTGAAAATGAAGATGTAGTGATGGATTCAGGTGATGTAAGTGGAAATTACATTAACCGTATCCAGTCAATTGATTTTAGACGTGGTGAGAAGGGTGAAGCAAAAGTACTTGTATTTTTACAAGACACTCAAGCTGCAATTGAAGTCCATGAAAGTGGCGGGAAAATTTACGCTGACTTTCATCACACCGATATTTTAGACGATCTACTTTATGAATTAGATGTATTAGATTTTGGAACTGTTGTCAGTAATATCGAGACTTTTAAAGAAGATGGTTTAAGTCGTGTTGTTATCGAACCTAATGCTCAGTTCACATTTACGTATCAGCAAATAGATAATATTTTAACGTTGACAGTAGAAAAAGATGAAACGCAAAATGCGTACTTAGATGGTGGGGTTGAGTATCAAGGTCGCCCTATGACCTTAAATTTTCAAGATATCTCTGTGCGTGCAGCACTGCAAATTATCGCGGGTTACAACGACTTTAACTTAGTAACCAGTGATTCAGTAACGGGCAATATAACGCTGCGCCTAGATGGTGTACCGTGGGATCAAGCGCTTGACGTAGTACTACGTATTAAAGGGCTTGATAAGCGCATGGATGGCTCTATATTAATGGTAGCGCCTGCAGAAGAACTTGCAGCACGTGAAGCCAAAGATTTAAAAGCTAAACAGCAAGTTGAAGACTTAGAGCCTCTATATAGTGAATACATCCGATTAAACTATGCTAAAGCCGAAAATTTTGCTGACTTATTAAAAACAGATACAAACAGTATTATAACTGCCCGTGGTAGTGTATCTGTTGATCAACGTACAAATACTTTGTTAGTAAAAGATACTGTTAAGAGTATAGAAAATATTCGTCGCATGATTGAAACGCTCGATATTCCAGTGCAGCAGGTTGTAATAGAATCTCGAATGGTAACGGTACGCGATAACGTTACCGAAGACTTAGGCGTACGTTGGGGCTTTAGTGACCAAGGCAGTAGTGTTGGTATTTCAGGCTCTCTTGAAGGCGCAGAGGGTATTTATAATGCGACATCTACTTCAAATGCACCAAGTATTTCAGACCGATTAAATGTAAATTTACCTATCACTAACCCTGCGGCTAGCATTGGCTTACACATAGCAAAACTGGCTAACGGTACGCTGATTGATTTAGAACTAAGTGCGCTTGAGGAAGAGAATAAAGGCGAGATTATTGCTAGTCCACGTATCATAGCGGCTAATCAGCAAAAAGCCCGAATAGAGCAAGGTACTGAAATTCCTTATACTGAGTCAGCTTCAAGTGGTGCTACTACCGTAAGCTTTAAAAAAGCGGTACTGAGCTTAGAAGTTACACCTCATATCACACCTGATAATAAAGTAATTCTAGATTTAATTATTACTCAAGATACACGTGGTGATACTGTACAAACAGGTACTGGTGAAGCGGTGTCTATTGATACTCAAGAAATTCAAACACAAGTGTTAGTCGAGAATGGCCAAACCGTAGTACTCGGTGGTATTTTCCAACAGCAAATCATTAATACTACGAGTAAAGTACCAATTTTAGGTGACATTCCTTACGTAGGAAGACTATTTAAAACCACAAGTGAGTTTAATGAAAAGCGTGAATTACTTATTTTCGTGACACCGAAAATACAAATTGATTAAAATACAGTGGTTTTATGTTAACCAACGGGTGATTATTTAGATTAATTGCTCGTTATATGGCTTTTTATTCTAATTGACTTGAAATACCCCTGCAATTACTGAGATAATCCCCTCCTTAATTTTGGGGCCAGGTCGTTAGGCGGGGTTTTATTTCAAATTTTAGAGTTTGTTTGTACTAAAAGATATGGCTGAGAAACGTAATATATTTCTAGTTGGCCCCATGGGGGCTGGCAAAAGCACGATTGGTCGTCACATCGCTGACCAATTACACCTTGAATTTGTTGATTCTGATCAAGAAATCGAACGCCGCACAGGTGCAGATATTGCATGGGTATTCGATCTTGAAGGTGAAGAAGGCTTTAGACTTCGAGAAGAGTCTGTTATTGGCGATTTAACCGAGATGCAAGGTATTGTACTTGCTACCGGTGGTGGTTCAGTAATGAGCAAAGAAGTTCGAAACAAGCTTTCGGCTCGAGGTATCGTTGTATACCTAGAGACACCTATAGAAAAGCAAGTTGCACGCACGCAACGCGACAAGCGTCGCCCATTACTGCAAACTGAAGAAGCACCTCGTAACGTACTAGAGCGCTTAGCTGAAGAACGCGAGCCCCTATACAAAGAAGTTGCCGATTTTGTTGTACGTACCGATGAGCAAAGCGCTAAAGTTGTTGCTAACCAAATCATCGAGAAATTAGATTTTTAAAAACCAATAATAAGGAAATAACTAAGCATGCTTAAATTAACAGTTAATTTGGACGAGCGAAGTTATCCTATTTATATTGGGCAATCTGCACTTCAAGATAATGGCCGCCTGGTTCACCACATTGGTGATTGTCGGCCTATCATCATTACTAATGACACAATAGCGCCTTTATATTTACAAGGGTTACTTGACTCATTAGCAGATCAAAATCCGCTATCTTTTATTATTCCTGACGGTGAACAATATAAATCACTTGAATGGTTTGAAAAAATATCAGCATTTTTACTCCAAAATAACTGTGGCCGAGATACGTGCTTAATTGCGTTAGGTGGCGGTGTTATAGGTGATCTAACTGGTTTTGTAGCGGCGTGTTATCAGCGCGGCGTACCGTTTATTCAAATACCAACGACAGTGCTTTCACAGGTTGACTCATCGGTAGGTGGTAAAACGGCAGTAAATCATTCTTTAGGTAAAAATATGATAGGGGCATTTTATCAGCCTCAAGCGGTTTTTATTGATACACAAACATTACACACCCTACCAGCAAGAGAGTTTGCAGCAGGTATGGCTGAAGTAATTAAGTATGGTCTGATTTACGATACCGAATTATTTGCATACTTAGAGCGAAACGTAGCTAATTTGCAGCAACTAGATGAAACATGCTTACAGCATATTATTTTTAGATGTTGTGAAATAAAAGCACTTATAGTTGCGCAAGATGAAAAAGAGCATGGTTTACGTGCTTTATTAAACTTAGGTCATACATTTGCCCATGCAATTGAGGCAGAAATGGGCTACGGCGTTTGGTTACATGGCGAAGCTGTTGCAACAGGCATGGTATTAGCAGCTAAACTTGCCAAGACACGCCAAGATTTAAGCGCAAGTGAAGTTGATCGAATTATTAAGTTGCTTGAGCTATATAATTTACCAACAGAAATTCCGAAGCAAATGACTAGCGAGCAGTTCCTAACGCATATGCGTAAAGACAAAAAGAATAAAAGAGGCACTATACGCTTTATTCTACCTACCCAATTTGGCCAGTGTGCATTAGTTGATGATGTCTCTGATGACCAAGTTAGAGACTTAATCGAGCAGTAAATGCAGTCACAAATTTTACCAAGCCGTGCGGCTTTGGTGGATAGAATCGCACTGCAATTTGAGTACGGACAAAATTTAATAGTTTTACTTGGCACATCGGGGCTAGGTAAAAGTTATATGCTCGAAACCTTCATTACAGATAAATACAATGACTTTAATAAAGCGTTTGTGCAAGTAAGTGCACAAATGACTGACGCTCAGCTAATGAGCGATTTATTAGAGCAAAGCTTTAATTCCCCTTTAGTTGATCATAATTTAAGTTTACCTGAAAACTATTACCAGCTGCTTGAGCAACAGCAGTGCGGACCTTGTTTATGGGTGCTTGATGGCGGTAGGCAATTATCTGAAGAGATACTAATTGAGCTTGAGCTGCTTTCTAAAAATAGCCCTAATACGTTGTATATCATAATTGCATCACAGTCTAAACTTGCTTTAAATGATGCTGTCGAAATTTACTTGGAGCCACTGACGCTTCGAGAAAGCAAGATGTTATTGCAGTGGTACTTTACTGATTTACCTTATGATGAAGACCCTGTCTTTAGTACTTTTTTAGCCGAGGCTCATGGTAACCCCAGTTTATTGCTTGCTTGGCAACCTAGTGAGCACATAGCCGATATTATCGTTAAAGATAAAGTATCTTGGCGATTGCACTTATTGATTTTGATGTTGTTAATTATGCTTTTAATTATTGGTCTGCTTTATAAGTCTGATATGACGCAGTGGTGGCAACAATATTATCAGCAGGAAGAAACACAAGTCCTAAATACAGCAATATCTGTAGAGGAAGTGAGTGAGCCGGTTATAAAGCAAAATGACTCAGTAGTTACCTTAAATGACCCTGAAGGAGTTGAGCCAGATATTGAGCCTGAGAGCGTACACATTAATGATGTGCCTGCTATCATGCAAAGTCTTACCGAACCTGCAAATACCGTTAAGGTATTAGATAATGCTATTGATAATAGCGTTAAAAACAAAAGCAGTGAAGCAGGTGACGTTGTATCTAAAGCTCTAAAAGTAGAGAAAGTAAATACAGCAGAGCAAACTCAGATCAGCCAAGATAATATTTGGTACATGCAGCAAGCAGATACAAATAGTGTTATTCAATTATTAGCGGTAACTCAGCAGGAAGTTCGCGATAATTTCATTGCTCAATTCAATCTACAGCAGCAAGCACACACTTACCAAACGAAGCGAAATAATCAAATATGGTGGGTTGTTACATTTGGCAGCTTTGAGAGTATAAACGAGGCAAAATCAGCAATGGATACTTTACCCCCTGGGGTTAGAAAAAATAAACCTTTCTATAAAAAAATTAGTAAAATAAAGCAAGAAATAGCAGTCGTTGATCAGTAAAACACACTGCTTTAGTGTAAAATCGCGCAACACCAGATTGAAGTAAAGAGCCAATGCAGCAAAAAAGTAGAGCCTTCCTTAAATGGGCCGGCGGAAAATACAGCCTAGTTGAAAACATTAATGCGCGATTAAACCAAGCTAGCAAGCATGCTGATACTTTGGTTGAACCTTTTGTTGGTGCAGGCTCTGTGTTTTTAAATAGTGACTTTAAGCACTATATCCTCAACGATATCAATGCAGACTTAATTAACTTATATAAAGAGCTTAAAAGCTCTCCAGATGAGCTTATTAGTGACGCTAAAAAGCTATTTGTTGATTTGAATAATCACGCAGATGCGTATTACGAATATCGTGTGCAGTTTAATCAAAGCCGTGATGTATACGAACGTTCAATCTTGTTTTTATACATGAACCGCCATGGTTACAACGGACTGTGTAGGTATAATTTAAAAGGCATTTTTAATGTGCCTTTTGGTAAGTATAAAAAGCCTTACTTTCCTGAAAAAGAAATGTATTTTTTTGCTGAAAAAGCACAAAAAGCAACGTTCACTTGTTTAGATTACGATGACGTTTTTAAGTTAGTGCCTAACAATGCTGTTATTTATTGCGACCCACCTTATGTGCCATTAAGTAAAACCGCTTCTTTTACGTCATACGCTAAAGGGGGTTTTAATTTAGATGATCAGGCTAACTTAGCTAATTTGGCAGAACAAGCCGCATTTGAAAATAACACGCCTGTGCTTATTTCAAACCACGATACCGTGTGGACGCGTAAAATTTATAGCCAAGCATCGCTTGAACAAATTCAAGTAAAGCGCACTATTAGCCCCAAAGGTGGCTCTAGAAATAAAGTTGACGAGTTGATGGCTATGTATTTAGCACCCAAGCAACCACTGCGTAAATTGCGATAACAAAAGCAACAAATAGTACAATCGCAATTAAAATGATGGATAAAGGGGAGTGTTGTTTAAAATCGACTTGGCGTTTATTTTCAGACTGAACACCAAAAAATGCAGCTAGCACACTTTGCAACGCGCTAAAAAATTGTAGCATTATTTAAAATAAAGGTTTTAAAGAAGGAGCGTTTTTAGAATCTTCAGAACTAGTAAGTAGTTCCAGTAAATCAAGGTAATGAAACTGAGCACTACGGCTATCGCCAGTTAACCACGAAAACCATGATGACTCTTCTTCAGCTTTAATACACGCAGTTAAAGTGTTTTGAGCACTTACCACTTGTGTATTATGACAATTACTCACTGAGCTTAATTCTTGCTCAGAGCTTGAACCAAAGCTAAACGCCCCGATAAGCAGTAATGCCGACGCAATTAATATCCCAATTTTAAAAGCACGCATGATGAAATCCAATAATTTGTTACTTTTTTAATCATAGCAAATATTGGTTAAATATCAAACTTAAAGTTACCTAAAATGGGGGCTATTACACCATATTACTTGGGTAACATCTTCAATTAAGTTACATTAACGCAATACACTATTTATTGATGGAGTTAATCATGTTTAACCCAGAGCAAAAATATTTAATAGCCCCTTCTATTTTGTCTGCTGATTTTGCAAAGCTAGGCGAAGATGTTGATAAAGTTCTCGAAGCGGGTGCTGATGTGGTTCACTTTGATGTAATGGATAATCACTATGTACCTAATCTCACAATTGGTCCTATGGTGTGTAAAGCACTAAGAGATTACGGTATTACAGCACCTATCGACGTACATTTAATGGTTAAGCCTGTAGATAGCATAATACCTTTATTTGCTGAGGCTGGTGCTTCTATTATTACTTTTCATCCTGAAGCCAGTGAGCACGTCGATCGTACAATACAGTTAATTAAAGATCACGGCTGTAAAGCAGGCTTAGTGTTTAACCCAGCAACAAGCCTAAGTTATTTAGACCATGTTATTGATAAGCTAGATACTATTTTACTAATGTCGGTAAATCCTGGGTTTGGCGGGCAAAGCTTTATCCCTCATACGATTGAAAAATTACGCCAAGCAAAACAGCGTATTATTGAATCAGGCCGAGATATTCGCTTAGAGGTTGATGGTGGTATTAAAGTCGATAATATTGCAGCAGCGGCTCGAGCGGGTGCTGATATGTTTGTTGCAGGCTCAGCTATTTTTAATCAACCTGATTACAAAGTAGTGATTGATCAAATGCGTGAGCAGCTTGGAAGTGTTAAGTAATGAAGTACGATGTCGCCTTATTTGATTTAGATGGTACTTTGGTTGATAGCGTTTACGACTTGTATATCGCTATTAATTTAACCTTGAGCGATTTTGCTTTTCCTATTGTTAGTCAACGCTTGGTTGAAAGTTGGATTGGTAATGGGGTTGAAGTCCTTGTAAAACGCGCTTTGAGTGGCGATATGCAAGTGAGTGAAAATTTAGATGAGTCACTTAGTGGCAAAGCAATATTACAGTTCTATAAGTATTATGAACAGCAAGTTGGTGAGTATAGTGTTTTGTACCAACATGTAGAAACAGGGCTTGCAGCACTTCGCGGTATGCCTAAAGCATTAATCACTAATAAGTCTCGAATTTTTACAGAGAAACTACTCGAAAAATTGGCACTAACGAGTCATTTTGATGTGGTTGTATGCGGTGACGACATGGCAAAAAAACCATCGCCAGAACCATTGCTATTTGCCTGCAAAAAACTAAATGCGGAGCCTAATAAAGCAATAATGATAGGTGATTCTAAAAGCGATATACTTGCAGCTAAAGCCGCTAATATAGACGTAATTGCACTTAGTTATGGCTATAACCAAGGTGAAAATCTTGAGGATTATAATCCGCAGTACCTATGCGATAACTTCTTAGATATAATACCTGTTCTAACGCAGCGTTAAATATTATTCATTAAGCAAAATAAAGGAAAATCATGAGTAAACCAGTAGTTTTAAGCGGCATTCAGCCAACCGGTGGTATGACAATAGGCAACTATGTTGGCGCTATTAACCAGTGGCTAAAGTTACAGGAAGACCACGAAAGTTTCTTTATGTTAGTAGACTTACACGCTATTACGGTTCGCCAAGAGCCTGAATTACTGCGCTCTCGAGTGTTAGATGGTATTGCTCTTTACGCGGCATGTGGCATTGATCCTGAAAAATCTGCGTTATTTGTACAATCGCAAGTACCTGAGCACGCACAATTGGCGTGGGTATTAAATTGTTACGCGCAAATGGGTGAGCTTAATCGAATGACTCAGTTTAAAGACAAGTCATCTAAGCACGCAAATAACGTAAACGTGGGCTTATTTTCATATCCAGTATTGCAAGCTGCGGATATTTTATTATACCAAGCTGATCAAGTACCAGTAGGGGATGATCAAAAGCAACACTTAGAGCTGACTCGCGATATAGCCACACGCTTTAATAATTTATATGGCGACGTATTTAAATTACCAGAGCCGTATATCCCTGAGTTTGGTGCACGCGTAATGAGCTTGCAAGATCCACTTAAAAAAATGTCTAAGTCTGACGAAAACCCAAATGGTTACATCATGTTATTAGATGAGCCTAAGCAAATTGTGAAAAAGCTTAAAAAAGCAGTAACTGATTCAGATGAACAAGCACGTATATATTTTGATCGCACAGAAAAGCCTGGCGTATCAAACTTGCTTACTTTATTGAGTGTTGCAACTAAGCGCTCAATTGAAGACCTAGTTCCTGAGTATGAAGATAAAATGTATGGCCATTTAAAGAAAGATACAGCAGATGCAGTTGTAAATATGATTGAGCCAATTCAAGCACGCTTTAAAGAGATCAGAGAAGATCAAAACCTACTTGATGGCATAATGAAGTCAGGTGCTGAAAAAGCAAGTGTACGTGCTGAGAAAACATTGAAATCGGTATACGATGCGCTTGGTTTTATTCCTCGCGGGTAAGTTTATTAAAATAAAAAATGCCGCTTGTTAGCGGCATTTTTTATATAATACTGATTAGTATAATTATACTTTATATAGAAGCTGATTTTCTCGCCACTTTATAATTCTAGAGTACTTAACACAACCTTTACTTATGGTGAGTAAGTAAAACCTCTATTTATTTAATAGAGGTTTTAAGTAATGCCCAGTATGTGAACGCTCACATTCGGCCACTTCTTCTGGTGTACCTGCAATGAGTATTTCACCGCCGCCAGCTCCGCCTTCAGGTCCTAAATCAATAACCCAATCTGCTGTTTTAATAACATCGAGGTTGTGCTCAATAACCACAATGGTGTTACCGTGATCGCGCAGGCGATGTAATACAACAAGCAGCTGTTCAATATCAGCAAAGTGTAAGCCTGTTGTAGGCTCATCTAATATGTAGAGTGTTTTACCAGTATCACGCTTTGATAGCTCGCGTGCTAGTTTTACACGTTGCGCCTCACCACCTGAAAGCGTGGTAGCGGCTTGACCTAAGCGGACATACGATAAACCAACGTCCATTAAGGTTTTAAGCTTGCGGGCAATAGCCGGTATTTTGTCAAAATACTCATGCGCGTCTTCAACAGTCATCTCAAGTACTTGGTGTATGTTTTTACCTTTGTATTGGACTTCGAGCGTTTCGCGGTTATAGCGTTTGCTCTTACATACATCACACGGTACATACACATCAGGTAAAAAGTGCATTTCAACTTTAATTAAGCCGTCACCTTGGCACGCTTCACAGCGTCCGCCTTTAACGTTAAAGCTAAAGCGACCTACTTTGTAGCCACGTGAGCGCGCTTCTTGTGTGCCTGCAAATAACTCACGAATACCGGTAAATATACCTGTGTAGGTTGCCGGATTTGAACGAGGAGTACGACCAATTGGGCTTTGATCAATATCGATCACTTTATCAAAATGATCTAAACCGCTAATTGATTTATACGGTGCCGCTTCGGCAGTGGTTGCGCCATTTAGCTCTGTATGAGCAAGTTTAAATAAAGTATCGTTTATTAGCGTTGATTTACCTGAGCCCGATACACCTGTCACACAGGTCATTAAACCAAATGGGATTTTTAAATCCACATTTTTAAGGTTATTACCCGTTGCGCCAAATAGCTCTAGCCATTTGTCGTTCGTTGGGTGACGCTCTTTTGGTATTTCTATTTTACGTACGCCTGATAAAAATTGGCCCGTAACAGACTCTTTGCTTGCTAAAATATCGTCGCGCGTACCTTGAGCAATAATATGCCCACCATGAACACCCGCACCTGGGCCAATATCAATAATATGATCTGCCGCACGAATAGCATCTTCATCGTGCTCTACCACAATAACGGTGTTACCTAAGTCGCGCAAATGGACCAATGTTTGTAATAAACGGTCGTTATCGCGTTGATGTAATCCAATAGATGGCTCATCTAGTACGTACATTACACCTACAAGACCGGCACCAATTTGACTGGCTAAGCGGATACGTTGAGCCTCACCACCTGATAATGTATCGGCGCTACGTTCAAGTGATAAATAATTTAGGCCAACGTTAATTAAAAACGATAAGCGGTCGCGAATTTCTTTTAATATTTTTTCAGCTATTTGGCCTTTTTGTCCGGTTAACTCTAAACCTTCAAAAAATTCCATGGCTTCACCAATACTCATGCATGTGATTGCAGGTAAGTTGGTTTGTCCAATAAATACATTTCGAGATTCTTCGCGTAAGCGCGAGCCATGACAGCTAGGACACGCTTGGCTTGTTTGGTATTTAGCAAGTTCTTCGCGTACAGAGTTTGACTCGGTCTCGCGGTAGCGGCGATTCATGTTGTTTAAAACGCCTTCAAACTCATGGTTACGCGTAATTAAATCGCCACGGTCGTTACGGTAATTAAACGCAATCTTAGTGCTACCAGAGCCATCTAAAATAATTTTTTTCGAGTCGCTGTCTAAATCTTGATAAGGCACGTCTAAATCAAAATTGTAATGATCTGCAACCGCTTGCAGCATTTGATAGTAATAAAAGCTGCGTTTATCCCAGCCTTTAATTGCACCGCCAGCAAGGCTTAACTCTGGGTTATGCACTACGCGATTAGGATCAAAATATTGGCGTATACCTAAGCCATCACAGGTTTGACAAGCACCAGCTGGGTTATTAAACGAAAACAAACGCGGCTCAAGTTCAGTCATTGCATAGCCACAAGTAGGGCAGGCAAAATTTGCTGAAAATAGAATCTCTTCAGCGCTGCTATCGTCCATGTATGCTACATGTGCAACACCATTAGACATTTCAAGTGCAGTTTCGAACGATTCTGCTAAGCGTTGTTGTAAGCCATCTTTTACTTTAAATCTGTCTACAACAACTTCTATTGTATGTTTTTTATGAAGCTCAAGCGTTGGTGGATCAGACAAGTCACATACTTCACCGTCTATACGGGCGCGAATGTAACCTTGGCTAGATAGCTGTTCTAATAACTTAACATGCTCACCTTTACGCTCTTTTACTATTGGCGCAAGCAGCATTAATTTACTGCCCTCAGGTAGAGCCAAAACAGTATCTACCATTTGGCTAACGGTTTGCGCAGCAAGTGGTAAATCATGTGTAGGACATCGTGGTTCGCCAACGCGGGCAAACATAAGTCGTAAGTAATCGTAAATTTCGGTAATAGTACCTACGGTTGAACGCGGGTTATGAGACGTTGACTTTTGCTCAATAGAAATGGCAGGAGAGAGGCCTTCGATGTGATCCACATCAGGCTTTTCCATGAGCGATAAAAATTGTCTTGCGTACGCAGAGAGTGATTCAACATATCGGCGTTGTCCTTCTGCATAAAGCGTATCAAATGCAAGTGATGACTTCCCCGAACCAGATAGACCCGTAATAACTATTAATTTATCACGTGGGATGGTTAGGCTGATGTCTTTTAAATTGTGCGTTCGGGCGCCTCGGACTTCAATGTTTTCCATGCTATCTCGTTTGTTACCAAAATTATTTACTCAGTATCGCATAATACGAAGCAATATTAATCCTTGATCAATGAAAAATCCTTACTTATAGGCGATTAATTATTGCCAAGCTTATGGTAGAATCCCAACCTCAATTTTTCATAGAGTAAGATCACGCAGATAATGACCGCATCTTCACTTAATTCACGAGAAAAACGCGCCGCTGTATCACTGGCGAGTGTGTTTGCATTTAGAATGCTCGGCTTGTTTATGCTGATGCCTGTATTGGCTATTTATGGACAATCGCTTGAAGGTTTTTCGCCTATTTGGATTGGTTTTGCTATAGGTGCGTATGGTTTAACGCAAGCCGTATTACAAATACCTATGGGCCGATTATCCGATAAAATTGGTCGTAAAAAGGTTATTGTAGGTGGCTTAATTGTATTTGCTATTGGATCGGTAGTGGCTGCATTAGCAGATTCTATTCAAATGGTTACGGTAGGCCGCGCTTTACAAGGTATGGGCGCAATAGCCAGTGCGCTACTCGCGTTTGCTTCAGATTTAAGCCGCGATGAGCAACGACCAAAAGTAATGGCTGTCATTGGTATGAGCATAGGAATGAGCTTTGCGTTTGCTATGTTATTGGGGCCAATTGTTGCAGCTTCGTGGGGCATTGCCGGCGTATTTTGGCTGACTGCTATTTTAGCTGTTTTTGGTATATTTATTGTTACTATGCTAGTGCCAAATGCGGTAAATAAAGCACCCAAAGGCGATACGTTAGCAAGCTTTAGTGATATTAAAAAACTAATTAAACACCCTCAGTTAGCGCGATTAAATGCAGGTGTGCTGCTATTGCATTTAACCCTAACCACAATCTTTGTGGTATTGCCGAGTCAACTCATTAAAGATGGCTTGGTTGCCGATCATCACTGGTATTTATATATTCCAGTGTTGTTTTTAGCTTTTTTATTAATGGTCCCAATAATGATAGTGGCTATTAAAAAAGAGAAAGAAAAACAAGCCTTTATTGGCTCAGTAGCCTTATTAACTATAAGTATGTTAGCAATGTCGGTATGGGTAAATAGCGTAGTAGGTATTGCTGTATGTATGCTACTTTATTTTGTAGCATTTAACTTTTTAGAAGCCACAATGCCTGCACTTGTATCGCGTATTGCACCTGCAAGCCAAAAAGGTTCAGCAATGGGGGGCTACTCATCTAGTCAGTTTTTAGGCGCCTTTTTAGGCGGTATGTTAGGTGGTTATGTAGCACAAACTACAACGACGCAAGCTGTGTTTGCGGCAGCAGCACTTGTTGGGTTAATATGGCTTATTATTGCGTGGAAAATGCAAGTCCCACCCAAAAGTAAAGTTATTAGTTTAATGACCAAATTAGATTCTGAAGAGCATGCTCAAACACTTGCTTCTCAGTTAGTTGCTTTACCTGGCGTAATAGAAGCAACAGTGGTTCGCGATGAAAGTCGCAGCTATTTAAAGATTAATGATAAAGAATTTGACCTAGACCAAGCGCGTAAAGTCGCTGGTTTAATCTAACATTTATAGGAGATGGTTCCATGGCACGCGGTGTGAACAAAGTAATTTTGGTTGGTAATTTAGGGCAAGATCCTGAAGTTCGTTATATGCCTAACGGTAACGGTGTAGCAAATATTACCTTAGCAACTTCGGATAGCTATAAAGATAAAAACACTGGCCAAATGGTTGATAAAACTGAGTGGCATCGTGTTGTATTCTTTGGCAAATTAGCTGAAATTGTTGGTGAATATTGTCGTAAAGGTTCACAAATTTATGTTGAAGGTAAACTTCAAACACGTAAGTGGACCGATCAACAAGGCCAAGAAAAATACACAACTGAAATTGTAGTTGACGGATTTACAGGTCAAATGCAAATGCTTGGCGCACGCGGTGGCGATCAGCAAAGCGGTGGTTATCAAGGTAATCAAGGCGGCCAACAAGGTGGTGGTTACCAAGGTAATCAGCCGCAAGGTGGTCAACAAAGTGGTGGTTACGGTCAAAATAACCAAGGTCAAGGCGCACAGCAAGGTGGCTATAATCCACAGCAACAAGCCGCACCAGCAGCACAACCAAAACCGGCTCCAGCACCACAGCAGCAAAGTAATCAATATCAGCCGCAAGGTGGTTATGCACCACAGCAAAAAAGTGCCCCACAACAGCAAGGTGGCTTCGCTCCTAAACCGCAAAACGCCCCGCAAGGTGGTGCATCAAACCCAATGGAACCGACCATTGATTTTGACGATGATATCCCGTTCTAGTGTCCCAACCTTTACAGTGTAAAGATTTATTATAGAAAAGCCCCGTTCATACGGGGCTTTTTTATACGGGTTGTTTAGTGAGGGCACCCAAGAACTATCAATGAATATCGTCATTAAGCAATAAAATGAAATAGTATTAGTAAGCATGTTAAATTATGGTGAAATTTACATTATCTTTAATTGATATATATATCGTTAACACTTACCATTAAAAGACTTTTACCTTAATTACACAATGAGAGACATGAAAACTAATATCTTATTTTTATTTCTTGTTTTTCTATTTTTGAGTCCAATTTCAAACGCTCAATCTTCTTCAAATGTTACTCATGTTTTATTTATAAATTCAACAAACCAAGATATGCCTTGGCACAAAAGTGTTGATTCTGGACTGCGTAAAAAACTTATAGAACGTTCTTTTAGTTATGAACTCTTCGTTGAAAATATGGATGTAAACCGCTTTGATGAAGCAAATCAAAAACAGTTAATGAAGGACTACCTTAAGCAAAAATATAAAAATAAGCACATAGATATCATTGTTACTCAGTCGCCTTCTGCAGCTGTACTTTTATCGCAATTAGATGATTTTTTTATAAATGCTCCAAGAATATATTTAGAACCAGGCGCTCAATTTAGTTTACCTGAAAGCACCAATGGAGCAGTGATCCAAGCTAAATTAGACTACGCGCAAGCAACAGCAAGCGCTGTTAATTTAATGAAGCCTAAAAAATTAATCGTTATATTAGATACAAAAAATGATATTGGGATGAGCTTTTATCGAGGGCTATTTTCGGTTATTAACCGTGACTTTTCGTATTTAGACGTAGAAAAGTGGTTTGATCTTTCAATGCCAGAGCTACTCACTAGAATAAAAAATGCGCCAGATGATTCAATTATATTGTTTACACCCATTTTCAGGTATTACGATAATAAATCTCTTAGCCCTTATCAGCTAGTAGAGCGATTAGCTGAAGCAAGTTCAGCGCCCGTTTTTAGTTATTGGGAGGTACTATTAGGTTCAGGTGTTGTTGGTGGGTATGTGTTGTCGGGTGAAAAAATAGGCGCACGTATTGCCGATTCGATAATTTTATACAATGAAAATAAAAGCCTAAGTGCAATCAGTGGTGAAGAACTAAGTGTTTATACTTACGATTGGCGTCAATTAAACAAGTTCGATATAGCTTCACAAAGCTTGCCAGAAAAGTCGATTATATCTTATTACGAGCCAACCTATTTTGAGCAAAATAAAACATTGATTTACAGCGCTACTGTAATTATCTGTATTCTTAGCAGCTTTTTAGTTTTCGTATTGTTTTTAAATCAACGCCGCATTCAACTTTTAAAAGAGCTTGATGAAGAAAAGCAAAGATTAGAGTCGCGCGTTGAAGAGCGCACTGAAGAGCTTTTGCACGCCAAGGAAGAAGCAGAGCATCTGACATCCGCTAAGTCTGAGTTTTTAGCAAATATGAGTCATGAAATTAGAACCCCTATGAGTGGGATTATTGGTTTGACTAATATTTTGCTCGAAAAAGGTTTACCTGGTGAGTATGAGTATTATTTAGATAAAATTAAATACTCCTCAGATCAACTCCTGGTGGTTATTAACGATATTTTAGACTTTTCAAAAATTGAGTCTGGAAACATTAACCTTGAGGAATTTCCTTTTTCTGTAAATTCGATTGTTGATTATATCAAAGCAACCTTCAATGAATTGGCCCAAAGTAAAGGGGTCACATTTGATATTGTCATTGATGAGGCAGTTAAACTGGACTTAATCGGCGATGTAGTGCGAATAAATCAGGTGCTGTTAAATTTATGCTCTAACGCAATTAAATTCACCCCTCACGGCACTGTATCGGTTTTAATTGAGTCAAGAAAGTTATTAGACGATCCGCAAAGTGTTTGCTTATATTTTACAGTTAAAGACTCAGGTATTGGCATCGCTGAGGATAATCTTAGTAATTTATTTGAATCATTTACTCAGGCAGATAGTTCTACAACTAGGAAGTTTGGTGGTACAGGGTTAGGTTTAACAATTAGTAAGAGTTTATGCCAATCGATGGGGGGAGATATAACGGTAAAAAGCACTCAAGGTGTAGGTAGTGAATTTATAGCTTCAATTAAGGTGAAACTGAATAACCAAGCGTTAATTGATGATACTCCTAACCTAACTTTTACTGATGCGTTTGAAGTACTAATTGTAGATGATAATGAAGATGATCTTAAGGTAATTGGAAATCAGCTAACGGCTATGGGGCTAGCATGTACGGCCTGTCAATCTGCTAAACAAGCTATTGATATTATTGAACACAATAAAGAGAAATTTAAAGTTATTATTGTCGACTGGGCAATGCCATCAATGAGTAGCGAAACTTTTTTAATACGCATTTTTAATATTAACCCTCAACTTTATGCCAACACTATTGTGCTTATAATGAGTGACGAAAGTTTACTAAATAATGGAGCCAAAAAAGTAAGTATAAAAACTATTTTGCAGAAACCTGTATACACGAGTGTTTTGTATGAGGCGATTGAAAGTAAAGTAGTAGGCTCTCTGAATGAAGTGCCTTTAGGAAATACTGTAAGTGAAAAGCCGTTAGCAGGTATCAAAATATTAGTTGTGGAAGATAACTCGATCAATAAACTAATAGTTACAAACATACTAGAAAATGCAGATGCTCAAATTTATTTGGTCGACAATGGACTAGAATGTATTCAAGCCGTGAAATCCCAATCGTACGATATTATTTTGATGGATATTCATATGCCTATTATGGATGGGGTTGAGGCAAGTAAAATTATTCGTAACGATAGCGATAAAGCAATCGCAAATATTCCAATAATTGCTTTAACAGCTAATGTTATGAAAGATGATATTACACGATACTTATCCATTGGCATGAACGCCCATGTTGCAAAGCCTATTAAAGCTAAAAATCTACGTGAAACTATAATCCGCTGTTTAAATAACTGAGCCGTTAAAGTGATTTAATAATTATCCATGTTAAGTACCTATCGTAATATCGTCCGTTGGCTTGAGCCTATTTTGGATAACTTAAAAAGACAATTCATAAAATAGAATTTTCCTCACCGGTTGCTATATGAAATCTCATACATCCTTTTCCCATATGTTTATTTCAGCAAAGGTTGAATTATCAATGTCAGAAGTTAGTGAGTTGGGCACTATAAACAAAGCACACAGCTTCGCTGCGCATAGTACAAACAAAACTCGCTTAAGCTTGAGGATTCAATTTAATCTATTTATAAAATAAAGGGCATAGTTGTTTGTTTGTTTGTGTAAGTTCTCGTTTATCTGAGTGTTTTTTGTTTAGCACTATTAATAAACGTTTAAACTTAGTTTATAGCCTTGTACTTCTATAGATATTGAACAACACTTTAGTTAATAATTTAACGAGTGGCAGGCTATGCAAAAGAGTAAACTCTGGCTTTTAAAGTACTTCAAAGGTATCTCTTTTGTTTTGTTTCTGGTGATACTTATTAGTTTTAATTTCATTTTAAATGATGCATTACATCAAAAAGCACATGTTTCTGGGCAGCAGTTTGTTAAACGCGTTTATGAATTAAATTTATCTCCCTCTATAAATAATGAAGTGTTGGTCGCATTAGCTAAAAATGAAGGCTTTAAGTTGGAGGTGCAAAATTCTTCAGATCACTTTAGGAACTTAGTAAATTTAGAACGCGAAGTTTTTACTTTTAAAACGTTAAGTTTGAGCCTTTATCACTATCCAGTGTGGGTAACACAAAGCTACTTATTTATATTTTTGAATCTGATTATATTAGGCGCTGCTAATTGGTCTTATCGCTGGTGGAGCCTGTTAAAAGTCAACCGTAAAGTAATGCTTAAAAATACAGTTATACAGCCGACTAAAATTATTCAACAAAGGCATAAAAATACTCAACTAATCGAACTGGCAAAAAAATGTGATTTAAGTTCTTTGTATGGAGTTAATACTGCATCACATAACTTATTTTTACTTATTGAGTGTGATTGTAGCTATGATAAAAAAACGGATATAGAAGCCAATTTTAAAGTCTTAATTACTAAAAAATTAGCCGAACTTAAAGGTGTGTCGGTAAAAATACTAAACTCTAATTACTTAGCGGTTACCTTACCAAACATTTCTATTAGCGAGTTGAATAGCTACGTTGAAAAGCTTCATAAAAATGTGTTTTTAATATGTCAAAATCATCAAAAAAATATTACTCATAAAAATATTAAAATAGGTGCGTGTGATTATCAATTAGGCGCTGATCAAGTGGCGGTTTATAAGCTAGCAAAATCAGCACTCGCGCTATCACAAAGCAGCCTATTGCAGCATTGCCACCGTTTAACGTTAAATCACTGCCAAGAAAAACACCTCTCTAGCAAACAGGTTATAGAAAACATTAAAAAGAATAAATTTATATTATTCTTTCAGCCTGTATTTGAACTCTCTAGTGGAGATATCCTGCAGCATGAAGCTCTTATTCGGGTTAGGCATAGCCAACTTGGTTTACTGGCCGCTCGTTACTTTATTAAGCAGGTTTATAGTGATCAAGACGCTTTAATATTAGATAAAGCTGTAATAACACAAGTTAAAAAGCTAATGCTGAGTGAATCTTCGGCTCAAACAGTTAGTGTAAATCTACATCCTAAAAATTGGTTCAATACTGTATTTTGGGAGTGGTTAGCCAATCAAATGGCAGAGCTTAAATTAAGTGCTAAATTACAATTTGAAATAAGCGAGACAGAATTTTTTACTCATAGAAAATCGATAACTAATGCACTCAATGTTATTAAAAATGGGCATTCACATATTGTGATTGATAATGTAAAAAGCAGTGAGAAAGTAGCCATGCTAGTTGATTATAACCAAGTATGTGGGCTTAAGTTATCTTACGAACTGGTTCATTTATTAGATGAAAAAACTCAAAGTCAAAAGAAAATAAAAAGGATAGTCGAAGCCGCTAGTCTTTTAAATCTACCCGTATACGCGGTGGGCGTAGAGACTCAAAAAGAGCTACTTACGCTTACCAAATTGGGAGTGGTAGGAGCTCAAGGTTTTTACTTTTCAGAGCCACTTCAAGAGTTTACGCAAGCGGTATTTAATTAAGGTCTAGATTAACCCTCTATATTTAAGCCCATTTAAGCCTTGAAGCCCCCCAGTATGAACAGCAATAATTTTACTCCCAGATGGGAAATAATCTTGCTCAATAAGCTGCCACAATGCATACATCATTTTTCCGCTATAAATAGGCTCAAGTGGCAGATTATAAGTGTGACTCATATCTTGGCAAAACTGCCATAACTCAGGTGAAAACTTACCATAACCCCCATCATGAAACTCTGTGAGTAACTGCCAGTTAGTTTGGTTATTAGCTTTAGCGCTCAGCTTTTTTATTTCTTCATTTAAATATTCAGCTTGTTTTAATACCGCTATACCAATAACTTGTGTTGTTGAAGCACTGCCTTCTATTAGTCCAGCAAGCGTGCCACCACTACCTGTAGGACAAACTAAGTAGCTATGTTCGGGTAAGCTTTGTACTAACTCTTGACACCCTAATAAAGCATGTTCATTTGTACCACCTTCAGGGATGATATAAGCGTTTGGAAAACGCTCTTGCAAAGCATTAAGGTAATCGCTGTCTTGGCGTTTTCGATACTCTATACGATTAACAACATGTAGGTTCATACCACAATGTTTTGCAAATTGGATTGTTGGGTTGTTGTTATCAAGCTCTGGTCCGCGAATAATCGCGTGAGTTTTTATATTAAATTCTTTTCCTGCGGCTGCGCAGGCGTGAATATGGTTTGAAAACGCACCACCAAAAGTCAGAAGCTCTGTTTTATTTATCTTTTGCATATACGCTAAATTGTATTTTAATTTACGCCATTTGTTACCACTTATTAGCGGATGGAGTAGATCGTCACGTTTTATACCTAAACAAATATTTCTCTTTTTTAGAAACGTTGTATCTATTTGCTGAATATAGTTATTTTCTTTAGTTTCAAATGATTTATGCATATTTATTAGTTTTCAACTTGGCAAAGTAAATAAAATGTACGACACTTGGTTAATACATCATTAACAATAGTAGCTATATGAAAGAAAAGCTGTTTTCTTGGTTGAATCGTAGTTTGGATCCTAATACAGCTATAGGTGTTGCTGCTTATGCAGATACTGTTAACGCGGTATGTTTAAAAAAACAACGAGACCAATGGATAGTTCACAGCTCACATAGTGTCAACGTATCTGAACAAGCCGATTATACCGCTGCTATTGTTGCTTGCACAAATCAAGTTTCTACAGACATTTGTGCGGTTAATTTAGTTATACCGCATTACTTTTATCAAATAGTGCAAATGGATAAACCAAACCTTAGTGATGAAGAAATCATTCAGTCGCTCCCTTGGACTACAAAAGATCTAGTTGATATAGCCCCTGAAAATATTGTTGCTGATTTTATCGATTATCCAATAACGCTACCGATGCAAAGCAGCAAAATGAATGTGTTTATTACTAATAAGCTGCAACTACTTCCGTTTATAGACAGTTTTGAACAAACCAAACCTGTTTTGCGTGCAATGACCTCTGAAGAAATGATTCTGGTTACCTTGTTTGGCTCATATAAAGAGGCGCATATGCTGATTGTGCAGCATGCTAATCATGAACCTCGAATCTTAATTATTCGTGATGGACAATTAGTATTAGCTAGGCGATTAAATGGTTTTTTAGGTATTTCAGATAAGGATCAAAATCAAGAATTGGTAGAAGCGTTAGGATTAGAAATTCAGCGTTCGATGGACTTTTTTGAAAGCCAGCTCAAGCAACCGCCAATTCGCAGCATACAGCTACAGTGCGATGATTTATCTTCATTAACTCTTAGAGCCGGTCTTGCAGAGTTTTTACAAGTAAAAGTTGTAGATTTTGCGCCTAACTTAGAATTAGCGCAGCAATTAGAGCCAAACTTTTATTATGCGCTCGGGGCAGCCTATCAATTAACAGATCCGGAGTCTGTGCTATGAAAACCCGGATTAATTTTTATCAAAAAACCTTACGAGTACGCCGAGACCCAGTCCCTTTGTCTGGAATGATTACGTTGTGGTTAGGTGCGCTATTAATTATTGCAATCACGTGGGCTTTTTACAGTTATAAAACTTATTCAAGTGAGCTTGATTTAGAACAAAAAAAGGAATATCTCAAACAAGGAAAAGCTCAGTTAGAAGTTGTAAAACAGCAGCTAGCAGAGAAGCAAAATAAAACAATCTTTATTAATGAACTAAAAACACTTCAGCAAGAGGTTTTGCATAAGCAGCAAATATTTAGTTATTTAGAGCAAAGCTCAGATCAATCCGCAACCGACTATGCGCAGGTTATGCAAGATTTAGCCAAGTATCACGAGCCTAATATCTGGCTTACCCATATTAAATTTGTAGGGCAAAGTGTCACGTTTGAAGGGCAAGTATCGCAGTCAAAATTTTTACCTATGTGGTTTAATAATTTAAAGCAGTCACCTTTTTTTATTGATAAAGAATTTTCAGTTTTAGAACTGTCAACAAAAGATGGTCTGAGTGAATTTAATGTGGCGACCGACCTTGCTGATAAAGGCGTTAAACCATGAACAACAAGAAAGACAAAGGTTGGCCTATTTGGGCAAAGTATCGAGCTCAATTTGCATCGCTGCAAAAGCGTGAGAAATATTCCACTGTATTTGTAGGCTTATTCATGGTGATTTACCTCGGTCTGTGGTTTGTTATTTTTCCACAGCAAGATGAAGTTGCTCATATTCGCTCTGAACAAAATGCAGCATTGCAGGAGTTACAGCAGATAAATGCGCAACTCTCCATGTTAAATCAAGCACTAAACTACGACTACACTAAGGTTTTACGCAGTCAAATTGCACAAACCAGAGATGAATTAGCTGAAATAAATAATCAACTTAATAGTTTTAGCCAAGGCTTTGTAGCGGCTAAAAATGTACCTGCTGTTTTAAAAGATTTACTCGTAGATAGTAGCGATGTGAGAGTTAGTAGCTTTAATGTAAAGCCTGCACAGGCTATAGATGTTGAAAAACTGGGTGTGCATGATACGCAAACACTATTTTTTGAGCATCAAATGGTGGTTACTTTGGAAGGTAGTTATTTTAGCTTACAAAAATATTTAGCAGCATTAAAAAATAATCAAGAAAAATTATTAATACAAGAGTTTAGTTATCAGGTACTAACGTACCCACAAGCTGAATTAACTTTACAAATTGCTACAGTGAGCGCTAATGAAAAATTTATCGCATTATAATTTATGTTTTTTATTACTTTTGTTCACTTTCGCACCCAGTGCATTAGCGCAATTACGCGATCCTACTCAACCAAATATGTATGTAAATAACAACAAGAGTGTAACTCAAAACACAGAACTTAAATTGCAATCTATTATTAAAAACAGTACAGCATTTAAGGCTATTATTTCTGGCCATATTTATCGAGTGGGTGATGCTGTAGACGATTTTCGGGTGCTAAGCATAAACTCAAAACAGGTTGTGCTAGCAAATGACGATAAACAAATAAAATTAGAATTATATGACTATGAAATTAAAAAATAATTTATCTTACCCGTGGCTTGTTCTCCTATTATTGCCTACATTTTTGACGGCTTGCCATAGCTTTAAGCCTGGTAAAGAAGTTAAAACTCATATAGAACAAGAGCTGGCTGAAAAACCTGTAGAAGCTAAAGCGATTGCGCCTTTACAGATGCCGAGTGAGCTTACCCAAAGCCTACTATCATCAATAAATAATGAGCAAACTATAAGTGATGATTTATCTATAAAGCGTTTTGATGTAGCCGCTAATGACGTTGAAATAGGCGCCTTTTTTGCAGGCTTAACAGACGATACGCCTTTTAGTGTTGCTGTGCATCCCGAGGTAAATGGCACAATTAGTTTAAATCTTAAAAGCGTTACTTTTAATGAAGTCATTGCAGTTATTAAGCGTATGTATCCTTTAGATATTGTTAATGAAGGACGAATAGTACAAGTACTGCCAGCCAAAATGCGCACAGAAACAATACCTGTAAATTATTTAATGATGCAGCGCCATGGTCAGTCTACAGTGAGTGTGGTTGCTGGTGGGGTTAGTCAATTTGCACAAAGTGGCAGTAGTTCGAGTGGTTCAAGTTCAGGTAGTAGTAACCAGCAAAATAATGAGTTTGGCGGCGATAATCAAAGCTTAGATTTAAACGGTTCTCGAATCCAAACAATTAATAAAAATGATTTTTGGAAAGAATTAGAAGTTGCTCTTAAGTCCTTAATTGGCGCAAGCGATGGGCGCTATGTTGTTGCAAGCCCACAAGCTAGTTTGGTAACCGTAAATGCACTACCAAGCGAAATTAGTCAGCTAAAAGAGTTTTTGCGTCAAAGCCAAGAAAACCTGCAACGCCAAGTTATTCTAGAAGCAAAAATAATAGAAGTAACTTTAAAAGATGAGTACCAACAGGGGGTTAACTGGGAGCGTATAGCGAGTGGTTTAGAAGGCGGTATTTCGTTTGCTACAACAGCGGGTTCTACTATTAGTAATAGTATTTCAGCCGCAATTGGTGGAGCGTCATCGCTAACCATTCAAAAAGGAGACTTTAACGGGGTTATTAATTTGCTTGAAACGCAAGGTGATGTGCAAATGCTATCTAACCCTCGAGTTACCGCTACAAACAATCAAAAAGCAGTTATAAAAGTAGGGCAAGACGAATATTTTGTTACTAACGTATCAAGTACGACGGTAACAGGTACTGCTACAACTACCTCGCCTGAGATTGATTTAACGCCGTTCTTTTCTGGTATTGCCCTTGATGTGACACCGCAGATTGACAAGTATGGCTCAGTAATTTTACATGTTCACCCTTCAGTAACTGAAACAGAAGAGCAGCTAAAAGTAATTACATTAGACGATCAACGTTTTGAGTTGCCTCTAGCACAAAGTAACATTCGAGAATCAGATACTGTTATTCGCGCTCAAAGTGGCGAAATAGTGGTTATTGGTGGTTTGATGCAAACATCAACACAGGATGAAGAATCAAAAACCCCCGTGTTGGGTGATATCCCACTATTTGGCAATTTATTTAAAAGTATTCGTAAACGCCAAGAGAAAAAAGAACTGATTATTCTAATCAAACCAACGGTTGTTATGCCAGATACGTGGAAAAAGCAACAAGGTGAAAGCCGTCAGCTTTTAAAAACATGGTATGAAAACTAACTATGTATTTAAGCTTTTTTAATTTAAGTGAAATGCCTTTCACGTTAACCCCTAACACAGAGTTTTTTTGTGCACTTGAACCGCACCACGAAGCGATGCAAGTGTTAACAACAGCTATTGAAATGGGTGAAGGGTTTATTAAAGTCACTGGTGAAGTTGGGACTGGTAAAACGCTACTTTGTAGAAAGCTATTAAACCAACTTGAGCCAGATTACATTGTGGCTTATTTACCTAACTCTTATTTAAGCCCAGAAGAGCTTAGATGGGCAATTGCAATTGAGCTGGGTATGGATGTAGATAAAGCATTAGATCAGCAAGCACTAGGGCAGCTTATAAATCATCACTTACTCGACTTACAAGAAGATAATGAGCGTGTAGTGCTTTTGATAGATGAGGCGCAATGCTTGAGTTGGGAGACTCTAGAGGCGCTGAGATTATTTACAAACTTAGAAACAGAAAGTGAAAAACTAATTCAAGTTGTGTTATTTGGGCAACCTGAACTTGATGAAAAGCTGGCAAACAACAAAGTAAGGCAATTACGCCAACGTATCAGTTTTTCCTATAAATTACGGGCGATGACTGGCGCTGAGGTTGTTTATTATATTAATCACCGCTTACAAGTTGCAGGGTTTAATAGGCCTCCTTTATTTAATAATAGTATGGGGCTCAAAATTGCTAGAGCTAGCCGTGGAATTCCTAGATTAGTTAATATTTTATGCCACAAAGCACTATTACAAGCTTACGGTGAAGGGTTAAATACAATAACAAATCGCCATATTCAACTTGCCATAAAAGATACCGAAGACTGCGCAAAGTATCGAACCGGACAATATTGGAGCTACAGTGCTTTAATGTTTAGTGTTTTAGCTATTGCTGCCATATGGGTATGGAGGCAGTGGTTATGAGCGTTATAAATAATATGCTTAAAAATATTGAGCAACGAGAAGCTAAACAAGTAAGTACTCAAGAAGGTATAAGTTTAAAGCCGATATATGATGTAAAAAACATTGTATTTAAAGCCGTAATTTTACTTATTATGCTAAGTGTCATTTTTTTAGCATACCTATATTTACCGACCGCCGACAAAAAAGAGACTCAACGTGAGTCTGTGTTACCACAGCAAAAAATGGTCGCGGTTCTAAGCTCTAATTTATCTGATTATCAAGATGAAAAAAGCAATGTAGAACCTTTAGTTGAGCAAGATGTTGTGAAAACGGTTGTGCAAGTTGAGCAAATAAAACCAGAAGTGAATGATTTAGCTGAATCCAAGTTGAGTGAAGCAACATTACTGGTTTCTCAACCAACGGCTGAGCCAGTTGTAATTGCCGAGGTTAAACAAAGCCCTGCACTAGCTAAAGATAATGTACTGGTAACTAGCGAAGCTATTGTCAGCAAACCAAAAATTACTCCAATGATTAAAACTAAGTCTCAAAATACTATGACTAAAAGCGTGGCAGAAGCTAAGTCGCCACAGGCTTTATTGATTGAGCAATTAGCCGCAGCTAAACAAGCAATACAGTTTGGCTTATACAACGAAGCCATTAGTGATTTAAATATTATTTTAGCGCAATCGCCTTTACACGTAGAGGCTCGAAATTTACTAGCTGCAACCTACTTTAAACAACAAGATATAAATTCAGCACAACAGGTTTTGCAAGCGGGTATTCGCCAAAACCCTAACGTACTTGAATGGCGTGTAATGCTAAGCAAAATACTCATTATGCAACAACAGTATGAAGGAGTATTACTGCTTTTAAGTGATGAATTTGAATCCCAGGCGAATCTTGATTTTTGGGTGTTGCAAGGTACTGCAGCACAAAGTGCGAGTAAGCACCATAAAGCACTTGAAAGCTTTAAACATCTTACACAACTACAGCCTAGTCAAGCTAAGTGGTGGCTGGCACTTGCAACCTCAAAAGATGCATTAGGAGAGTACCTCGATGCTAAACAGCTTTACAAAGTGGCTCTAGATTTAGGTGGATTAAATACAGCTATGACGCAGCATGCATTACAGCGTTTAGTTGCGCTAAAGGAGGCCGTATGAGACCTAGTTTAAAAATGCGCTTAGGGGACTTACTTGTTCATGAGCACATGATCACCGAAGCGCAACTAAGCGAAGCGCTAAACGTTCAAGCTGCAACGGGTCGTAAATTAGGTTCGACGCTTATTACACTTGAGTTTATTAGTGAACCACAACTATTACGTTTTTTAGCGCAGCAATTACAAGTACCTTTTTTAGATATATCACAGCGAAAAATATCAGCTGATGTATCTAAGCTTTTATCTGAAGTATATGCGCGTCGTTACAGAGCATTAGTAATTGAAGACAATGGTGACTCTGTTTTAGTCGGGATGAGCGATCCTGCTGATTTAAGGGGGCTTGATCAACTTGCAACTATGCTTGCTCCTAAACGAATAGATTTAGCTGTTGTACAAGAAAGTCAAATAATGGCTGCGTTTGACAACGTATATCGTCGTACAGATGAAATTACTAACTTTGCAGCACAACTCCATGAAGAATATCAAGACGTAGAAGAGTTTGATTTAAACTCTTTAGGTGATGAAACATCTGATGCAACCGTTGTAAAGCTACTGCAATCAATATTTGAAGATGCTGTGCAAGTTCGTGCATCCGATATTCACATTGAGCCAGATGAGGGTTTGCTTCGCATTCGTCAACGTGTAGATGGCATATTACAAGAGCACACTCTTAACCAAGTAAAAATAGCATCGGCATTAGTGTTACGTTTAAAGCTTATGTCGGGATTAGATATATCTGAAAAACGCCTCCCTCAAGATGGCCGGTTTAATATAAAAGTACGCAGCCATAGTATTGATGTGCGTTTATCTACCATGCCGGTTCAGCATGGTGAATCAGTTGTAATGCGCCTGCTTGACCAATCCGCAGGATTACTATCGTTAGATGAAACAGGCATGCCAGTACACATATTAAAACGTGTACGCAGCATTATAAAACGTCCTCATGGCATGGTTTTAGTTACTGGGCCAACAGGCTCGGGTAAAACAACCACACTATACGGTGCATTAAGTGAGTTAAACCAACAAGAAAATAAAATTATTACAGTAGAGGATCCCGTTGAGTATCGTATTGGCCGTATTAACCAGGTACAAATAAATAATAAAATAGGGCTGAGCTTTGCAAGTATTTTACGGACCGCTTTAAGGCAAGATCCTGACATTATAATGGTTGGCGAAATGCGTGACCAAGAAACCGTAGATATTGGGTTAAGAGCCGCTTTAACAGGTCATCTTGTGTTATCAACGCTACATACTAATGATGCAATTACTAGTGCTATGCGGCTAATTGATATGGGGGCACCAGCTTACTTAGTGGCAAGTTCACTGCGCGCTATTATTGCCCAACGATTAGTAAGGCGAGTATGTAATGACTGTAGAGTACCGTACTTGCCAGATCATCAAGAAATAAGCTGGCTAAAATACTTAGGCGAAGATGTTACTGAAGCTCAATTCTCCAAAGGGCAAGGTTGCACTGCATGTAACCATAGTGGTTATAAAGGGCGTGTAGGTATTTTTGAGTTGCTTGAAATGGATGATGCAATGATGGATGCATTACGAGTTAACGACACGCAAGGTTTTGCAAAAGCCGCTAAAAATAGCGCGAATTTTTCGCCACTCTCAACAATGGCATTAAACTACGCCAAGCAAGGAATTACCTCCTTAGATGAAGTATTTAAAGTGGCTGAATATATCCCAGAAATAGTAGGGGATATTGATGCAACTATATAGCTACAAAGCGAAAGACAGCAAAGGTATGTTGGTTAAAGGCCAATTAGAAGCGAGTAACCAAGCTGGCGTAGCTGATAGTTTAATGAAGCGTCAATTTATACCAATATCAATCTCTTTAGTTGAAACAAAAAATAACATCAAAATTTTTGATAATTTATTTGTCGAAAAAATAACGCTAGACGACATGATTATGTTTTCTAGGCAAATGTATTCGCTATTAAAAGCTGGTATACCAATTATACGAGCAATGGTTGGGTTGGCAGAAACAACACAAAATAAAAAATTTAAAAATGTACTAATAGAAGTTACCAAGCAGCTTGAGCAAGGCCGCGACTTATCCAGTGCAATGGCGATACATAACGAGGTATTTAGCCGTTTAACAGTATCAATGGTAATGGTTGGTGAAGGCTCTGGACGATTAGAAGATGCGTTTTATCAACTCGCTATTTATTTTGAGAAAGAACAAGAAACCCGAAAGCGTATAAAAGCAGCTATGCGCTACCCTACTTTTGTTATTTTGGCTCTAGTAGCGGCTATGATTATTTTGAATATTTTTGTTATTCCTACCTTTGCCAGTATGTTCGAAAAATTTGATGCTGAATTGCCATTAATGACTCAAATATTAATTGGCACTAGCAGCTTTTTTGTTAACTACTGGTGGTTATTATTGGTGATGGGTATTGGTTCTTTTTTTGCTTGGAGGCGTTATTTAAATACAGAGCCTGGACGCTTTAAGTGGGATCAATATAAATTAAAAATTCCATTTATTGGGGATATTTTAAAACGGACATTGCTTGCGCGCTACAGTCAAAGTTTAGCTATGGTATTGCGCTCCGGTGTGCCTATGACCACTGGTTTATCACTAACAGCGCATGCCGTAGATAACAGCTATATGGAAAAAGCGATTATTACTATGCGCCAAGATATAGAAAAGGGCGATAGTTTACTCAGAGCCTCAAAAAGTTCTCAGCTGTTTTCTCAGCTTGTATTACAGATGGTGGCGGTAGGTGAAGAGACAGGTCGGGTTGATGAGCTCTTACAAGAGGCTGCTGATTATTATGAGCGTGAAGTTGATTACGACTTACGGAGCTTAACTGCAAAAATAGAACCTATTTTAACTGTGTTTGTTGCCATTATGGTGCTGATTTTAGCGTTGGGTATTTTTATGCCGATGTGGAACATGATGTCAGCGATTAAAGGTAATTAACCAAGTGATAGCATCAAAGGCTTATTCAAAAGGTTTCTCATTACTTGAGTTAGTTATTGTTGTTATTTTATTGGCAGTAATTATGAGTTTTGCTATACCTCAATATATAGGTATTAAAAATCAAGCGCATAAAGCGAGCGTAGATGCTATCGCAGGTGGTTTTTCATCAGCCGTAGGCATGGTTAGAGGTCAATGGGAATTAGAAGGAAGACCAAATAGTAGGTCAAATAAAACATTTGTTAATTATGGAGGAGTAATGGTTGGTGTTGATGGAATGTTAGGTACACCAACAAGTGATGAAACAGAAAAAAAAGATACTCGTGCAGAAGCTATAAATGCTAATAAATGTCGCCAAGTTTTAAATGTAATTTTACAAGATGCACCCAGTAGTACGTTAAGTAATGAAATATCAAGAATAAAAAGTGTAAGTTTTTTAGTTAGGTACAATGCAGAAAGTACGCAATGCGTCTATTATTTAACTCATACCCTTGATATTAAAAATATACCTACCAATACGGGTGAAATATTAGGGTTAACAGGTTTTTCATATTTTGCTAAAACAGGCAAAGTAAAAATATTTAAAAATTAAGTAATTAAAAAGAGGCTTACTTATGAAAACGCAATCGTTAAAAAGTTTACCAATGAATAAACAAGCAGGTTTTACACTTGTTGAATTGATCATCGTAATTGTTATTTTAGGCATTTTAGCTGTTACTGCAGCACCTCGTTTTTTAAACTTGCAAGGTGATGCAAATGCTTCAACACTTGAAGGCTTACAAGGCTCTATTCGCAGTGGTATGAATATTGTGAATGGTAAGGCTATTATTGCTAGCACGCAAAAGGAAGACACAGAAATTGTTGCAGTTGATACAGGAAGTGTTGCTATTGTGTATGGCTATCCAGCTGCAACAGAGGCTGCATTTGAAGCATTTTTGGATGTGGATTTCGATGGTACTGGAGCTGATTTGGCAGACTTTAACCTTGTAGTAACGGCTAATGGTACTAACGGCCCGACTAATGCTGGTAGTGTACCAAAAGTTACTATTTACCCTAATAGTTACACTGCAACAGGGACACCAGCTACAGATGATGAATGTCGTATTGAGTACACTGAAGCAACGGCATCTACTGGACCAGTGAAAATAACACCACCTAAGGTTGAACTTTTCACGGACGATTGTTAATTTATATAAATGAAAAGCAGTAGTAAGCAACGATTGCGTGGCTTCACACTCATTGAGTTAATTATTACTCTAGTGATATTGGGAATACTGTCGGTAACGGCAGTTCCCAAATTTCTGGGCAGCTCAACAGAAGACGCCTATTCGTATCGAGACCGTACTTTAAATGCACTTAGGACAGTGCAGCTACGTGCAATGCAAAATACAGCAACAACAAGTTGCCATACCCTTTATATAACCTCCACACTTATTGCTCCCTCCACACCCGATACATGTACCGGTGGAGCAGATACCAATAACACCGATCATTTAGTGGTACAAATAAACACGCAAAGAAGTGATATAACATTTAGCGCTTTAGATAGTAACGCGAATATATTTACCCAAATTAGTTTTGATCCTTTAGGTAAATCAAATCAAACCTGTACTACGCAGTGTCGAATAGATGTTGGATTAGCTGGCGTATGCATAAGTGGTGAAGGGCTTATATATGCGTGCCCTTAAAGTAAAAGGTTTTACTCTAATAGAGCTTATTATTGGCATTGTCATGTTTGCAATTGCATTAAGTATTATTACAGCTTTAATTGCCCCACAAGCCAAAAAAAGTGCAGAGCCGATTGTGGCTTTAAGAGCCTCTGAATTTGGTCAATCATTAATGAACGAAATCCAAAGTAAGTCGTTTGATGAGCACAGTGATAGAAGCGCACCTTTTAGACGTTGCGGCGAAACAACCTTAGGTGCTGAGGCTTGTACCGCACCTGCTGACTTCGGAGTAGATAACTCAGAAACCAGAACTAGTTATAACGATGTAGATGACTATATTGCACTGTCTAACCAGCCTATTACTAATAGCTTAGGTGAGGTGTTAAGCGAGTACAGCGACTTTAATTTAGTTGTTACTGTTGAGTACGATAGCGACTTTAACGAATCGACCACCAACGATGGCACAACCTTTAAGCGTATTACTATTGAAGTAACATCACCCTTAGGCGAAGTTTACGGATTTAGTGCATATAAAGGGAATTACTAATGCAAAGAGCTAAATACCAAAATGCATTTACCCTTATAGAACTATTACTTGTCATGGTTATTATTGGTATTTTAGCCGTAAGTGCATTTTCATTTATTGGTGCTGGGGTCAGTATTTACTCACAAGGGGTTGAGCGCCAAGAAGCAGTAGCTCAGGCCCGCTTTTTAATAACGCGACTTAGTAAAGAGCTTCGCCACGCTACGCCAAACTCATTAAGGCTCTCTTGCGATAACAGCACTAGCGGAGCATGTAGTGCTCAGCAGTGCTTAGAATTTACGCCGTTTTTATCAGCGACTCACTATACAAATTACCTACCTACCGTAGCGCCTTTTAATGTTAGCGCTGTTGATTTTGAACTTAATAATTTAACGCAGCCGCAAGTTGGAGATTGGGCAACAACTTACCCGTTAAGCAGCGCTGATATATACGATGAGAATAATAATAAGCGTTTAAAACTATCAGCATTTAATAGCTCCACCACTAGTGCAATTGATGAGTGGCAATTTAGTAAAGCGTTTGCCCAAGAGTCGCCAAGTAAGCGCCTTTATTTACTCTCTCAACCTGTAAGTTTTTGCGTTGAAGGGCAGTATTTATATAGATATACCGATTACGGTTTTACAGTTAATCAATTAGATGCCGTGAGCTTACAAATAAGCAGTGGTGTTAAACGTGATTTATTAGGTATTTACATTGCCAATAATTTAGCGAGCGATTTATTTTTTACTCTTGATGCGCTCTCCCTACAAAGAAACGCTGTGCTTAATGTGAATGCGCAAATGCAATTTAACAATACTGAAGTAATGAATTTTAACCATGAGGTGCATATTCCTAATGTACCTTAAAAAAAATCATCACGGAAAAGCCTTACCCAGTAAACAAAAAGGGAACTTAATAATTGTTTCTTTGGTAATTATTGTTGCTTTATTAGCACTAGGATTAGCATTAGTTAAAGTGCTTTCTGGTGCATCTCAACAAAATACCATTGAGTATTACGGCGCTCGCGCTTTTATGGCGGCGCAAAGTGGATTAGAAAGTGGTTTAACGCAACTCTTTCCAATAAATAGCTCAGTGCAAAGCTGTGCATCAGTTACAACTAATTTAACCTTTCAAACTGCATATTTAGCTAATTGTAACGTGTTGGTGAGTTGCGATGAATATATAGACCTACCCGACAGCAGCACAACAAACGGGCTTGTTAATATTTATTACTTACAAAGTAGTGCAACGTGCGCCGCAATTGATTGCCCTGCAGGAAATGATTGCAGAAAGGATTATTGGGAAACACAAAGAACACTCAGTGTGGAGGCTAAAACTTTACCATGATAAAAAGTGCATTAGTCATTATATTTTTTAGCTGCGTGTTACTTTGTAATCACGCAAATGCAGTGCCTCCAAAAATCGAGGGCCGTTATATAGAGCTGCAAGATACATACACATCGCCTGTTTGGACAAAAGTAAATTTTCAACAGCAATATATAACGCCTCCTGCTGTATTTATGCTCTCAACAAACCAAGGTGGAAACCCTGCAATAATAAGAATACGTAATATAACCACAACTAGCTTTGAGGCCTTACCGCTTGAACCTTCAGGAGAAGATGGTGGACATATTAGTATGGGGGCGCACTATTTAGCTGTTGAGTATGGTGTGCATCAATTTCCAGACGGCACAATTATGGAAGTGGGCAGTACAGACTTATTACTCGAATTACAGTATGGCTCTAAGTCTGGCTTTGCTCCACTGACACCTAAAGGCTATAAGTCTTTAACATTTGCTGAACCGTTTACTCAAAGGCCAAACTTTTTCCATTCGTTACAAACACTCAATAGCATAGACAGCAATCCACCTTCTGAGGCATTAATTCCGTTTTTAACAGTTGCAGTAGAAAGTAATTCTCTATCTGCCAGCGGCGTTAATATTGCTTTAGAGGCATCTGAAACAGCACTTGGGATCATAAAAAACGAAACTGTTGCTTACATGGCAGTGGAGCCAGGAAGTAACCGCACATTTACTGACGATAATGGCGTTGAGGTATCGTGGGAAACTTTTTTCACAGGCTTTGAAATTGACGGTTGGAGCGATGGCTGTAATTACTTTAGTTTTACTAATAACTTTAGTGTGGCTCCTTTGGTGGTTGCAAGTAAAAACTCACGCCAAGAAGATGATGGCGGGTGGCTACGCAGCTGTAACCTAAGAACTGACAGGCTAGGGCTTGTTGTTGACGAAGACCGTGATGGCGATAACGAGCGCCGTCACGTAAACGAGGAAGCATCAATACTCGCCATGACCAGTACCTTTGTATTTAATGGTGATATTTTAGATTGTGATACGTTATTCCCAGGCGCTATTTCTACTTATAACAACGGTGAAGTACAGCTGGTGCAGGGGGTAGAAATAACCGATGGTAATGCGCAGTTTGTCACCACCACAAATTTAATTTCTACAGCGCTGACGAGCCCTCCTTTGTGTAATGGTCAGGCGTGTGTTGCTGGTGGTTATAACTCTTTAGAACCGAATCAAGCGGCGCAGGTGCCAACGGTTACAAATGATGGTAGCTCAACAGGGCCCGTACCTACTTCTTTAGCTGGCGACTATTATTACGATGAGTTGCAGTTAAGTATGCTGGAAACAGAGTACAGAGTAACAGCGCCTACACGTATATTTTTAAAAGACACAACCTCACTATTATCAACTTCATTTTTGAATATAGGTAAAACAAGTATAGTGGTCGAAACCGGCGCGTATTTAGCTATTTATGTTGATGGTGCGGTTGCTATTGCAGCCGATGCAAATATTGCGGGCTATATTGTTGCCACTGGTGAGGTAAGAATCGCTCAAAATGTGACGTATCAGGGATCAATTACATCGGCTACTCAAATTATTACCGAAGGGAGCTCAACGTTTGACGCTCTACCAGTACCCGAAAGTATCCCTGGTTTTTGTGGTATTTATACACCAGAAACACTGGATCATTATCGTTTAACAATAAGCGATAACAATGCTCTAACGTGTGAAGCTAAAGAAATGACACTAACAGCCTGCGCTAATGATGCCTGCGACTTATTATTTGCGGAACCCTCTAGTTTAAACCTTTCTCCAGATAATAGTGGTCAGCAAAGTTGGGTTACAGGGGAGAATATTAATTTTACAGGCTCAACAACTGTTGAGTTTGCTAAACGTACAACTGGTAGCGTTACATTTGGATATAACACTGCTGATCCTTCTGCACCTCTTCGTTGTTATATCGGTGGTAATAATGTTGGTTTGAGTGGCTGTAAAGTTACGTTTTCTGATGCTGGATTTATTTTTAATAATGATACAGATGGAAATACTACAATTCCTACTCAGTTATCAGCAAAGCCTTCAAATACTGGATTTAATGCAAAAGCGCTATCTATTCAAGCGGTAAAAACAAATACCACTACGGGCGTATGCGAAGCTGCATTTCCCGCTGGTGGTGATGTAAGCTTAGATTTATCGTATACATGCAGTGCTGGTGCAAGTTGTTCTGATACGGTTTCACTTAGTAACAACAATAATACCTTTGCGGTCGAGCAAGCAGCTAAATCGTTCACGCTAAACTTTGATAGTGAGTCTAAAGCACCGATTGTTATAAATTATCCCGACGCAGGAAAGTTGAGTTTAAATGTAAACACCAATTTAATTTTAGACCCAGTCACTAATTTATCAGTAAATTTAACGGGTAGTTCAAATGAGTATGTTGTAAAGCCATTCGGATTAGCGATGGAAATTGCAAGTGATGGTTATGCAGCAGACGCTGATGGAAGTTTATTTAGATTAACTGGCGAAGCATTTGATTTAAAGATGAATGCGGTGCAATGGCAAACAGGGCAAGACACTAACAACGATGGTTACCCAGATAACTACAGCAATATAATAAATAATACCATTGCCAAGCACTTTATTACAGAGCAACCACTTGTAGAGGCATTACTTAAAGCGCCTACGCCAGGCGTTCAAGGTACGCTTGAAGCGATGAGCACTGTTGCCTTTAGTGACACAGGCAGTTTGAGTGAATCTATATCGCAGTATAATTACGACCAAGTTGGCATCATTGATTTAACAGCAGGTCTGCAAGATGCCGATTACTTTGGCGAGGGAGATGTAAAAGGTGAATTATATAATATTGGTCGTTTTGCACCTTCGCAGTTTCAGGTAGTGGGGGTTCAAGCTGCCGCACAATGCACGCAATACGGCAGTAATTTAACTTACCTTGATCAACCTTTTGAACTTGGCTTTACAGTACAAGCGCTAAATCAAAATGGTGAGCTAATGGCTAATTATAAAGAGGGCTTTGATAAGTCCAGTGTAGCCATTAATGCCGAAAATAATGAAGTAGCTAACTATGTACCCGCAACTAATTTTGCTAGCCGATTAGTAAACCTAGGAAATAATAACTGGGGAGATATAAGTGACGGCCAGTGGCAAATGAGCCAACTTAACACGACACTCGAAAGATTAGGTGTAGGGCAAGCAGATGGACCGTTCGCTATGGTCAGTTTAATGGCAACACTTTCTGACATAGAAGGAGCAACGCTCATTGATGCAAATGATAAACCTAATACACAAACAGCATGTTCGGGTGGCTGTAATAGTGTACGACTAAATACATTACCAATAGAGTTTAGATTTGGACGTTTAGTACTTGGTAATAACGCAGGCTCCGATCTCGACCCTTTACTTATTCCTATGCAGGCTCAGTATTACAACGGCAGTGGATTTGTAAATAACGCAGAAGATAATTGTAGTGTATTTGATCATACCCAAATCACTCAAATATCACCTAACAGCCCGCAATTAGCCTATGAATATGGAACAGGTGTATCTGGCCAGTTAGAGGCGGGAGTGTATCCGGCAAACAATGGTATTTATGCGCAGCCAAATGGTTTGGGTGAATTTACCTTAGAATATAATACTTATGATTGGTTAAAGTGGGATTGGCAGGGGGATGAAACACAGCTTGATCCTCGTACTATTTTACAATTTGGACGCTTTCGAGGAAATGATCGGGTTATTTACTGGCGTGAAACACGCGAATAGTTGTAAACTAAGATAATAATTGAACAAAGCTTGTGTTTTGTGCTGCAAGTACATAGCATAAGGCTTTAATTATAAAAAATAATAACGACCAAATAATTGCCGCTTTTTGGGACTGGAATATATGCGAATTACTCCTTTATCTCTGTTAATTTCAGCTAGTTTGTTAGCTAGTAGTGCATTTGCACAAGACACAGCTACAGTAACTGGAATTGAGTCAGAGATTAGTGTTAAACAGACAGAATACGATAACTCGACAAGAATACTTGAAAAACATCTTAAAGAAGAAAGTCAGTTACAAAATCAACTAGAGCTACTTCGTTCTCGTTCTACAGAGCTAGATAAAGAAAAAAACCAAGCGCTCGATGCGATGAACGAAATGTACCGTCGTTTAATTGACGATCCCACTATTAATATTAGTGCGGCTCAATCACGCTATCAAAAAGCGGTGATTGATCATAAGCAAAACAAAGATGATATTTCTATGCAGTTGGCGGCAATTGCATCCCACCGTAAAGATATAGAGCAAATTCGTGTTGCTAAGCATACGCTTTTAAATACTTTAGAAAGTTTAAAAGAGCAGTTAACTACAGCCAGAGTAGAGCGTTTACGTAACGAGTTTACACGTGAAGGCACGCTTGAAGTTAACCATACGATTAACTGTAAGCGAACAGAAACGCTAGCAGCGTGTGAGCAACGCGGTCAGCAAATGGGGCTACAAAAAGCAACTAAACGCTTTGTAGATCAAATATTTGCAAACTTAACAGAAGAGCGCATTGTTGAGCCAAAACGTAATTTGGCGGGCGCTCAAGTACAAATATTAAGTAGCCATGTAGTTAACAGTGCATTTAGCGGCCAAGGTAACTACAACGTTAACTTAAGCGTAACCATGCGCGGCGAAGTAAACAGTAGCCGTTTATGTAGCTTATTAAGCATTGATAACCGTTATTGTTCTGAGTACGGCACGCCACTTACTGCTGCTTATCAACCCGCGTATAACAATACATTTACTGATAGTCAGTTAACATTCAGTAATAGCGCGGATAATAGCAACACGGTGTCGGTTTCTCGTTTAGAAAAGCAGCCAGTACGTGATTATTCAGTTAAACCTGCATCGGTGAAAAAAGATTACCCTTCTATCCTTAATAAGAAGAAGGATCAATCAATAGAGCTGACATTACGATCAAACGTATACGACGATGAAGTGTTTATCGATGGTGTAAGCTTTGGCTCAACACGCTTGATCACACGTTTACCGCCGGGTATTCACAACATTGAAATACGTAAACTTGGCTATAAGCCTTATCAAGTTCGTGTTGATTTAAATAAAGCACAAACAATTAATGCAAATTTGGTAAAAAAGCCTAAGTCGATTGCTGCACCGACCTATACTCGAGAGCAACCAGAAGTAACAACACGCCAGGTTAGTGAAAACGTTAATGTATTAAATGCAAACGTTGAAACGCCGGTTGTCGTTATTCCTGCAGGCAAATTTAAAATGGGCGATATCAATGGCAATGGTTTAGCTAATGAACGTCCAGTAATTGAAAAAGTAATAGCAAATTCTTTCGCTATGCAAAGTAAAGAAGTAACCGTAGGTGCCTACGAAAAATTTGTAGCAAATACAGGTTATAAAACTCAAGCGGAAAAAAATAAAGGGTGTGCGTATTATTTAAATGGCGAACCAGTATGGGAAGCAAATTTAAATTGGCGTAATCCTGGTTTTGAGCAAGGCAGTGACTTTCCTGCTGTATGTTTAACTTATAACGATGCAAAAGCTTACGCTGAGTGGTTATCGGGTCAAACAGGGCAGCAATTTCGTTTACCTAACGAAGTTGAGTGGGAATACGCAGCACGTGCAGGAACCGAAACAGAATACCCTTGGGGTAACGAAATTGGTAAAAACCTAGCTAACTGTGGTTGGTGTGGTAGTGAATGGTCAAATAGACGTGCATCACCAGTAGGTTCTTTTTCTCCAAATGCATTTGGATTATACGATACCGTAGGCAATGTATGGGAATGGACCGATAAAGAATCAGGTGAGTCTGATGTAGCAGTAAGAGGCGGAGCGTGGAATTTTGCACCAAGCCTTGCTCGTGCATCTACGCGTTTAATTTTAGCGCCTGATTTTAGATCTAACTACATTGGTTTTCGCTTAGTTCGCGAACGATAAACTCAATTAAGGAAGCTTTGCTTCCTTTTTTCACAAATTCACAAAGGCGCTGCGCTTTATATTGCTCATATAGTTGAGCATGTTAAAGTGAGGCAGCTAATATAAGAACGTATTTCAAAGGTCATCCAGCCTCATGTTTAAAAAACTCCGTGGTATTTTTTCTAACGATCTATCGATCGACTTGGGTACAGCCAATACCCTAATTTATGTAAAAGAAGAAGGTATTGTATTAAACGAACCTTCTGTTGTTGCTATTCGCCAAGAACGCGCTGGTGGACCTAAAAGTGTTGCATCTGTAGGTACAGAAGCAAAACAAATGCTAGGCCGTACACCGGGAAATATTAAAGCAATCCGTCCAATGAAAGACGGTGTAATTGCTGATTTTTATGTAACTGAAAAAATGTTACAACACTTCATTAAGCAAGTGCATAACAATAACTTTATGCGCCCAAGTCCGCGTGTACTAATTTGTGTACCGTGTGGTGCGACTCAAGTAGAAAAACGTGCAATACGTGAATCTGCAATGGGTGCCGGTGCTCGTGAAGTTTACCTAATTGAAGAACCAATGGCAGCAGCTATTGGGGCCGGTTTACCAGTATCAGAAGCAACAGGTTCTATGGTTGTTGATATTGGTGGTGGTACAACTGAAGTGGCTATTATTTCACTTAACGGTGTTGTTTACTCATCATCTGTTCGTATTGGTGGTGATAAGTTTGACGAAGCTATTATTAATTATGTACGCCGTAACTTTGGTAGCTTAATTGGTGAAGCGACAGCTGAAAATATTAAGCATCAAATTGGCTCTGCGTTCAAAACTGATGAGCCAATCGAAATTGAAGTGCGCGGTCGTAACCTTGCCGAAGGTGTTCCGCGTTCATTCACGCTTAACTCACACGAAATCCTAGAAGCTCTACAAGAACCGTTAATGGGTATTGTGAGTGCAGTAATGGTTGCGCTTGAGCAATCACCACCTGAGCTGGCATCAGATATCTCTGCCCACGGCATGGTACTTACTGGCGGTGGTGCATTGTTAAAAGATTTAGACCGTTTATTAATGGAAGAAACGGGTATTCCGGTTGTTGTAGCTGATGATCCACTTACGTGTGTTGCGCGTGGTGGTGGTAAAGCATTAGAAATGATCGATGTTCATGGTGGTGACGTTTTTAGTTACGACTAATGAAATTAATGTTTGGACGCACAGTCTCTTTGCAACTGCGACTTTTTGTCGCAGTGCTTTTGAGTATCGTACTCATAGTTGGAGACAGATATACGCAAGGTGGTACCGTTGTTCGTACCAGCCTTAATACTCTAGTTAGCCCACTAATCTATGTTGCTAATTTACCCTACGAATTATTTAGCTTAAGTGCTAAAAGCCTGCATACGCGGGATCAACTTCTTACAGAAAACGAAGCGCTGAAAAAAAAGCAAATGCTACAAAGCGAGCAACTTCAGCAGTATCAATTTCTAGCCAGAGAAAATCAAAAACTGCGTGCCTTATTAGGCTCATCTGCAAAGCAATCAAATCGTAAAATAATTGCTCAAGTACTTTCTGTACATTCAAACCCGTATAGTCATCAGGTTGTTATTAACCGTGGTACAACTGACGGGCTTAGTGAAGGCCAAGCTGTAATTGATGAAATGGGTGTAGTAGGGCAGCTTACAAAGGTTGGTTCAACAACTTCACGCGTGCTACTAATGACCGACACCACACATGCCACACCTGTGCGTATACTTCGTAACGATGTACGAACGGTTGTTGAAGGCATAGGTAAAATTAACGTCGTTAAGCTCTCTCACGTTCCGCACAGTTTAGATGTGCGAATTGGCGATGTACTTGTTACATCGGGTTTAGGGGGCACATTCCCTGAAGGATACCCGGTGGCAGTAGTAACTGAAATAAATCGTGATGAAGGGCGACCGTTTGCACAAGTTTTTGCAGAACCTATTGCGCAACTAGATCGCATTCGTTTGCTGGTTATTTTATGGCGTAATCAACAGGAGCAAATCAGCGATGATTAACCGTTATTCATTGTTAATTGCGCTAAGCATCTTTTTTGCGTTAATAATGGCACTGATGCCACTTCCATTTTCGTTTGAACCATTTAGACCTGACTGGGTTTTACTTGTACTTATGTATTGGTCGCTAGCAGTACCGCATCGTTTAAATATTGGTACTGCTTGGGTCGTTGGTTTATTAATAGATTTAGCGTCTGGCTCACCGCTGGGCGTGAACTCGCTTACATTCTCGGTATGTATTTTTGTAACCGCGAGCAACTTTCAAAAAATTCGTAACTTTTCGCTTTGGCAACAAAGCCTACTAATTGGTTTATTTTTAACGCTGTATCACTTAATGCAGTTTTGGCTAAATCACTTTTTGTTAGGGGTTTATTTTAATCCACAGTACTTATGGCCAGTAGCAACCGGAATGGTTAGCTGGTTTTGGGTCTTTTTACTACTTCGTAAATATCGCAGACATTTTAGGATCAGGTAATGACTACCGCAGTATATTTGGCATCAGCCTCTCCCCGTCGTAAAGAGTTATTAAGCCAATTAGGTGTCGAATTTACACAATTTAGTGTTGATGCAGATGAAAGCCCACTTCCAAACGAGCAACCTAGAGCACTTGTTGAGCGTTTAGCGCGCTTGAAAGCCCAAAGCGGTGTAGAGCTTGGATATACCGATCGCCCTGTACTTGGTAGTGATACCGTGGTTGTTATAGACAACGAGTCATTGGGTAAACCTCGCGATAAAAACGATTTTACACACACGTTAAAACGCCTATCGGATAACACGCATCAAGTTCTTACCGCAGTTGCATTTGCGACGCAAAATGATGTGCTTAGCTGTGTTGTAAGCACAGATGTTACTTTTAAAACCTTAACAGATGAAGAAATTAATGCTTATTGGGAGTCAGGTGAGCCACAAGATAAAGCCGGTGGCTACGGTATCCAAGGTTTAGGTGGTCGCTTTGTAACTCACATTGCGGGTAGCTATTTTTCTGTTGTAGGCTTACCTTTATATGAAACCGAACAATTACTAAAAACATTCTTAAGAAGGTAACATGAGTACAGAATTACTGATCAATGTCACACCGAGCGAAAGTCGTGTTGCCCTAATAGAAAACGGTGTACTGCAAGAAATACAGCTAGAGCGAATCGGTAATCTAGGTATTGTAGGCAATATTTACTTAGGAAAAATAAGCCGTGTACTTCCGGGTATGCAGGCTGCTTTTGTTGATATCGGCCTTGAAAAAGCTGCATTTTTGCATGCATCCGATATTGTAAATAGTGCCTCTATTGTTGAAGGCGTAGACGACGTACCAATAAAAAAAGTACAAGATATTAGAGAATTAGTTCGTCAAGGCCAATACATTATGGTGCAAGTGGTAAAAGATCCGCTAGGCACTAAAGGCGCAAGACTCACCACTGATATAACTATCCCTTCTCGCTATTTAGTGTTTATGCCTGATGCGACCCATGTAGGGGTTAGTCAGCGTATAGAAACTGAAGAAGAGCGCTCACGTCTTAAAAAAATAGTCGCAGAATATGGCGATGAAAATGGCAGTTTTATTGTACGTACAGCAGCTGAAGGTGCTAGCGAAGCTGAATTACGACACGATGCCGGCTTTTTAAGAAAATTATGGGAAAAAATAACATCACGTCGTAGAAAAACGAGTAAAGCCAGTATCCTACACGAAGATTTAACGCTTGCCTTTAGAACCCTGCGTGACTATGTAGGCGAAGATATGGAGCGCATTCGCGTTGACTCTAAACTCAGCTATGAAGAACTAAAGTTATTTACTGAAGAGTTTGTTCCACAGCTTTCTCAAGTGCTTGAATACTACCCAGGCGAGCGACCTATATTTGATTTGTTTGATGTTGAAAACGAAATTCAAAAAGCACTACATCGTAAAGTTACGCTAAAATCGGGTGGCTATATAATTATTGACCAAACAGAAGCAATGACGACTGTTGATGTTAATACAGGTGCATTTGTAGGGCATCGTAATTTAGAAGAAACAATTTTTAATACCAACGTAGAAGCAACCTCTGCAATTGCTCGCCAGCTTAGGCTGCGTAACTTAGGCGGTATTATCATTATCGACTTTATCGATATGGTAAGTGAGGATCATAAAAGGCGGGTGCTTCATTCACTTGAATCAGCCCTTGCAAAAGATCGCACTAAAACGAATATTAATGGGCTTTCAGCGCTTGGCCTTGTTGAAATGACGCGTAAACGTACACGCGAAAGCTTAGAGCATATTTTATGTGATGTATGCCCTGCATGCTCCGGTCGTGGTTCACAAAAAACAGTTGAAACGGTTTGCTATGAAATACTACGTGAAATAGTGCGTGTTAACCGAGCATACGCAGCGGACAAGTTTATGGTGTACGCAGCACCTGCTGTAAGTGAGGCGCTACTAAACGATGAGTATCATAACCTTGCTGAGCTTGAACTATTTATTGGTAAGCAAGTCAATATTCAAACCGAGAGCTTATACAGCCAAGAACAGTTTGATGTGGTAATGATGTAATGAAAGCAAAAGCGGTCTGTTTTTTTTGTTTTAGAAAGTTATGGCAGACTTGCGCCATAATTTTGGTATTACTGGCCGTTATTGTTTCAATTTTAAAATATACCCTCCCGTATGCAAACGAATACAAAGGTGACATAGAAAGCTATTTACACGAAAAGTTTGAAATAAGCTTATCTATTGGCGAAATATCAGCTAGTTGGCAGGGCAGTGGTCCTGCATTAGTGCTAGAAAATTTATCGTTTAAAGATAACGAAACCGCGCCAATATCACTCACCATTGCTAAAACCAGCTTAGAGCTAAACCTATGGGAAAGCTTAAAAGCACTGCAACTTAGATCTAATTATTTTGTTATTAATGGTTTTCATACCAGTGTAAATATCACCAACTTATTTAAAACCGGTGATAACGACGAAGTTTCTTTTGAGCAAAAAGAGCTAATTGAAGAACTGTTTTTGGGTAAAACGGGTCATTTTGCAATAGAAAATTCCAGTATTAACTTTATTTTAGAAGACGGTAAAGAACGTAAATTACTTCTTCAAAACATTGTTTGGCAAAATGAAGATGAGCAGCACTTTGGCAGTGGAAGCTTAGCACTACCGGGAATTTCGGTCGGAGACTTTGACGCGCGCATAGCACTTACCGGGGATACTCTAGAGCAGGTTGCGGGCGACATCTATGTGCAGGCTAATAAGGTCGATGTATCTAACTGGTTAGCGCAATATATAAATACGCAAAAACAACAACTACATAGCGATATTAATTTACAAGCATGGCTAAAACTAGATAAAGGTTTTGTAAGCGATGTGAAAATGCAGTGGTTACCAAGCTTTGTACGCTGGCAGCGAGAAGAGCAAAGCCACCAAGTTAGTTTGAGTGAAGGTGGATTCCATCTATATCCAGAACAAAATAGCTGGCACTTAAAAAGTACCGGTTTAACATTTAATAGTAACGATAAAGCATGGCCAAGTTTAGAGTTTGAAGCCCAACTAGGGCTGCAAAATAAAGTGTGGCTGCATCAAGTTGATTTTGAATTACTGAGTAACCTAGCCGGGCTAAGTAATTTTAATGCACTTGAACCATTTTTAGAACGCCAACCTAGTGGGCAAATAGATCAAGCTTATTTAAGTTTTTCTAATGCACAGCAATGGCAATTATGGTTTGAGGCTAACAATATTGGCTGGCAAGAATTAAGATCGGTACCAGCAGCGCAAGGGCTTAGAGTAAATGGTTTACTTACCCAAAGTACTGGTCGAATAAATTTATTTGGCGAAAGTGGCACATTAGTCACAGGCGAAAGCTTTAGTAACGACATAAATTATAATCAGCTAAATGTAGAGCTAGATTTAGCTAAGCGAGATGATGGCTGGCATATAAGTAGTGACAATATCTGGTTTGATAATGATGAAGTTACTCTTGCTGCAGAATTACAAATTAGCCTAACAGATGATCCTCGATTAGATCTTTACGCAGAAGCGTTCGCCCCAGATGCCAATATTGCAGATCATTACTTCCCATTAAAAGCGATGAGCCCTGAACTTGTTAGCTATTTAAATGGTGCAATTAAAGGCGGAGAAGTATCTAAAGCACAGGTCTTATTTGCAGGGCCTTTGTCTGGTTTCCCATTTACTGATGGTAGTGGTCAGTTTGATGTATTAGCACAAATAGACAATGCAACCTATGAGTTTGACCCTGATTGGCCAGCGGTCACTAATGCTGATGTACAGCTACATTTTGCTAATGAGCGAATGGACATATATAGCCAGCAAGGCAAGTTGGTTAATTTAGATATTGGTAATAGTGTACAGGTGAGCATTGCAGATTTAATGAATGCTGATGAACTTATTGTGCAAATTGATAAAAAAGCAGAGATGGAAAAGTTACATGACTTTTTTGCAGCGACACCTATTGCCAAACCTCTTGCTGAAATTTTTAAAGTTGTACAGGGCAAAGGCGAAGCCGATGCCAGTATTGAGCTTTTAGTAGGCTCTAAGTTTAAAGGCGGAGCCAGTGTTAGCGGCAAAGTTAATTTAAATGACTTACCAGTATTTATAGCAACGCCAGGTATTGAGCTTAAAAACTTAACTGGCGAGCTTAATTTTAAAAACGACAATATTACACTTAAAAATGCGACTGCGAAGTGGTTGGGCATGCCGCTAAATATTAATTACAGCAGCAAAAGTGATGCTAAAAATTACCAAGCAAACATAGATATAAACGCCAAAATTGACGCCGATACACTAATTGATAGTGGACAAGGTATATTAAAAAATTATTTAAGCGGGCAAAGCGATGTTGATATTGGTTTAGTACTTAATTTTACCGAACAAGGCTTTAATTATCGTGCACAGGTAAACTCAGAACTACTTGGCTTAACGAGTAACTTACCCGCACCTTATAATAAAAATAGCGAACAAGCGTGGGCACTTGATGCAGTAGTTCAAGGTGATGATATTTCTAATCTCATTACAGCAAACGCTAATCAACAGTTTTACTTTAATGCTATTTTAGAAAATGGAAAATCACAGTTTAGTAATGCCCATTTTGTGCTCGGAAAACAAGATTTAGGATTAAACCAAAAAGACTTAAGCGTAAATATAAATCTTGAGCAGAGTGAATTAGTGCCTTGGTTTGATCTGATTGATCAAATAATTAAAGCAGGTAAATCAAACCCAGATAAAGAATCAAAAGGGATTATGCCACCGCTTAATGAGGTGGTCGCAAATATAGGTATGCTTGATGCGAGTAACATCATCTTTAATGATTTTGAAATGCGTTTAGCACCATCAAAAGACGATTTATACCTAAAGCTAAATGCTAAAGAACTTAGAGCTGGGGCTTTTATTCCTACATCACAGCCTAGCCAGCCTATACGAATTAATGCCGATTACTTAAGGCTTAATTTTGCACAGCCTAGCGAGCAATTAATTGAAATAACAGATGTGCTTCCTGAGGAAGACTTGAGCTGGCTTACTAAAATACCTGCCATTGAGTTTGAATGTAGTGACTGCAAAATTGATCGCTATCAGCTTGATAAAGTGAGTGCGTCATTATTAGGTGATGGCGAGCGCTTATCGATATCAGAACTTGTAATCGATAAAGGAGATCATGTACTGCGCACTAAAGGGCAGTGGCAAAATGGTTTAACAACGCTAAGTGGTGAGCTTAAAAGTGATGATATAGGCGCATTGTTTGGCGAGTTTGATATTACCTCTGCAATTAAGGACTCTAAAGCTGATCTAAATTATGATCTTACTTGGCAAGCAGCACCTTATGATTTTGATGTGAAAACTTTAAGTGGTGAGGTTACTTGGGATTTAGGGGAAGGTCACTTAACTGAAATAAGTGATGGTGGTGCACGCGTATTTTCGCTGTTGAGCCTTGATTCACTCGTACGCAAACTGAAACTTGATTTTAGAGATGTATTTTCAAAGGGCTTTTTTTATAACAGCATGCAAGGCTCTATGCAGTTAGAAAACGGTATCGCTTACACTAAAGATACTAAAATGGATGGTGTGCCTGCCGATTTAACTATTAAAGGCTACGCAAACTTAAATACGCTAGATATAGATTACGACCTTGCTGTAGCGCCACAAGTAACCTCAAGCATTCCGGTTATAGTTGCGTGGATGGTTAATCCAGTAACAGGGCTTGCTGCTTTAGCACTTGATAAAGTTATTCATTCTGCGCGCGTCATCTCAGAGATCAATTTTAAAGTAACGGGTAAAATGAACGACCCTATTGTTCAAGAACTCGACAGAAAAAGTCGTGAAGTTACACTACCTCAAGCTGCGCAAAATCAGCCACAAGCATCAGTCGATTTAAAACTTAAAGATGCACAAGTAACAGTAACGCAATGAACAAAACAGCAAGCATAAGCACACCCACAATAGTTGCCCTACAAATGTGTTCAGGGCTAAGCCCTGATGACAACATAGCAAGCTTAAAGCGCGCACTTAAAACTCTGCCAGCAACAAGACCATTACTTGTTTGCTTGCCAGAAGCTTTTTTAGTGTTTAGTAAAAGTGGTAACGATACGTTACGTGTTGCTAAGCAAGTTGATCAATACAAATTACAACTTAGTGAATTGTGCCAACACCATAATATCTGGTTAAATGCAGGCACAATGCCTGAGCCATTTAACGAACATAAGTATTACGCAGCATCGCACTTATATAATAATCTAGGCGAGCTGGTTGCAACGTATAACAAAATACATTTATTTGATGTAACCGTTGATGATAAAACAGGTAGCTATCGAGAGTCAGATTTTACCCAAGCAGGTCGCGATGTAGTGGTTGTTGATTCTCCCTTTGGTAAAATTGGCTTAACAGTATGTTATGATCTGCGCTTTAGTGGCTTATTTAACGAACTAGTACGCCAAGGCGCCGATATTATTTTAGTACCCAGTGCATTTACAGTCCCTACAGGGCAAGCGCATTGGCAACCGCTATTAGCAGCTCGCGCAATAGAAACACAATGTTATGTAGTTGCAGCTGCTCAGTACGGTACACATGAAAATGGCCGACAAACATATGGCCACAGTATTATTATTTCACCTTGGGGCAATACCCTGAGTGAATTGCCAACAGGCACCGGTTTTATAAGCTGCAACGCAGATTTAGACCAGTTACAAAAAATTAGACGAGATATGCCCGTGCAGTCTCATCAACGATTTAGAGAGCATTTATTATGAATTCGGTTGAACAGCATTTACTACAAGACAGCCAGCTAAATAGAGAAGAGCTCGAAAAAACGCTCGCTTACATACATCAGCATAAAGTGGATTACGCCGATTTATATTTTCAATCAAGCCACCACGAATCATGGGTGCTTGAAGACGGCTTAGTTAAAGAAGGCTCTTATAACGTTGAACGTGGCGTTGGTGTACGTGCTGTAAGCGGCGAAAAAACAGGTTTTTCTTACTCTGATGCAATAAATCTTGAAGCACTTAATAAGGCGGCTACAGCGGCTCGTAGCATCGCAGATGCTGGCGAAGATAGAGCGATTAAAGTATTTAGTGATGTTAAAGCTAAAGAGCAGTTTGCACCGCATCAGCCAATTTCGAGTATGAGCGATACCGACAAGGTGAGTTTATTACGCGAACTTGAAAACTATATTCGTGAACTAGCACCCGATGCAGAGCAAGTAATTAGCTCAATGTCAGCGGTATACGAAGAAGTATTAATCGCAGCAAGTGATGGTACGTTTGCCACCGATATTCGCCCGCTTATTCGCTTAAACTGCTCAGTACTGCTTGAAAAAAATGGTCGCCGTGAACGCGGTGGCGCAGGTGGTGGTGCACGTTTAGATTATGGTTACTTTAAAGAGCTTGTTGATGGTAAACCACGTTGGATGGAATTTGCTGAAGAAGCTGTACGCCAAGCTAAAGTAAACCTTGAAGCTATTGATGCACCTGCAGGCACGATGGAAGTTGTACTTGGTAATGGTTGGCCTGGCGTGCTTTTACATGAAGCAGTAGGGCATGGACTTGAAGGCGACTTTAACCGCAAAGGCGCGTCTGCGTTTAGTGGTAAAGTAGGCCAAAAAGTAGCATCTGAGCTGTGTACTGTTGTTGATGATGGCACCATGGCCGATCGCCGTGGGTCACTTAATGTTGATGATGAAGGTACACCAGCGGCTTACAACGTACTTATCGAAAACGGTATTTTAAAAGGCTATATGCAAGATAAGCTAAACGCGCGTTTAATGGGTGTAAATCCTACCGGTAACGCACGTCGTGAGTCTTATGCGCATTTACCAATGCCTCGCATGACTAACACCTACATGTTAGGTGGTGAGCACACCCAAGCCGATATTATCAGCTCAGTTAAAAAAGGGGTATTCGCGCCTAACTTTGGCGGCGGACAAGTTGATATAACCTCAGGTAAGTTTGTATTTAGTGCATCAGAAGCGTATTTAATCGAAAATGGTAAAATTACCCAACCAATTAAAGGCGCAACGCTTATTGGTAATGGACCAGAAGTAATGCAGCAAATATCTATGGTTGGTAACGACTTAGCACTTGATAAAGGTGTTGGTGTTTGTGGTAAAGATGGTCAAAGCGTACCGGTAGGCGTAGGCCAACCAAGCCTTAAGATTGATCAGTTAACGGTCGGTGGTACAGCTTAAATATTACTCAAGCGCGAAGTGAATTCGTACCTACATGCTTGATGTTTATTGTAGGTGAGGTTTTATACCTCGCTTTTTAAATACAGACTTAGAAATAGAGCGCGAAATAAATTCGCACCTACGATTTGTATTTTTACTTTGTGTAGGCGAGGTTTATGCCTCTCCTTCACCTTCTTTATTTTTTTCAGCCTCTTTGTACCATAACGCAAAAAAGCACTCTGTTAATTTGTGCTCTATCTCAAGCGCTTTTTCTGTCGGGCAAAACAAGGTAAAGCTTGCTTTAAATTCACCTAAATCGGTTGTACCAAAGTGAATTACCGGCTCTGGGCCAGATATTTTTGCATCAAGTTTACGCTCAATCATCGAATTATAACGGCTTGCTACTTCTTGAAACTCTTCGCAGTACAGTTTAGCTTGCTCAGTGAGTGTGTCGTGAATAGGGTAAGGGTTAAAGCTCTCTCTTCGGACAATAATAAAATGATGTGTAACAAAGCGTTTTACAAAGTTTAAGTTTTTAATAGAGCTGGTGATCAGCTTATTATTAGGTATGTATATGGTTTTTCTAGAAAATTGATAAGTATGTATATCAATTTCATGCATGGTTGTTTTTATCCAATCCGTTTCAGCTACTTCACCAAAGTAATCACCTACTTGTATCCAATCACCCACTCTAAACGGGCGAGTTGTTACGAGGTAAAAAAAGCCTATTACACACTGAATAAACTCACGCGTTGCAAGTACAATCGCCACGGCAAAAGCAGCAATAGAAAGTGCAAAGTTTTGAATTTCGGTCGACCACACAAATAGCAGCGATATCATCATTACAAAATTAATAAAGTGCTTAATATTGTGTGCGATGTAACGGATGTCTTTTTCTTTTTTTTCTGCGCGACTTTTAGCAAGCTTATCAACAAGCACTTTTAGTACAAATGCAATTGTGATCATTACAATTGAAAGAAGAAACGGATGCAGCAATATATCTTTAGTCATGGTATCCAATTAAACGTGAGTTGATAAAAACAGGCTCAGTATATTGATTTATTAAACCAATTAGCAAATTTAGTGTAAAAAAAGTAACCAATAAAAAATTTAGCTACGTTATTGAGTTACTTGATCAGTGCAATGCTTGTGATTTTTAGCCATTCTTTTTCGGCATATGAGTACAAGCTCAATGGCTGAAATAAAAATCAAAGTATAGCCAAGCGTTTCTATACCTTCCTCAATAATGTTTTTTACCGCACGTACATAGTCATCACCCATTACTGAATGCCAAAATGCGCCTTTGCCCATCATTCGCGAAAATGCGAGTAAAGTAACCATGCCTGATAAGCAAATTCCATAACTAGGAGTGAGGCTATAGGCTTTTAAAGAGTTAAAAATACTTCCTCTGTTTGTTATTAAATAAACAAACACGCCAGCTAAAATTGAATAGACGATACTTTGCCAAGCGCCATCAAAAAAGTATAAGTCGAGGTAGGTATCAAACTCTCTCACAAACATCATTGCCGATAACGCAGCTAGTAATACAGCCGGTATTTTGAGTTGAAAGTTAATTCGCGAAGCATAAAAAAATAAAATACAACTTAAAAAAGTTAAAACATCTTGCATATGTTCGGTAAGAGTTTCTTCACTGTAAAGTGCATACTGTTTTAATTCACACCCTTCAAGTTGAATTAAATGAGCAACACCCGCTAGGCATAATAAATAAATAAAAGATCGCAGTAAAAACATAAATAACCAAGAGAAACTATAAATGCGCGGGATTCTAATCGTTAAAATGCTTTAAAGCCAAAACAAAATTTAAACTTTTAACCTTTTTATTGGTCTAAAATTTTTGCTGTTAAAATAATGGCTTAGATGTTTTTTTAATGTTGAATGGATGTTTTTAATGTGACGTTTTAAGTGGTTTATTGTGCAAAATATAACAAGCATTAAAAAGCCCTTACTAATTACTTAACAAGGGCTTTTTATAATTGAGCGCTTAAAGTTTAGCGCCTAGCGCATAGTAACAAACTCTTCAGAACCTGTTGGGTGAATCGCAACAACGGCATCAAAATCAGCTTTAGTAGCGCCCATTTTCATGGCAACTGCAAAACCTTGAATCATTTCATCAACCGCAAAACCAATACCATGTAGGCCAACTACTTTTTCGTCTGGGCCGGCACATACAAGCTTCATTTTACAAGGTTGGCGATGTTTAGTTACCGCTGTGTACATAGCTGTAAAACCAGATTGGTAAATCTTAACGTTTTCTTCGCCGTATTGAGAAATAGCTTCTTGTTCAGTAAGGCCAATAGTACCAATTGGTGGGTGACTAAATACAACAGTAGGAACTAGGCTGTAATCCATTTTTAAATCATCAGGTAGTTCTTTATTAAATAAACGCTCTGATAAAGTACGCCCTGCTTTCACTGCTACAGGCGTAAGTTCAATACCGTTTTCGATAATATCACCAACAGCATAAACGTTTTTAGCTGTGGTATTTTGAAACTCATCAACTTTAACAAAACCATCGCTGTTAACTTCTACGCCGGCAGCGGCAACATTAATTGCATCTGTTGTTGGCTGGCGGCCAATGGCCCAAATTACTTGGTCAACGTTATGAGTTTTGCCATTATCTAAATGTAGCGTTACAGAGCCATCATCTTCTTTAACTAATTTATGAGGTACAGATTCTGTATGAAGAGTAGGGCCTTCAGCAGCCATAACATCAACAAGTGTTTCAACTATGTATGGGTCAAAGTTACGAAGTGGAGAATGCTTACGAACAAATAAATGTGTTTCAGTACCTAAACCATGTAATACACCAGCAAGCTCAACGGCTATGTAGCCTGCGCCTATTACTGCAACGCGCTTAGGTTGCTCTTTTAGCTCAAAAAAGCCATTTGAATCGATACCGTGTTCAGCACCTTCAATATGCGGAATGCTTGGGCGTCCACCTACTGCAATTAATATATGGTCGGCTGTGTAGTGCTTGCCGTTTACTTCAACTGTTTTATTATCTACAAATTTAGCAAAGCCTTTAATTACAGTAACGCCATTGCTAGCAAGGCCACTGTCATAACCTTTATGAATTCGACCTATGTAGGCTTCACGGCTTTCTACTAACTTGCTCCAATCAAAGCCTTTAACTTCAACATTAAAGCCGTAATCTGGGGCATATAAATTAATTGCTTCAGCAACCTGAGCACCGTGCCACATTACTTTTTTAGGTACACAGCCCACGTTTACACACGTGCCGCCCATGTGTTTTGCTTCTATAAGTGCTACTTTAGCGCCACGCATTGCCGCTCTATTTGCAGAGGCAATACCACCACTGCCACCACCGATTGCAATATAATCAAAGTGTTGTGTCATTTTATGTCCTTAGGCGTTGAGTTTTATGCGCATTAGCATAACATTAAGTTTTAAAAATAAAGAGTGTTTAGGTGACCTATGTTTAGTAAAAAAACATTCGAATTTCTTGCTCAGCTTGATCAAAACAATAATAGAGACTGGTTTAATGACCATAAATCACAGTATGAGGAATACGTAAGAGAGCCCGCTTTAGATTTCATTAGGCAAATGCAAGCACCACTTGCTGAGGTTTCTAGCCATTTTGTCGCATCAGATAAAAAAGTCGGCGGTAGTTTAATGAGAATCCATAAAGACGCGCGTTTTAGTAAAGATAAAACCCCATATAAAATTAATGTAGGAATTCAATTTCGCCATTTTATGGGAAAAGACGTACACGCCCCTGGTTTTTATTTTCACTTAGCAAATGACGAATGTTTTGTAGGTGCTGGTATTTGGCGACCAGAATCAAAGGCGCTTAATGCCATTAGAACCTGCATAGATGAAAACCCAAATAGCTATAAAAAAGCAATTTATGATGAGCAATTTAAATCTATATTTGAAATGTCAGGAGAGTCGCTAAAACGCCCACCAAGAGGTTTTGAAAAAGATCATCCCTTAATAGATGAGCTCAAACGAAAAGACTTTATAGCCATTAGCCCACTTACTCAAAAGCAAATATGCAGTAATAACCTAGTTGATACGGTACTAGAACGTTATAAAGTGGCCGACTCATTAATGGGTTATTTGTGTTTTGCTTTAGAGCAACCTTATTAAAATTAAACAACTTAAAAGCGGCTGAGTTGTTTTTTTACTTTTAGACCCAATTTAAAACGTAATGCATTAACGCGAAGAGAGTATTTATGAGCAACCCACTAATTGGCCTTGAAGGCTTACCACCATTTTCAAAAATAAAGCCTGAGTACGTAGTACCAGCACTAAAAGACGGTATTGAGCTTTGTCGTAAAGCCATTGATGACGTGCTAGCGAAAGGCTCGTACACGTGGGATGACTTAGTATTACCCCTTGAAGAAGCGGACGATAAATTATCGCGCATGTTCTCCCCTGTATCGCATTTAAATTCAGTAATGAATAACGACGAATTACGTGAAGCTTACGAGCAGTGCTTACCGTTAATATCTGAATATTCAACATTTGTAGGTCAGCATCAAGGTTTATACAACGCGTATAATACGCTTTATAACAGCGATGAATTTAAAACGCTGACTACAGCACAGCAAAAAACAATTACTAATGCGCTTCGTGATTTTAAATTATCGGGTATTGCATTAGCGCCGAAGCAGCAAAAACGCTACGGCGAAATTAGCGCGCGTTTATCAGAACTTGCCTCAAAGTTTGGCAACAACGTAATGGATGCCACACTTGCTTGGCACAAACATATTACTGATGAAAGCGACTTAGCTGGCTTGCCAGAATCTGCTTTAGCGCTTGCAGCTGATACTGCAAAAAGTAAAGAGTTAGACGGTTGGGTATTTACCCTTGATTTCCCGTCGTATTTACCAATTATGACCTATGCAGATAACCGCGAACTCCGCAGAGAAACTTACACCGCGTTTTCTACGCGCGCGTCAGATCAAGGCCCTAATGCCGGTGAATTTGATAACTCAGAGATTATGAGTGAGGAGCTTGCGCTTCGCCATGAACTTGCACAGTTACTAGGATTTAACAGCTACGCTGAAAAGTCACTGGCAACTAAAATGGCCGAAACACCGGCGCAAGTATTCTCGTTTTTAGAAGACCTTGCTGCTAAATCAAAACCACAAGCAGAACAAGAAGTGGCAGAGTTAAAAGCCTATGCTGAGCAAAAACATGGTATTTCTGAATTACAGGCATGGGATTTTGGTTACTACAGCGAAAAACTTAAGCAAGAAAAATACGCTATTTCAGATGAAGTACTGCGTCCTTACTTCCCAGCAAATAAAGTATTAAGTGGCTTATTCGAAACCGTTAATCGCTTATTTGGTATTAGCGTAAAAGAAGTTACTGATTTTGATACTTATCATAAAGATGTACGCTTTTTTGAAATTGTAGATAGTAGCAATACGCTTCGTGGACGCTTTTATCTAGATTTATATGCACGCGACCACAAACGTGGTGGTGCGTGGATGGATGACTGTATGGGTCGTAAAGTACGTGCTAACGGCGAACTACAAACTCCAGTGGCTTATTTAGTGTGTAACTTTAATAAGGCGGTTGGCGATAAACCGGCGCTGTTTACTCATGACGAAGTGACAACCTTATTCCACGAGTTTGGTCATGGTATTCACCATATGCTTACACAAGTTGATGCAGCCCCTGTTGCGGGTATTAATGGCGTGGCATGGGACGCGGTAGAGCTTCCTAGTCAGTTTTTAGAGAACTGGTGTTATGACGAAGAAGCCTTGAGCTTTATTTCAGGTCATTATGAAACGGGTGAGCCGTTACCTAAAGAGTTACTTGATAAGTTACTTGCTGCTAAAAACTATAACTCAGGCGTACAAATGCTACGTCAAATTGAGTTTTCGTTATTCGACTTTAAAATCCATAACGATTACAAAGTGGGTGAGCAATGCCAAATTCAAGCAGTACTAAACGATGTACGTAGCCGCACATCAATCGTTAAACCGCCTGAGTTTAACCGTTTTCAAAATGGTTTTAGTCATATTTTTGCCGGCGGTTATAGTGCAGGTTATTACTCGTATAAATGGGCTGAAGTTCTATCTGCTGATGCGTTTTCTAAATTTGAAGAAGAAGGTATTTTTAGCGCCGAAACAGGGCAAGCCTTTATGCAAAACATTTTAGAAAAAGGCGGTAGCGAAGAGCCAATGGAATTATTTAAAAAGTTTCGTGGTCGTGAGCCAAATGTCGACGCGTTACTACGTCATAGCGGTATTGCTGTTTAAAAATTAATATTTAGCACAAACCAAATTAAAGCGCCTTAATGGCGCTTTTTTATTATTTTAAAATTATTATCTAATAATTTTTAGTAATTTCATCCTGTCGTACTATGCTTTTAGCACACCCAATAAAATGGATTAAGGCATGGCAAAGTTGGTATTAGCAATTGATGACGACAAATATGTTCATCATATAATTGAAGAGTCTTTAGCAGGGTTTTGTAAAATAATTCATGCAAAAGATGGCGATGAAGGATTAAGGCTAACCAATAAATATAACCCTGATATTATTTTACTCGATATTGAAATGCCAGGTATGTCAGGCTATGACGTATGTAAAACGATAAAGCAAAGTGAAAGCACTCAAGATATTCCCGTTATGTTTCTCTCATCTAAAATAGAGTTAAGCGATCGGGTAAAAGGTTATAGTGTTGGCGCATCTGATTACATTACTAAACCCTTTAACGCAGAAGAGTTAATAGCGCGTATAAAAGTGCTTTACGAATATCGACAGCAATGTGCAAAGCTAAAACTGGATATAGCAAAAGCGAATAAAACAGCGGAAATAGCGATGACAGAGTCGGGCGATATGGGCCGTATAATGCGCTACGTTGGACAAAGCTATCACGCTAATAACTTTCAATCGTTAAGTGAACACTTTTTTGCCTTTTTTGCTCCTTTAGATTTAGATGTTGTGGTTGTGTTTTGGTATCAAGGAACAGGTGTTTTTTATAGCCAGCAAAGTGGTGTTTGCCCGTTAGAGCAAGAGCTGCTGGAGCAACACAGACAAGCTCAACGATTTGTTGATATTGGTAGTAGTACTATAATTAATTACCCCAAAGTATCCCTTTTGATAAAAAATATGCCAGTTGATAACGATGCTTTGTACGGACGCTATAAAGATCTGTTCCCGCATATATTAGAAGTAACCAACGAGAAGGTTATTACCATGGAAAGAAGCGAAAGCAGTTATGAGCAGGCAGCTCAAATAAGTACAGCCCTTCAAGATATTGTTAAGCAGTTAACTACTCAAAATATAGAGCAAAACAAAAGTACTAAAGTGTTTATAGAGCAGCTACATGAGCTTGACTGCGCCATTAAGCTACAACAAACACAAGCAAATCCTGCAGATCTCACCTTATATATATCTCAATTAGATCAAACAATGCAGTTATTTGTATCGGCTAATAGTGATTTAGCTTTTATCAAATATCAGCTTAAACAAGTTGCCGAAAGCCGCAATGAACTTATATCTAATTTACGCACTAAAGCGGAAGCCGCAAAGGTCAATACTAATCATCACAGTGATATAGAGCTATTTTAGTGCTTTAAAGTAAAGCGGTTGATATACTATAGGCGTATTTTATCGTCGGAGTTTATTGTGGTTATTCAGTGTGCTTTTAAAGAGTTACGTCCTTATTTAAATGAATTAGAAACACGCTTTGGTTTAGCCCAATGGGCGCAAAATTGCAGTGGCTTTAGCTTACATTACGACGATAAAGGGTTAAGCCTATTTAAAACCGACGAGCCTAAACTAGGTGCAATTAACGTTGATTTTGTAACCGGTGCTGCCGCCCATAGGCGTAAGTTTGGCGGTGGTAAAGGGCAAGCAATTGCCAAAGCGGTTGGCTTAAATAAAGGTGCAACGCCTGTTGTACTCGATGCTACCGCAGGCCTTGGGCGAGATGGCTTCGTACTTGCCTCGCTAGGGTGCAAAGTTATATTACATGAACGTCATCCGGTTGTAGCTGCACTTTTATACGATGGCTTAAAGCGAGCCTATAGCGATATTGAAATTGGTTTGTGGATGAAAGAAAATATGAGCCTAATATTTGGTTCAAGCCATACCCTACTATCGCAATGTGAAAGCATGCCCGATGTGGTTTATTTAGATCCCATGTTTCCGCATCGCGAAAAATCAGCATTAGTTAAAAAAGAAATGCGTGTATTTCAAGAGCTTGTTGGTGCAGACAACGACGCAGACGACCTACTTGATTTTGCCTATCCACTTGCCAGCAAGCGTGTCGTTGTAAAACGCCCCGATTATGCGCCATTCTTAAACGAAAAAACCCCAAGTATGCAAATTAAAACCAAAAAGAACCGTTTTGATGTTTATGTAAAGGCGGCAATGGTTTAAACATCAAAACAAATTGGTGGTATATCCCTAGAATTTACCCATGTAAGAATCGTTATATTGGCTTGGATCTTAGGATCTAGCCTTTTGAATCTAGGATCTTATTACATTTTCATGTTAGAATTTGCGCAATTTTTTGGCATAGCAAAGTAGCACAGTAATGATCTTAGACGATATTCGCATTGTTTTAGTTAACACGTCACATTCGGGCAATATTGGTTCGGCGGCTCGCGCCATGAAAACCATGGGTTTATCAAAACTTTATTTAGTTGATCCTGCTTGTGAAATAGACAGCCAAGCAAGTGCTTTAGCTGCAGGCGCAACTGATGTTTTAGGCAATGCAGTTATTGTAGGTACTGTTGAAGAAGCTATCGCTGACTGTACATTAACAATTGGCACAAGTGCGCGTTCTCGTACGCTTTCGTGGCCAATGGTTGAACCACGTGAATGTGGTGAAAAACTCGTTGCTGAAGCTGTAAATGGTCCTGTAGCGCTAGTATTTGGTCGTGAAAACAGCGGCTTAACTAATGAAGAATTACAGCTTTGTAATTACCACGTATGTATTCCTGCTAATCCAGAGTACAGCTCGCTTAATTTAGCTATGGCCGTACAAACACTTAGTTACGAAACACGTATGGCGTTTTTAAATCAACAACCTAAAAAGGTTGAAGAAGACGATGCAGTTTACCCAAGCTCAAAACAAACAGAACTGTTTTATGAGCACCTTGAAGAGACGCTTTTCAAAACCGGTTTTATTATCAAACAGCACCCTGGGTTAGTTATGACTAAATTACGTCGTTTATTTAACCGAGCTCACCCTGAAGATGCCGAAATGAATATTTTACGCGGTATTCTCACTTCAATTAATAAGTCTATCCCTAAGTAACTTAGGTATAGCTATTAGTTATAAAAACCAATGGGTAAATAACTAGCTAATACTTGACTAAAATACTCAGGTAATTACAATGGCTGTAATACTTGACCAAAGAGGTCAAGTATTGAAAGTTTGTTAACTCTACAATTTAAAAAGTAAGAGTTTATAAATCAAATTTTTATCAAGTGATAATACTTGACTAATTTACTCTGGTAATTAAAATTTGCACTCTTTTGTGCAGGGGGCGTTATGAAGTTAACATCAAAAGGCAGATATGCCGTTACAGCTATGCTGGATGTTGCACTACACACAGGTGTAGGTCCTGTAGCCCTTGCTGATATTTCACAAAGACAAGAAATTTCTTTGTCTTACCTTGAACAATTATTTGCTCGTTTACGTAAAAATGGCCTAGTAAGTTCTGTTCGTGGACCTGGTGGTGGTTATTTACTAGGGCGTGAAGCGGGCGTTATCTCTGTTGGCGATATTATTAGCGCCGTAGACGAATCGGTCGATGCAACACGTTGCCAAGGTGCCGATACCGGCTGTCAGAGTGGTATGCGTTGTTTAACACATAATTTGTGGTCAGACTTAAGCGCACGCATAGAAGAATTTTTGAATAATATTACCCTTGCTGAATTGGTGGAAAAATCAGATGTGAAAGAAATAGCATCGCGCCAAGATAACAGTATCAATAATGCAATTAAGCAGTTGGAAAACATTCAAGTAAGCTGTCAACTTTAAGGTTGACCTGCAGCGGAGAGAGAAATGAAGTTACCGATTTATTTAGATTACGCAGCGACCACGCCTGTTGATGAACGTGTTGCTAAAGAAATGATGCAGTGCCTGACAATGGACGGTAAGTTTGGTAATCCTGCGTCACGCTCACACCGTTTTGGTTGGCAAGCAGAAGAAGCTGTTGACCAAGCGCGTACAGATATTGCTGATTTAATTAATGCAGACCCACGTGAAATTGTTTTCACATCGGGTGCAACAGAATCAAATAACCTTGCTATTAAAGGTGCAGCACAGTTTTACAAGAAAAAAGGTAAGCACGTTATTACCGCTAAAACTGAGCATAAAGCTGTAATCGACACATGTCGTGAGCTTGAGCGCCAAGGTTTTGAAGTAACTTACATGGACGTTGAAGAAAACGGCCTACTTGATTTACAAAAACTTGCCGACACAATGCGTGACGACACAGTACTTGTAAGCATCATGCACGTTAATAACGAGCTAGGTGTGATTCAAGATATCGCGACTATTGGCGAAATGTGTCGCGAACGTAAAATTATGTTCCACGTAGATGCAGCGCAAAGCGCGGGCAAAGTATTAATCGACGTGCAACAGCTTAAAGTTGATTTTATGTCGTTCTCTGCACATAAAGTGTATGGCCCTAAAGGTGTTGGTGCACTTTACGTTCGTCGTAAACCACGTGCTCGCCTTGAAGCGCAAATGCACGGTGGCGGACATGAACGCGGTATGCGCTCTGGTACACTAGCAACTCACCAATTAGTGGGTATGGGTACTGCGTTTAAAATTGCTAAGCAAGATTTCGAAAAAGATCACGCACACATCAGCGCCTTACGTAATCGTTTAATCGACGGCATTATGGCTGATATGGACGAAGTATACTTTAACGGCACACAAGACCAATCAGTACCGGGTATTGTAAACATCAGCTTTAACTTTGTTGAAGGTGAGTCGTTACTTATGGCAGTAAAAGACATTGCAGTATCGTCAGGTTCAGCCTGTACATCTGCAAGCTTAGAGCCTTCTTATGTATTACGTGCACTTGGCCGTAACGACGAATTAGCACATAGCTCAATTCGTTTTAGTATTGGTCGCTTTACTACCGAAGAAGAGATTGATTACACCGTCGAATTAATGAAAAACTCTATCGGTCGCCTACGTGAGATGTCTCCACTTTGGGAGATGCATCAAGAAGGTATTGATTTAGATTCAGTTGAATGGGCTCACCACTAATAGTGTGAGCACATACCCTAGCAGGTAATGAGGATAGAATAATGGCTTATAGTGATAAAGTAATCGACCACGTAGAAAACCCACGTAACGTAGGTACTCTAGATAAGAACGATCCGTCAGTGGCAACGGGTATGGTAGGCGCACCAGCATGTGGTGACGTAATGAAACTGCAAATTAAAGTATCTGCCACTGGCGTTATTGAAGATGCAAAATTCAAAACCTACGGTTGTGGTAGCGCAATTGCTTCATCTTCACTTGTAACAGAGTGGGTTAAAGGCAAAACGCTAGACGAAGCAGCGACAATTAAAAACACTGATATCAGTGCAGAGCTTGAGTTGCCACCAGTGAAAATTCACTGTTCAATTTTAGCCGAAGACGCAATTCAAGCAGCAATTGCAGACTACAAAAGCAAACAAGCGAAGTAAGAAGAGAAACTCATGGCAGTGACATTGACAGATGCGGCAGCAAACCGCGTACAATCATTTTTAGCAAACCGCGGTAAAGGTTTAGGCCTGCGCGTTGGCATTAAAACGACGGGCTGTTCAGGTCTTGCTTATGTACTTGAGTTTGTTGACGATTTAAACGAAGACGATGAAACTTTTGCGGCTAAAGGTGTCACATTAATTGTTGACGCTAAAAGCTTAGTTTACATCGATGGCACAGAGCTCGACTACACTAAAGAAGGCTTAAATGAAGGGTTTAAATTTAATAACCCGAATCAAGCAGATGAGTGTGGTTGTGGCGAAAGCTTTACCGTTTAAGCTTTAAATATCTTTGTAGTATAAATAAGCCCTGCCAGTTAATGTAGGGCTTTGTTATTTCTGAATATTATTGGTTGAAGTTATGCGTTACTTTGAATTATTTGCAGTCCCCGTTGATTACAATATTGATTTAGCAACGGTTAACAAGCACTACTTGGAATTACAGCGTACTGTACATCCCGATCGCCACGCGAATGCGAGCAGCCGCGATAAGTTAATGGCTGTGCAAAGCACTGCCGAAATTAACGATGCGCTACAAACATTAAAGCACCCAGTAAAACGTGCTGAATATATGTTGAGCGAGCTAGGCGTTGATATTCGTGCAGAGCAGCAAACCTTGCAAGATCCAATGTTTTTAATGCAGCAAATGGAACTTCGCGAAGAACTTGAAGAGCTAACATCAGCTAGCGATCCTGATACCGCCATTGCAAATTTTGAAAAACAAATTAAGCAATTAAACGCGCAATACAGTGCACAACTTGCTGAGCAATTAGCAAGTAATGATGAGCAGCAATATCAACTTGCCGCAGATAATATTCGTAAACTGAAGTTTGTTTATAAGTTACGTGAAGAACTAGAGCGTATCGAAGACAGTTTATTTGACGATTAATTACTTGCTGCAAAGCGAGCAACACGAGTTTAAAGAGCATTATGGCATTATTGCAAATTGCTGAGCCGGGGCAAAGCGCGGCACCACACGAACATAAACTAGCAATTGGTATTGACCTTGGTACAACTAATTCATTAGTTGCAACAGTGCAAAGCGGCGAAGCCCGCACGTTAACTGATGATCTTGGCGCGGCTATGTTACCGTCGGTTGTTCGTTATCAAGCAGGCGGTATTACTGTTGGCGCAGAAGCTGCACAAGCAGCAACGCAAGACCCTGCTAACACACTTATTTCGGTTAAGCGTTTTTTAGGTAAAACTCAGGCTGAAATAGGGCAAAGTTATGGCCAACTACCGTATGAATTTTGTGAGCACAATGGTGCGCTAGCAATAGAAACTGCGGCAGGTAAAATTAGTCCAATTAAGGCATCAAGCCATATTTTAGCCGCATTAAAAGCACGAGCTGAGCAAAGTTTTGGCAACCAAGAAATTTTAGGGGCTGTAATTACAGTACCAGCGTACTTTGATGACGCGCAGCGCCAAAGTACTAAAGATGCCGCAGAGCTTGCTGGTATTAACGTACTACGTTTATTAAATGAGCCAACAGCAGCAGCGGTTGCTTATGGTTTAGATTCAGGTCAAGAAGGTATTATTGCAGTTTACGATTTAGGTGGTGGTACGTTTGATATATCAGTACTTAGATTACACCAAGGTGTGTTTGAAGTAATGGCAACCGGTGGCGACTCTAGCCTCGGCGGCGATGACTTTGATTCGCTCCTTGTTGATTACTTTAAGCAGCAAACAGGTGTGTCAGCATTATCACCTTCAGTTTTACGTTTATTTATCAATAAAGCAAAAGCGTGTAAAGAAGCATTAAGCCAATACGCTAAAGTAAACGTGGGCCTTGAGTTTGACGATCAAAAATACACCGTTGAAGTAACGCGCGAAACGTTTGATGAAATGGCTATGCCACTAATTAAAAAAACGCTGCGCTCGTGTCGTCGTGCTGTAAAAGATGCTGGCATTGAAAATGAAGAAGTGCTGCAAGTTATTATGGTAGGCGGTTCAACCCGTATGCCATTGGTACGTAGCCAAGTACAAAGCTTTTTTGATAAAGAGCCGCTAACTTCAATCGATCCTGATCGTGTTGTAGCCTTAGGTGCGGCGCTTCAAGCCGACGTGTTAATTGGCAATAAGCCCGATTCTGACATGTTATTGCTTGATGTATTACCATTATCGCTTGGGCTTGAAACTATGGGTGGTTTGGTTGAAAAAATCATTCCGCGTAATACAACGATTCCGGTAGCACGCGCACAAGAATTTACAACGTTTAAAGACGGTCAAACAGCCATGTCATTACATGTGCTGCAAGGTGAGCGTGAGCTTGTTGATGATTGTCGATCGCTTGCTAAGTTTAGCTTAAAAGGTATTCCACCAATGGCGGCAGGCGCTGCGCATATTCGTGTAACCTTTAAAGTTGATGCTGATGGCTTATTAAGTGTTTCAGCTATGGAAAAATCAACAGGTGTACAAGCTGAGATTCAAGTTAAGCCTTCGTTTGGTTTATCTGATGACCAAGTAGCTAACATGCTAAAAGAATCAATGAGTAACGCTAAAGGCGACATGCAAGCGCGTATGCTTAAAGAGCAACAAGTAGAAGCGTTGCGTGTTATAGAAGCGCTTAATGCATCACTTGAAGCCGATGGTGCATTACTTGACGATACGCAACTAGCTAACTTACGCGCTGAAATTGCAGAACTGGTAAAAGTGCGCGAAAATGCACAAGAGCCTGGCGAAATTAAATCAGCTATCGAAAAAGTCGATAATGCGAGTAGCGACTTTGCATCGCGTAGAATGGATGCATCAATTAAAAAGGCCCTTACAGGGCAGTCAGTAGACAACATTTAAGAGAGATTAGAATGCCACAAATTGTTTTTCTTCCACATCCTGAATTATGTCCTGACGGCGCTGCAATTGAAGCTCCTACAGGTCAAACGGTACTCGACGCTGCGCTTAAAAATGGTATTAGCATTGCGCATGCTTGTGAAAAATCGTGTGCATGTACTACGTGTCACTTAGTGATTCGTGAAGGATTTGACTCACTTGAAGAAAGTGATGAGCTAGAAGACGACATGCTAGATAAAGCATGGGGCTTAGAGCCTGAGTCACGCCTTGGTTGCCAAGCAATTATAAGAGATGAAGACCTAGTGGTTGAAATACCTAAGTACAATCTCAATATCGTTAATGAAGAGCACTAGTTTTTAACGATCTATATATTAAAAGCCGCTGTTTGATACAGCGGCTTTTTTGTTTGTGAATTGTAGGCGTGACGAGCAAAGCTCGTAAGTTATTTTGCAGGCAAGCAAAGCTTGCTGGCGTTATGTGTTTTAACTCTAGGTTATAAATATAGAAGCTGCGCTTCTCACGTGAGCAAAGATCCTAAAATGTTAGCCTTGGCTCTATGCCACGCATTAAAAGCTAACACCTTAAAACGTAATTTTGGAGGTTTATTTTGAGTAATCTTATTTTTTCTGACTCATTTATTAACGGCGAATTTTATAAAACCGATACGCGCTTTAGCGTTAACGATCCCGCTACCGAAAAAAGTATTGTTGAAGTAAGCGATATTGACGAGCAGGGTGTAAATAGCGCAGTAACCGCAGCTCAAGGGGCTTTTGTTAAGTTAAAAACGACAAATGCCACTGAGCGAAGCGAAACCTTGATGCGCTGGTATGAGCTAGTAGTAAAACACAAGCAAACACTTGCAGAGCTAATGACCAAAGAGCAAGGCAAGCCACTCAAAGAATCTCTTGGTGAGATTGATTACGGTGCAGGTTTTATCAAATGGTTTGCAGAAGAAGCCAAACGTAGTTACGGAGATGTAATTCCGCCAACAGATGACTCGCACCGTTTAACCAGCTTTAAGCAGCCTGTCGGTGTTGTAGCTGGTATAACGCCGTGGAACTTTCCTATTGCTATGGTTACTCGTAAAGTAGCGCCAGCCTACGCTGCGGGCTGTAGCTTTATACTTAAACCTTCTGAGCACACACCACTTTGTGCTATTGCGCTTGCTCACCTGGCCGATCAAGCTGGTTTTGTTAAAGGTGCATTTAATGTACTGGTTTCTCAAGATGCCAAAACAGTAGGTAAAATGCTGACTGACTCAGAAGTCGTGCGTAAGTTTACATTTACCGGTTCTACAGGTGTAGGTAAGCAGTTGCTATCGCAATGTGCTGACACAATTAAACGCACCTCGATGGAGCTTGGCGGTAATGCACCTTTTATTATTTTTGATAATGCCGACTTAGATGAAGCTGTTGAAGGGCTTATGGCGGCTAAATTTAGAAACAGTGGACAGGCATGTGTTGCTGCAAACCGTATTTTTATACAGCGTAATATTCTCGACAAAGTACTGTCAAAAATCACGCCAAAGGTTGCAGCGCTAAAAGTGGCAAATGGTTTTGAAGACGATGTTGATATTGGCCCACTCATTTACCCTAAAGCCAAAGAGAAAGTACAACAGTTAGTACAAGACGCACTCGATAAAGGTGCGACGTTGATTGGCGATAATAGTGACTTAGGTGGCAGCTTTCAAAACCCATTAATAGTAAACAACGTAACTACAGAGATGGATATTTACCACGAAGAAGTATTTGGTCCAGTATTGACGGTTATTCCTTTTGATGAAGAAAGTGAAGTGCTTGCGCTTGCTAACGATGTACCATTTGGTCTAGCGGCCTACTTTTACAGCCAAAACATTAAGCAAGTCTACCGAGTTAGTGAAGGGCTTGAATTTGGTATGGTCGGCGTAAATGAAGGTGTTATATCAAACCCAGTAGCGCCATTTGGTGGTGTTAAGCAATCTGGTTTAGGCCGAGAAGGCGGTCATCAAGGGCTTGATGAGTACTTAGAAGAAAAGTACGTGTGTATTAAAATATAACGCCCGTTAAGTTTATGAGCGCGAATTTACTTCGCGCTTTTTTATGACGTTAATATGGCAGATATATGAACTTTATCTTTTACTGTTGCTACACAAAGCACTAAATGCTACCTTTGGGCACATATTTTTTGTTAATAAAACAATACAAAAAAAACAAATAAAAAGTAAAAGTATTTCTATAAGTAGAAATAACCCCGTGTGTAAATGCCACCGTCAGGTGGCATTTTTTTGTTTGAATAGTCATAGACTGTAATAAGCACATTTTGAATAAAGATATTACTTTATAAGTGCTAACTTATAGGTGTATAACCAGGTAAGTTATCAAAATCTACCTCATCTAGCTGCTTTGGGTTAGCATATTCGTTGATATAATTTTTATAGACTTCTGACTCAATAAAAATAGCAAAAATATCAGGATCAAGGTGATTATTACTAACCATGTTCCCTAGAATATTCAAACATTCACTTACCGGTTTTGCTTTTTTATAGGGCCTGTCTACGGCAGAGAGTGCTTCAAAAATATCCGTAATAGCCATTAACCTTGCAGGCACCGACATTTGTTCTTTGGTTAAACCTCTTGGGTAACCAGTACCGTCAAGTTTTTCATGATGACCTAAAGCATATTCAGCTACATTACTAAGATGTTTAGGGAACGGCAAAATATCTAATATATTTTTAGTTATATCCATATGGCGTTTCATGATTTCGCGCTCACCTTGGGTAAGTGTGCCGCGTCGTATCATGAGGTTTTCTACTTCATCATCAGTCAGTAGAGGTGTTTCTTCGCCGTTTATTTTAAGCGAATACTGTTTTGATATTCTCAGTATATGGGCTTGTTCTTCTTCGCCCAAAAACTCACCGCCAATATTCACCCGCTGTAATAATGCACGGTCGAGGGCTAGTTGTTTAAGCTCAGTTTCAAGCAATCGTTCAAATTGTAAAACCTCAACCGACTTGTTCTGTTTTATTGCTGAAATAATTTGCTGCTGATAAGAGAGTTCTAAATCTCGACTAATTATTTCAAACTTAGCATCAATAAACTCTATGCGATCGAAAATAGTCTCTAACTTGGTCGACTTTTCCATAATATGATCAGGAGTAGCAATTTTCCCACAGTCATGTAGCCATCCCGCAACACTTAGTTCATGGCGATCCTCTGGGCTCATTATAAAATCTGCTAGTGGACCTTTATCTATTTTATGCACTGCATCAGCAAGCATTAACGTCAGTGCTGGTACCCGCTTACAGTGGCCGCCCGTGTGAGGAGACTTTTCATCTATTGCCATTGCGATAGCTTCGGCAAACGTTGAAAAAAGCACTTCCATATCTTTAACTAAAGTAGAGTTAGTTAGTGAAATAGCGCCTAAAGAGGCAAAAGATCGAATCAGAGTGACGAGCTCTTCACTAAAAGGAATGTTTTTATTTTGCGCATCTTTTACATTTATAAGCTGGATTACACCAATAATGTCATCTTCATGATCTTTTAAAGGAATTGTTAGCATGGACTCAGAACGATAACCCGTACGAGCATCCATTTTGCGTGCAGCGCTCATATCAAAAGGCAAGGCATCATACACGTCAGGAATATTTATTACTTCCCCTGTATTAACAGAATGCGCAACAATAGCGGTGTCATTTGGTTTGCCATCAATAAAAAGATCTATATTAGGAAAATCAACAGGACCACCTAATGTGCCGCCTAAATAAAGATTCAATGATTTGTTTATTACTGTTTCAAACTTTAGTTGTTTGTTTGAGGTAATAGAGTAAATGCTGCCAGCATCAGAATTTGCTATCGACATTACAACTTGCAGTATTTCATCAAGTAACTTAGACGAGTTTTTTTCGGTTGTTAGTCTAATGCTAATATCGATAAAGTGTTGAAGATTTGTTTTGTCTTTAATGTGCTGTCGCATATGTTTACTACTTTTGAGTATGTTTGAAGGCACCATTCCAATCCTTAGCTAGTGTTTGCAAATCAGTGCCCTTAATACGTTCAATAAAAATGGCATAAATGTTGGGGCTAAATACGGTTGTACTGTGTAGTTCTTTAAATAAGCTAAGTGCTTGTGGCCAGTTTTTATTATAAAAAAGCGTTATGGCCTGCTGCGACTTTTTAACTTCATTTAACTGCTCTTCATCGAGCTTATCTGTAAAGTTTATAGGTTCAAACAACTGTACAGCAGCTGCTTTACCAACAACTTGCACTTTATCTATTAGACGAAATGAAATATGAGGGCATTCCTTCATTGTCTCTTCTGTAACAAGAATAGCTACGCCATAAAATTTGGTCAAGCTTTCTACTCTAGCACCTAAATTAACAGTATCACCAAGAACTGTATAGGCTTTACGGTAAACCGAACCCATATCACCTACATTCATGTCGCCAGTACTTAAACCGATACCTATTTTTATTGCAGGCTGGTTGTTTTCTGCAAATAACTGATTTATTTTCGTTAACCCGTGGATCATAGACATTGCGGCTTCAACACCATGGCGAGCGTGATTTTCATCTTTTAGTGGGGCATTCCAAAATGCCATCACCATATCGCCTACGTACTTATCAATAGTTCCGTGATGATCAAATATGATTTTGGTAATAGCCGTAAGATATTCGTTTAAATATTCACTTAACTGATGAGGGGTCATACTTTCTGATAGTGAAGTGAAACTACGAATGTCGGCAAACAACACCGTCATATTTTTTCGCTCACTTTTTTGAGATAAACTTTTACCTTGAAGTATCATTTGGTTTATTCGCTCAGGAGGAACATATTGGTCAAACATAGATTTTATTTTTCGGCTGTGTTTCATTTCAGCGATAGAGCCTACAATGATGTAATAACCGGCTAATATAATGATAAGTAAAAGAGGCATTAATAAAGGTAAACTAATTTTTTGTACTGACCATAAATAAACGTTTAAAAATATAACGACACTTGTGACTGTAAGAGACAAAACAATAATAAAACGTGCGCTCTTAGCGTGGCTAAAAAACGACAGTACGCAACCCGTCAATGCAATGATGAGTAAGCTTGCTCCCTGTGACCAATTAGGTTTAGATGGCAGTAGCTCTGGGTGCATTAACCCTTCAAATATATTGGCATGAACCTCCACACCCGGGTATTGCAAACCAACAGGTGTTGATCTTAAATCAGCAAGCCCTACGGCGGAAGTACCAATAAAGGCTACTGTGCCTTCTAATTCATCTAAACCAATTTTTTTGGTCAAAATATCGGTAGCCGAATAATAGGGGAAGCTATGCGCACGCCCTTTGTAAGGAATTAATATTTGCCCATACTCATCAGTTTGAATCCACTTATCTTGAAACTTTATACCTTCGAATAAGGTTATACCATCTAACCTATTGGAACGGGTTTCTATGTTTTCAGCAAGGGTATAAAGTCGAGCAACTTCAAGTGCTAAAGAAGGATAAAGCTTATCGCCAACTCGATTTATAAGAGCTGCTTTACGTATAAAGCCATCTTCGTCAATATGTGCATTAATAAAGCCGGTGCCCGTTGCAGCATTTTGTAACTGTGGAATATTTACAATAGCACCAGGAAACTGGTTTATTTGTGAATTAGTGTGCTCTTCGCTTGCCCATACAACACTGTTTTTAGCTGGCAAGTTTTGATTAGTCAGTTGTTCATCAATTAGTAAAAAACCAAGAACAGTATCATTTTTAGATAATGCGCTTGCTAGTTTTGTGTCTGCATCGACTTGTTTAGTAATTTCAGCAAAGGGGATGGTGTACTTTTTTGATAAATCAGGAATCTCAGACATAATTTTTGTAACAGGGTTTTCTTCCTGTTCAGAAAAAAATATATCGAATGCAATAACAATAACACCTGCATCACTAAGCTTTGTAACAAGGTCTGCTAATTTTGAGCGACTCCAAGGAAAGCGTCCTTGTTCTTGCATGCTCTTTTCATCGATATCAATTATTACAACGGTTTCATCTATGCGCCTAGGCGTCTCTGAAAGCGTCAGTAATAATCGAGAGTCGTATATTATACCTTCTACACGGTTAACTAACTTTGCAAGCGACCCAGTTGAAAATAACTCTATTGATGCAATTAATAATGTAATAACAGCGCCAATAAAAAAGTGCTTTGAGGTAATGGGTTTTAAGAAGCTAATGAGCAACGCTCCTTGATAGACTAAAAATCAAAAACTCGTCCTTCTCGGCCGCATTCTATTTTTACCTGTTGAGCGTACTGCGTGTGTAAATACTTTTCTATAGAGACTAACTGTTCATCGGTTCTTGATGGATCGTGGCTAATAATAATCACATTTTTAATATTCGCTTTTATAGCAAGCTCAGCAACCTGATCTATGGTGCTATGACCCCAACCATGCTTAAGAGGCAAGTCTGCATCTATAAATTGAGCATCGTGAATTAGTAAATCAGCGCCTTCAATAAAATTACTCCATTCGCAAATACTTGTGTTTAGCTTGTCTGGTGGGTTTAGCTCATTGTCGGTAACGTAAGCTATCTTTTTTTCATCTGCTTTAATGCAATAAGCAGTACCGCCACCAGGGTGATTCAGTGGAGCAGTAGAAACCAAAAAACCGTTAAGTGTAAATTGCTTTTGAGACGATAAATCAGTATTAAGCGTAATATTGGCAGGTAAATCCTGATAACACACAGGAAAGTACGAACCACTCATTTGCTTTAATATGGCATCTTGGCTTTTTTTATCATCAACGTTGCCAGCTACAATGGTTATATTGCGGTTGGGCTGGTAGATAGGTTTAAAAAAAGGAAACCCTTGAATATGATCCCAATGATTGTGCGTTAGCAAAATATTGATAGGACTTTGTGTTTCTAGTAAACGTGTACCGAGTTCTACAATACCGGTACCAGAGTCTAAAATAAGATCTTTACCGTTGTTTTGTTCAATGTACACACATGAGGTATTTCCCCCAAAAATGTGTGTATTACTTCCAGCTGAAGGCATCGAGCCTCTAACACCAAAAAATTCAACTTTCATAATTTAAGGCTAAGCTCCATCTGCTTCAAAATTGAATTTAGAAATACTAACATTGTTAGAGTTAGTGTCATTACAGGTGGTACTTACAACAACTTGGGTATCATTTTGCAGAATGATTGAAGTAAACACATGCGTACTGACACATTGGCTCGCTTCATAAAATCCGGCACCACTGGCTCCAAACGTATTATCTAAAGTACCGTCAGTTAAAATGCGCGCTAACATTCCTTTATTGTTAGCCTTGCCTGCTAAAATAAGTTGATTGCTGCTATCTAGCGCTGCACCACTTAGCTCAGTGTTACCGGTTGAGGCCAAAGTATATTCACCGACACCGTTTACGGCAAAGCTAGTATCAAGCGTACCCGTAACAAGCAACCTAATAACATTGGCTTTATTTGGCGAATCAATAAGGTTTGCTATTAAATATAACTTACCCGTTGTGTCAGTTAAAATCTGCACTATTTTATTGTCGGTATCTGTAGTTTCTTCACCTACATATTTAAAGACCTCAGTACCGTTTGAGCTCAACTTCAATGCGATTAGCTTTGAAGTGCCACTTAATACTGACTTACCACCAATGAAAATATCTGCATTGTCGGTATGTACGCGGTTATAGTACTCAAAAGCTGAGCCTATGATACTTCCGCCAGTGCCAAAGTTAGGCTCAAGGGTACCTTCTGGCGTCAACATTATAACGATTGGGCTAGGAGTGCCACTTATTACGATTGACCCAACAGTAATAATGTTACCGCTGTTATCAAGTGCAATATCTGTCAGGTTTACCAATTCTGCGCCACTGACAGAAGTTGTATATACACCATCTGTAGCAAATGAAGAGTCTAAATTACCAGACTGATCAACTTTAGCTACAAAGCCCGCTTCACCATTTTCACTATTTTTAGAGCCTGTAATAACTAAATTGCCGTCGCTTTGCTCGGTTAAAGCAACACGCGACTTACTCAAATCTATGGCGATTTCTTTATGGCCACTTTCGCTAAAGCTAGTATCGATATCACCCGCACTCGTAAAACGTGTTAATACTAACTTAGTAACTGAGTCCGATTTAGCCGTTGATGCAAGAATGTACTTACCGGCATGAGGGCCATTGCTCAGTTGTAAAACGTGCATTGATTGATCGTCAGATTCTGCGCTTATAGTATCAAAAGTAAGGTAGCCAACATCAGCAAAATTGGTAAATAATGCAGCTTGATCGTCTATCGCAGTAACGAAAGGTTTTGTGTTTGAGTCGTCATTAACGCCAGCTATCCATACGGTGTCGTTTGAGTCTATAGTTGCTGCTTTTGCAAATTGTTTGCCATTAATACCCGAAATAATATTAATTCCAGATGTGCCATAAGCACTATCAAGTGAACCATCAGCAGTTAGAATTCGAGCAGAAAATAACTTTTCAGTAGCTGAAATCCCAGTTGTGCCTGACAAAATAATTTCATTTTTTATAGGTTCGTATTTTATGCCGGTTATATCCGCCCCACCATTTCCACTTCCGCCATTACCATCAATATCGTAAATAGCAGTACCTGCATCACCAAAACTCGTTATAAGAGTACCCGTTTTATCAATAGCCAAAACCACGGCTTCTTTTTCACCACTATTACGAGTTATGTAACCACCTACAAAAGCTGTAAAGTCGGTGTTTTTAGCGCCGCCAATTGCAAATAGTTCGTCATCTTTATTATTCTTGGACAAGTCGAGCGATAATGCTGCGCTACCATTAAAACTTCCATTGTTTTCACCATCAGAAATTAAATAACGTATAAGTATGTCTTTATCGCCAGTTGCACTTGTGACACTGCCAACAACCATAAGATCAGAGCTATTAAAGTTTTTAATAGCAAACGCTTCGTCATCTCTACTAGCGCCGCTCACATCGACAATTTTAGGGCTTCCGGCTTCATAAGCGAGCGTAGATATATCGTATTTTATCCATAAGCTATCGCTGTCGTTACCATTAAATGACTTACCAACAGCCTGAATTTTATTGTCGCTAAATTCAAGGTCATTAATCACGAGGGTGCTTGCTAATGCGGTACAGTGAATACCTGAGTTATTATCTCCAGAGTTATTACTTAATACGCCAGCGGTATTCATTTTCAACAAACATGCTTCGGTATTTGTGCCATCAAAACTAGTGTAAGCAACAAAGAGGCTTGTACCATCAGAGATGATAGCTGTTGCTTGTTCATCATTTTCTAAATCTAATACTTTAACGCCATCACCATTAAATGCTGTATTTATCACACCACTCGTTGTATACGATGCAATAACAATATCTTTGTCGCTGTTATTACTAAAACCTACAAAGTAAAGGTTATTATTTAGCTCAATACTGTCATTAAATTCACCGCTTGAAAAAACTCCAGAAAGCTCAAGTTCACCTGTTATAGGGCGACCAAATGTTTCATCTTCAACAGGAACTAGGGGCTCCATATCATCAGTGATATCAATTATTATATTAATAGGAGTTGTTTCGTTAGGCGTACCGTCGTCAGTAATAGCTAGGCTCAATATGTACTGAGGAGTTGTTTCAAAATCAAACGGGCTTTCACCTTTTACAGTTAATAAGCCAGAATCATTATTTATTTCGAATATGGGGGCACCACTGAGTATGGTGTAACTTAAATTTTGGTTCTCAATGTCTGAGGCACTGACAGTCCCAATAGTGTCGCCATCGGTTGCGTTTTCGCTAATATTAAAACCTTGGTTTGACGCAACTGGAGCATCGTTAATAGGAGCAATCGTAATTGACAAACTACCAGTATCTGTAGCGTTATTCCCATCATCAACAGTATAACTGACAACAACAATACCGTTGGTATTTACAGCCGGTGTGTACTGTAGTTTGTTATCAATAACGGATACTGAACCGCTATCGGCTGACGCTGCTGTTATGCTTAGGCTATCACTATCAGCGTCTAAATCATTAATCAACACATCAATGAGTAGCGGTGCTGCATCTTCATCCATCGTTGCCGTGTCAGCATTTGCTATTGGAGCATCATTTACAGGTATAATAGTGATAGTTAACGTTGTTGTACTGGCACCGCCGTTGCTATCACTTACAGTATAAGTAACTGTTGCTAAGCCGTTGTCGTCGGCTTCCGGTGTGTATTGAATTTGATTGCTAAGCACTGATACAGAGCCAATATTAGCTGATGCTGCGCTTATGGTAAGGCTGTTGCCATCCGCGTCAGAGTCATTTACCAATACGTTTATTAGTATTGGCGCTGCATCTTCATCTATTGTAGCTGAGTCTGCGTTTACAATTGGAGCATCGTTTACGGGAGTAATAGTGATAGTTAACGTTGCTGTACTGGCGCCGCCATTGCTATCGCTTACAGTATAAGTAACTGTTGCTAAGCCGTTGTCGTCGGCTGCCGGTGTATATTGAATTTGATTGCCAACCACTGATACAGAGCCAATATCAGCTGATGCTGCGCTTATGGCAAGGCTGTCGCCATCCACGTCTGAGTCATTTGCTAATACATTTATTAGTATTGGCGCTGCATCTTCATCTATTGTAGCTGAGTCTGCGTTTGCTATTGGAGCATCGTTTACGGGAGTAATAGTAATTGTTAAGTTAGTAGTTGCAGTACCGCCGTTCCCATCATTTATTGTGTAGTTAATAATTGCTGTTCCATTTGTATTAGCAGTAGGCGTATATTGGATTTTATTATCAACAACAGATGCAGAACCTATATCTGCAGTAGCAGCTGTTATCACAAGAGTATCGCCATCAATGTCGGAGTCGTTAGCTAATACGTTAACTAATAACGCAGGAGCATCTTCGTTCATCGTTACTGAATCAGTATTTGCAGTAGGGGCATCATTAACAGGTGTAATGGTAATCGTCACACTTGCTGTTCTGTCGTTTATACCTTCATTACCAGTGCTATAACCATCAGTAATGGTGTAAGTTAGTACTATCTCACCTGAAAAATTTGCTGGTGGAGTAAACTGTATTTTTCCGGCGACAATAGTCGCTTCACCAGCAGTATTTTCTATATTAGAAATAGTAATTGTATCGCCATCTGCATCAGTGTCGTTAGCTAGCACATCTAATAAAGATGCAGAGCTGTCTTCGTCTAACGTATATTGATCGTCATTGGCTTCTGGAAAAGTATTAACGCCGCTTTCACTTAAGGTTACTTGAGCTGTTGCAGTTAAGCCTTGCTCATTTGAAATTGAATAGGTAAAGCTATCTACACCAATAAAACCTAAGTCTGGCTGATAGGTAAACGAGCCATCAGCATTTAATGTAAGTTCGCCATTTTGAGTTGCATTAATTGCCGTGGTATTAACCGATAAATCGCCAGCCTCAATATTAAAGTCGTTAATTAACAAGCCATTTTGTACTGTTACTTCAAATAGTTTATTTTTGCTAAATTGATAGGCATCATTTTGTGCAACAGGGTTATCGGGTTCGCTGTTTATTACTAAAGTTACTGTGGCTGTAGAGGTTGCACCTAATGAGTCTATAGCTTGATATTGAAATTGATCAACACCATTAAAGTTAGCATCCGGCACATAACTAAAGCTGCCATCAGTTGCTAATAATAGTTGGCCATGTGTGGGTGCCACCATAAACGTTTCATCAACTGAAAAACTGTCATTATTTGGGTCAGTATCGTTACTAAGCACACCATTGGCTACTGTAACCACAAGTGTTTCATCTTCGCTTAAACTATAGCTATCATTTTTTGTAATAGGGGCTACGTTAGTGTTTGAGCTTACAATAGTTACATTTGCAATAGCCTGAGCACCTTGTGCATCAACAACTCTATACTGAAAGCTGTCTTGGCCTTGCATATTTTGCTCGCCTTGGTATTCAAAGCCACCATTATCAAAAAGGGTTAATTGTCCTCTGGTTGGTTCGCTAACCGGCGTTGTATCAACAGTTAAGTCATCTAAGTCTATATCGCTATCGTTTATAAGTAAGCCTGGCGATAGGACAACTAAGGTTCCATTATTTGTAATGCTGTAAGTATTATCAAGCGCAATAGGAGCGTCGTTAACAGCTAAAATGGTTATCTCTACAACTGCGGTGTCCGTCATACCTAGCTCGTTAGCAACTTGATAGCTAAATGCATCTTCACCATTAAAGTTTGCAATAGGGATATAAGTAAAATCCCCATTTTCATTTATATTAAGAGTGCCATGCTGCGGTATAATTAATGCATCTGCATTTACACGTAAATCACCACTGTATTGATTCGTATCATTCGTTAGAACGTTACCTTGCAGAGTTTGATCTTCATTTATCTGAAACTGATCGACATTTGCCTCTGGTGCAAATGCAAGCTCTCCACCCACTGGTGCTATGTTTATTATATTAGCAAAACCACTTTCACCACTGCCATCAACACCGGTAATAAGTACTTGGTAACTTTTATCTGTAAGTGACTCGGTAATGCTTAATGCAGTATCTTGAATACTTAAAAATTGTTGCCCATTCTCTAATTCATTAATATTAGTAGATGTGACTCCAGCTTGAGTTGCAATATAAACGTTGTAACGATTAAGTTCGGGGTTGGCTTGCCACGAAAGATTAATATTATCTTCGTCTCGTTGTGCTGTAACACCTTCAATTTGATATGGTTGCCAGTTAAAAGTGATTGCATCAGCAAGTACCTGATTATTTAAAGTGTCAGTTATCCATATTTCAAGACGTATTTCCCCTGGAGTTACGCCATAAAGTGCAGGGCTGAGGCCTATAATTGACTTTTCGTAGCCAACACCACAATCAGAAGAACACAGTGATATGCTTTTATTAACGCTAGGGAGTACTAAATTAACTTCAGCAATGCCATCAGTATCCGAAGCTTCAAGTAAAAAAGAAACATTACCTTGTACGGTGTCGTTTGTTTGTGGAAAAACAATATTAGCGCGAGTATTAGCTAAACTTGCTCCAACAACTCCTCTACTTGAAGTGACAGCACCTAAAACTTTTGTACTCTTGGTTTGATTACTCGCTATAACACCAGCCAAATTAATATAGCTAGTCACCGTTGGCGGTATTACTTCAGCCGTAGGTGATTGTATTGCCTCTTGAGTGGGACTTTCTTCTGAGCCTCCACAGGCACTTAACAAAAACACCATAGAACCAAGCAAAAATAAATTTTTTGCTGTCATTTTAAATACTCCATAATAAAAGCTTTGTATCCAATGTGTTTATGGTTCTAATTTAAAAGAACCGCTAGCATTTACATCAGGATTATTTATTTCGTTAAGATTAAAGTTGCCAGTAATGTTGTCTAAGTCATTCAAAAATATTGCATCAACATCGCCCTCGGCTTTATTGTTACCATGGGATGCAAATGTAACGGCCAGCTCAAGTTCGCTTAAATTTATTAAGCCGCTGTAAGCTGCATACCAGTTTCCACCGGCATCATTAAAACTAATTTCGCCATCAGGCACGGTGCCATTATCAAAATCAACTGCCATAGTCATAGCAAAGTCAGTAACAGCACCCACACTCGAATTTACATTAAAGCTTGATGCCTCATAGTTAAATACACCTTGGCGCTGAGCTATTTGATCGACTAAAGATGCGCTGCTAACAGTTTGAAATTGTTGTTCAGAATATATATCCATAACACCTGTATCAGCTTCAAAAGCATTTACTTCAACTTCAGTTACCGATGCTTGCTCAGTTTCTTCTTCGTTGTCGTCTTTAGGATCAATTGCTACTATATTTTGATCAAACACGCGTGCCGCACGTGTCGTTTTAAATACTTCACCAGTGGCTGTAATTTGTGCAAACGAAAATGCTTCGTTATCACCCAAAGAAACCACGTTATTATTTTCTAACGTTAAATCTATTGCGCCATCCCATACCGCTAAAAATACATCGCCTTTAACCAGCTGAACTTCAAAATGCGTTCCGCGTATACCAATAGAGCCTACGGGAGTTTTTACACTATAAGAGCCGCCATTTTTTTTAATTACGCCGGAAATAGAGCGTAAACCGCCTTTAAGTAACTCAATAGAAGCAGAACCTTGTTGGGTATTGTCATTAAATTCGTAGTTAGCAATATTTAATACTGAGTTTTCTTTTAAGGCTATTAAACCACCATCCAACATCGAAAATTGCGCTTTGCTTTTCTCTCCAGTCGTAATGCGATCTACGCCAAAAACAGTATCTCTGCGCTGCAATTGTCGTTGTTGTTCATTGCTTCCATCAACCGCGAGTACAGAGCCTCGTGCTAAAATAGTTTTACCAGCAGGGTCGTTTGCTTGTGTATAAAAACTTACACAAAGTAAAGTGGTAATTACAGGGAGTAAATGTTTCATAAATACCTTAAATTAAAATGAGTAAGAAGCGCTTAAATTGATATCTAAACGGTCATATTCGAATAAAGAAATATTACTGGATTTATCTTGATAGTTGGCAGCCAACTGTATGGCTAAATCGCGATTAACTAAGTAGCGAACAGAAGTTGAGAACATAAAGAGGTTATCGGCACGTTCTTGTAAAAATAAAGGGTGATCATCTTTATAATTAATCCATTGGTATCCAGCAAGAGATAACAACTGCCAATGTTGAGCCAACTGAGTGTTCACTTGGTAGTACAAGCTCGTAATATTACGGCTATTAAATTCACCCTCAGTAATGTCAGCTTCCTCGCTTTTAGCGTTAATGCTTAAGCTTTGAAACCAATTTTTAGCTGCATAGCTAGCACCTGTATTTATCGCATAAAATGAGTTATCGAGCTTTTCATCAAATCTATTGTTTAAAACACCCGCAGTCAAAGAGCTAAATAAATTAACTTGTTTATTTAGCGTAAAATTAGCTCCGGCCGTTAAAGCTGATTCAGTACGATAAAGTTCGCCATCAAGCATCAACGGAGTGGTAGCAACTCGTGCAAACCAACTTATGTCATTTTGTTTATATTGATAGGCGGCATTAATGTGCGCATTTATACGATCGTATTGACTGAGTTCTTCAAACTTGTACCACCCGGTATCAATACTTAAAGTGATTAAGCTTTTTTGATCAATAGGGTGAGAGTACTTTCCTCTGTAATTAAGTCGTGCATAGTTGTCCTGCGTACTTTTACTTTCTGGCGATAGCAAAAACTCACCAATATTAGGAATTATAATCGTATTTTCTGCTGTACCCGCGTTTACGTTGCCATCAACGCCAAGGGCAAGCTCAATATTCTGTTTATAAGAGCGTCCAGCTTCTTGTTGCTTAAGTGCAGCAGTTTCTAGCAATGACTGTGCTGAAGACTTTATATTATTAGGTGTTTCAGGTGAGTTAATGAGTATTAAAGCTTGGGTATCGGCAGCAGGTAAATTATTAACTGTCAAATAAGCGCGAACTAAGTACAAGCGAGCTTCATACCATCTAGGATTATTTTCAACCACGCGTTCAAAGGCAAATACAGCTGGCGCCGCATGCCCTGTTTTAAGTGCACTGACCCCTAATAAAAAGTCGTATACGGGTTCGCCTAGGTACTGGTATTCGCTATTACTTTTTTGATAAGCCTGAGTGTATTTTTTTTCAGAAACTAATTTTTGAAGCTCAATCAATAGCTTATTGAATTCATCATTGCTTTGAGCCAATGAGTTAAAGCTCATTACAGCTAAACAACTACACAGTAAATTTCCTAAAACCTGTTTAATCATGCTTAATTTTATATCCCAGTAGAAGTTTGATGTTTTGTAAAAAGTGATGCCAACATTAGAAACCTACCACTTTTTGTAGCTAAGTATAGTTAATACAGTCACATTGGTTAATTAATTGTAGATAAGTAACGAGTTATACCAATCCGCGATAATACTTAATCATTTTGCGGGGCTAAACGTGTCGCTACCAGTGTTAAAAAATTCTCATTTACGACTGCATGGATGCCGAAGGTAGAGCAATGCAGGAGCAATTGCCGAGAACAACTAAATAGCGAATTTTTTGCCAAGCTATCAACATGTTTTTCCATCCTCAAAATAGATCACTTAATTAAGCGAATTGGTATTAAATACTTGTTTATTAAATATTATTACTAATTAGGGCGTGTTGATCTTTGTGGATTGAAATTTTTTATCTAGGGATGATTTAATCGCTGCGTGAGATTTGTAAATTAGTGGGTTTAACTAGAGTATTAATAATTGTGTTGCAAGGTTAATATATTAGAAGGTTTTAGAGTTTATATTACAGAGTAAAGATAGGGTATAAATATGAAGGCTTACTAGGAAAAAAGTGGGGCGATTGACGGGGCTTGAACCCGCGACAACCGGAATCACAATCCGGGGCTCTACCAACTGAGCTACAACCGCCACTACACACACCTTGTTTGGTGTGGCGCGCATAATACATAAAATAATAATTGTTGTGAAGCCCAAAAGTGAAATAAATTAAAATAATTTAAATCAGGCAAATATAATTAGTATTTAGTCGTTAATATTTTTTCAAGGTAGGCTATGTTTTATCGCATAAATACCTCTAAAAAATCGAATATACTTGCATTTAATAGTATTAATTCATTATTTCATGAGAATAAATTGTAAATTAATGTATAATAATGCCCGAAAACGCTTAATAAAAAACATTTGGAGTAAATATGGATTCAGTACTTAATTGGCTTAATGATAACTCAGGCCTAATTTTACACTACGGTATACAAGCTGTTGTTGCGCTTGTTATCTTTTTACTTGGTAGTCGTGTTGCTAAGTTTTGTTCTAACTTAACTGAAAAAGGTTTTGCTAAAAAGAAAGTAGATAAAGCTGTCGGTTCATTTGTTTCAAGTATTGTGTACACACTTGTATTTGCTGTAACTATTTTAATGGCACTTTCGCAAATTGGCATTGAAACAACTTCGTTCATTGCTATTTTAGGTGCTGCCGGCTTAGCTGTTGGTTTAGCATTGCAAGGTTCATTATCTAACTTCGCATCAGGCGTACTAATTATTTTACTTCGTCCATTTAAGTCTGGTGACTTTGTTGAAGCAGGTAATAAAATGGGTACGGTTAAAAAAATCGAAATATTCTCAACTGAACTACGTACTCCAGATAATAAAGTAATTATCGTACCAAACTCTCAAATAATGTCTGGTGCTATTACTAACTTCTCACGAGAGTCTACTCGTCGTATCGATTTAGTTATTGGTGTTGGCTACGATGCTGATTTACGTCACGCAAAAGAAGTATTAAAATCTGTATTAGATGCAGAAACACGCATACTTAAAGATCCAGCTTACAATGTATCTGTAAATGAGTTAGGCGATTCAAGTGTTAACTTTATTGTTCGTCCTTGGGTTAACGCTGCTGATTATTGGCCTACTTACTGGTCATTAATGGAAAATATTAAAATCGCATTAGATGATGCAGATATTACTATCCCATTTCCACAAATGGATGTTCACTTTCACAAGCAAGACTAATTTTAAATAGTTATTTAATTAAAGTTATCTTTAATTGTTATAGTGCTAAAGAGCTATTAAACATAAAATTTTCATGCGGTATTTGCTGCATGAAAATTTTTTACATTATTACTTAGCTGTTTAGCTTGCTCTAACAAGTAATGCTTTAATAAAATAGATGTACATTTATACAAAGGTTATTTTTTTAATGAAATTAAAGCTTTTATCAGTTTTAGTTGCGGCTTCTGCTGCAACAAACGCATTTGCTGCAGACGCAGAAAAAAGAACATGGGAAGTTACCAGTGAATTAGGTGCTATTGTCACAAGTGGTAATACAGAAACGACCACGCTTAAAGGTGGCATTAAAGTTCAGCACAACCTTGAACACTGGAACAACGAATACAAGCTAGACGGCATCTACAAAGAAGATGAAGTTGAAGATGCTAATGGTGACAAAAACAAGCAGCGCACTAACGAGAAGTATTCAATTTCTGCACAAGGTAATTACAAATTAAATGAAGATCATTCTCATTTATTCATTTATGGTTCACACGTTTCAGATTATTTTGGAGCGTATAGAAGTGAGTCAGTAATTTCTGCAGGTTACGGTTTACGTTTATTAAACGAAAAAACTATGTGGCTAAGTGCTGAAATTGGTCCTGGTTATAAATACTTTGAATACCCAGATGACAGCACTGAAGTTGATGACAACGGTAACTCTCTTGCTGGTGAATTTGAAGGCGAAGTAATTGCCTTGGGTAAGTTAGATTACAACTGGCAAATTTCTGAGAATGCACGTTTTACTCAATTAGTTGCTGTTGAGTACGGTGATACAAACACTAAAACTCGTTCTGAAACTGCATTACTTGCAAAAATAAACGGCTCGTTACAAATGAAAGTCGCTTTTAATGTCACTAACAACTCAGATGTTGCTGACGATAAAGAAAGCACTGACACTGAAACGTCATTCACGTTAGTTTACAGTTTTTAACCAATGTAGTTAAGTTAATGACACTAAAGTGACAAAAGGGACGAAAGTCCCTTTTTTATTTTCTTAAAATTAAGGTATTATAGCGGCCAATTTTGGTTGTAGACCTAGGGATATACCTACTCGTGAAAGTTTTTACACAATTTATTAGTGCTTTTATTCTACTTTGTAGTTTTAGTACTTTGGCTTTTACGCCAACAGCGTCTCAAATTGAGCAATTTAAAAAGTTACCTAAAGCTCAACAAGAAGCCCTCGCAAAACAATACGGTGTTGATATAGCAACGATCACTGGTACAAACCAATCTAATAATCAAAATAATACACAGCAGCAAAATAGTATTGGGGAGCGCGCAGAACCCGAAAAAGAAAAGCTTACAGATGAAGAGCGCTTTAAACCAAAAACAGACGAATTAAAGCCGTACGGTTACGAATTGTTTGCAGGTGAACCAACTACATTTATGCCAAGCGAAAATGCCGCAGTACCAGATACATATATTGTGGGCTCTGGCGATCAATTAAAAATAAACTTTTATGGTAAAGAAAGTGACAGTTTTGAAGTTATAGTTGACCGTGAAGGACGTATTAGTATTCCAGATTTAAGCCCTGTAGAAGTGGCGGGTTTAACTTTTGCTGAAATTAAAGAATTAGTAAAAGTAAAAGTAGAGCAAGAGGTAATAGGTGTAAAAGCGTTTGTATCGCTTGGTCAGCTTCGTAGCATGCGTATTTTAGTGCTAGGAGAGGCTTACAAGCCTGGTAGCTACAGTGTTTCTTCATTAACAACCGTTTCGCACGCATTATTCGTAAGCGGTGGCGTGTCTGACATTGCTTCTCTTCGTAATATTCAAGTTAAACGCGCAGGCAACGTAGTTGCAAACTTTGACCTTTACGACTTACTTATTAATGGCGATAGCAGTAACGATATCGTATTAAAGCCGGGCGATGCTGTATTTATTCCATCAGTTGGCGCTCAAGTAACAGTTGAAGGTGCAGTTAAACGTCCCGCTATTTTTGAACTTAAAAAAGGCGAGTCTGCTAAGCAGTTATTAGCGATGGCCGGAGGCCTTAAACCAAATGCATACGCTAAAAGCGCAATTGTAGAGCGCTTTAATTTCGATCGTAAAGAAGTACTCTCGGTCGATTTTTCAAAACCACAAATTAACTATATCCCACAAGATGGCGACCGCATTCGCTTTAATTCAGTTAGCTCGCAATATCAAAATTCAATTAGCTTAATTGGTGCAGTAGCACGCCCAGGTAATTATCAATGGCACCAAGGCAAGCGTATTTCAGATGTACTTAAATCTATACGCGGTGACCTACTACCGCAAGCTGATTTAAGCTACGGCCTCGTCATCCGCGAAATAAATGTAAACGGCGATATAGAAGCGCATCAGTTCGACGTTGCTCAAGCGATTATTAAAAATCCTGAAAACAACTTACAACTTAAAGCTAATGACAAGATAGTTGTATTTAGTCGTTTTGAAGAAAAAGAAGCAGAGCTATCAGCTCTAGCAAATATGGCCCTTAGCCAAGAGCAACAAGAGCAGCAACAAAAAGCAGAGCAATGGCACAAGTTTGAGCAAAAAGAGTTCGAAAAATACATTGGTGTTAATCAAGAAGACGAAGAGCTTGTTCTTGAAGACAATAAAATACTGACAATTGCTGAAATTTCTAAACGCAAAGCAAAAGAAGAGGCCGAGCAAGAGCTCAAACCTGAAGATTACGCATTATTTAGCCGTCATAATTTGTTAGCTCCAATTATTGCTAAATTTAAGCAGCAAGCATCAGTGCAGCAAGCGATGCAACTTGTCGAAATTAGTGGCAACGTTACTTTTCCAGGTATTTACCCGTTAATGGTTGGCGGTGAGGTAAAAGACTTAATTACAGCAGCCGGTGGGTTGCTTGAGTCGGCCTATGTAAAACAAGCTGAGATCACACGTATTATGGCAAGTGACGGCTCTAAAATTGAGCACTTAAGACTTGACCTTGAAAGTGCAATGCAAGGCGATCTTCAAAGTAATATTACATTACAAAGCAAAGACAGCATAAACGTATTCGCAATACCAAACTGGCAAGAAAACGTAAAAGTAGAATTAAAAGGTGAGCTTAAATTCCCTGGTACCTACACTATACGCCGAGGTGAAACGCTAACTGAATTACTTGAACGTGCAGGTGGCTTTTCAAGATTTGCAGAGCAAAAAGCGGCAGTATTTACTCGTGCATCAATTAAAGAGCAAGAGGAAAGGCAGTTAGCGCGTTTATCTACAGAGCTTCGCCGCGACATCGCCTCTAAAAGCTTCCAAAACTCCGTAAGCAGTAGCACGCTTTCGTACGAAGAGATGAATATGCTATTAAACGATCTTGCTAGTGTTGAAGCCGTAGGGCGTTTAGTAATTGATTTGCCATTAATTGTAAATAATCAACAAAATTTAGTACTGCAAGATGGTGACACACTTTATGTACCAAGCAAGCGTGATTCAATTAGCGTAATTGGTGAAGTTAATTACTCAACATCGCATCTTTATAAATCAGGTGTTAGTGTTGACGATTATATTGCGCTAAGTGGTGGGCTTAAAGAGCGTGCCGCTGAAGAGCAAATTTACATTATTAAAGCCAATGGTTCAGTGAAAATACCAAATACAGGTGGCTGGTTCGCAGCTAATAATGCAGAGCAATTAGAACCAGGTGACACGATTGTTATTCCAATGGATGCAAGCCACATGGATAAACTTACACTTTGGAGTACAGCTACGCAGATTATGTACCAACTAGGTGTTGCAGTTGCAGCTATAAGCGGTATCTAATTTATTAAGAGGCGCTAGAAAGGTAAGGGCTTTAATAATAGAGTTTTTTCTTTTCGCCGTAGCGCCTCAATGTACTCCGTGGTGCAAAACTATTTATAGGCGTAGCTTTAAGCCTTGCAAGTGTAGCTGCGGGCAGCATGCTTGGCATTACGGGCTACGGGTAACTCGGTAAGGCTACAGACCTAGCCTTAAAACAATAACTTGACGTGATATTCATGTTATACAATTTTGATAGCTGATAGCTGATAGCTGATAGCTGATAGCTGATAGC
>NZ_JACJFA010000013.1:0-24549 GCF_014164345.1 Pseudoalteromonas sp. SG43-5
GTATGTTCGTTAATCATAATGTGCCCTCAAACAAGATTTGAAGATCTGATCATGACATTGAGATTTAGTTCAAAAAAATCCCCGCTAATTTCTTAGCAGGGATTTGTGTATAAGAGACAGCTTTAAAAGCGCCTTTCTTTATGAGCTAAAATTAATTACTCAACAGTTTGTGTAGCCGTTGGTAAGTTAAGCTCAGCATTGGCTTTAAGCGCTTCAATAAATACCATGTAGTTTTTATTAGCTTGCGCCATAGTAATGCTTTGTTTTGCTTGAGGGTCAATATTAGCTGCAACTTGTGCATCCGTTACCGACTTAAGCGCAACAATTGCTGCATCACCATTATTTAAATTAACGAGATCGACTACCGCAGAATCCGCTGGGTGAGCCATTTTAAAAGCTTGAGTCACAATAGCAGGTGAAACAGTGTAGCTTTGACGTGTTAACTTAGCTTCTTGGCGAAGTGTTAAGCTTTGCTCGTTAGCAACATCGTTTAAGCTCTTACCTGCTTGTACTTCTGCAAATAAGCTACGTGCCTTTTCTTTAGCAAGCTCAGATGATTTTTCATTCACTAAACGCGCTTTAATTTCCTCGCTTACTTCGTCTAACGGCTTAGTAGCAGCAGCTTTGTGCTCGTTAATACGAACAATGATTGCATGCTCATCGCCAAGCTCAATAACTTCAGAATTTACTTTATCTTCAAGTAAATCAACTGATGTTAGTGCTGTGACAACTGCAGGGCTGTTTAACGGCTCTGGTAGAGCATTAAGTGCTAAAAGAGGTGTAGATTTAACTTCCACTTCAGCAACTTCTGCAGCATCATCTAAGCGGTCTGAAATTTCAAATGCAAGTGCACCCATTTCAGTTTGCTTTTCGTAAAATGCATCAATTTTTTCAGCTTGTTCTAATTCAGCACGTAAGTCAGCTTTAACATCGTCATACGCTTTAACTTGTTGTGGTTGAATGTCAGTAAGTTTAATTATGTGATAACCAAACTCAGAAGTAACAACGTCAGAAATATCACCTTTATTTTCAAGCGCGAAAGCCGCGTCTTCAAATGCAGGGTCCATTACATCACGCTCAATCCACTCAAGATCGCCGCCCATTTCGCCACTAACGATATCGTCAGACGATGATTGTGCTAACTCAGCAAAGTCTGCACCTTGCTCTAGCTGTGCATGAAGAGCATTGGCTTTTTCTTTTGCTGCATCATCGTCTTCACTGTTATCAATTAAGATATGTGATACGCGACGCTTTTCTGGCTCAACGTATTGTGCTTTGTTTTGCTCATAATACGCTTTAACGTCATCCTCGGTTACCGATTCAACATTGATATCTGCTGCTTTAAGCTCAATGTAACTTACTGAGATAAGCTCTGGAGATAAAAATTGAGATGCGTTTAAGTCGTAGTAATCAGATACTTCTTGATCTGATACTTCAACATTCGCGGCAAGTGCCTCTTTGTTTACAACTACGTAATCAATACTACGAGTTTGCTGCTGAAGAGCAATTGCGCTTTTCAGCTCGCTCTCTAGAGCAAAGTCTGTACCTGCAACAGCAGATACTACCTGGCTGCGTGTCATATCTTTACGTAAATATTCACGAAAAGCATCTGGTTGAAAATTCATTTGACGAATTACTTGTAGGTAACGGTCGTTATTAAATTTTTCACCAATTTGAAAGTACGGTAATTCTAAAATTGTTTTACGTACACTTTCGTCGCTTACGCGAAGGCCTAAATCAGCCGCTAGCTGTGATTGCAATTCTTGTTGTACTAAGCGGTCAACTACACCTTGACGAATTTGTGCCATGTAATTTGGATCAGCTGCAATTTGTGTAAAGTATTCACCAAATTGTTGCTCTAAACGGCTACGTTCATTTTGGTAAGCACGGTTAAAATCGGTTTGACTAATTTTAATTCCATTTACTTCAGCAACGGGTTGTTCTGTGGTTTGACCTAAGTAACTACCGATCCCTGCTAAGGCAAAAGATAAAATCACCGCGCCTAAAATTATTTTGGCTACAGGTCCTTGCGAACCTTCTCTGATTTTCTCAAGCATTTGTTTATCTCTTTTTGATCAAGGTATTTTACCTTGTCACATGTAAAAAAAGCGTATCTTACCAGATACGCTTTTTCACTTGAAGTAACTGGCGGAAAAGTTACTTAACTCATCTGTTGTGGTGAATCAGTAACTTTACACTCGCCATAACTAATGTGTTTAAAACAGTGATTAGTTTACTGCGTCTTTAAGCGCTTTACCGGCTTTGAAAGCTGGAATAGTTGCAGCAGCAATTTGGATAGTTTCACCAGTTTGCGGGTTACGGCCTGAACGTGCAGCACGTTCACGTACTGAGAAAGTACCAAAACCTACAAGTGCAACTGAGTCGCCATCTTTTAGCGCGCCAGATACAGATTCGATGAATGAATCTAGTGCACGACCTGCAGCCGCTTTAGAAATGTCAGCATCAGCTGCGATTTGATCGATTAATTGAGATTTATTCACAATATCATCCTCTTTCATTGTTATTATCAAGAGCGATGGTTTTTTAAACTAACATCACTTTTTTGAAAATTTTAGAGCAAACTTTTAATGCCCACATGATTATATTTTTCTTAAGCCTAGGCCCCGTAAGGGCTAGGCTTGAAAACCAGTGCTTAACTTATCATACCGTTTAGATTTGAAAAGCCCTAAAAAGCACTTTTTTTATGTTTTTTCTTGGTTTTTAGGTGTTTCGACCGAAAAACTCTCAACAGGATGCACTAAAGCAAGCTTTAACACCTCGTCAATCCAAGTAACTGGGTGAATATCAAGACCTGCCAGCACGTTGTCTGGTATCTCTTTTAAGTCACGTTCGTTAATTTTTGGAATGATCACTGTTTTAATTCCACCACGATGCGCCGCTAATAACTTCTCTTTTAAACCACCAATAGGAAGTACTTCACCGCGTAGTGTAATTTCACCTGTCATTGCAACATCTGCTCGTACAGGATTACCCGTTAAGCTAGATACAAGACCCGTTACCATTGCTGCGCCCGCACTAGGACCATCTTTTGGTGTTGCGCCCTCAGGTACGTGTACGTGAATATCACGTTTTTCGTAAAAGTCGCTGTTAATACGGAAAGTATCTGCTCGATTACGCACAACCGTCATTGCCGCTTGAATCGACTCTTGCATTACATCGCCAAGAGAACCGGTGTAACTTAACTTGCCTTTACCTGGCACTGCCGCACATTCAATTGTTAGCAAATCACCGCCAACTTCTGTCCATGCTAAGCCTGTAACTTGACCAATACGGTCGCCATCTTCAGCTTTGCCATAGTCAAAGCGCTGCACACCTAAAAAGTCTTCTAGGTTATCTTGATTGATGGTCACTATTTTAGTGTCCTTTTCAAGTAAGATATTTTTAACTGCTTTACGACATAGTTTCGAAATTTCGCGCTCTAGGTTACGTACACCCGCTTCACGTGTGTAATAACGAATAATGCCAATAATTGCGCTGTCTTCGATAACTATTTCAGACTCTTTTAAGCCGTTACGTTTAACTTGTTTAGTAATTAAGTGCTCTTTTGCAATGTTTAGCTTTTCATCTTCGGTGTAACCCGACAAGCGAATAACTTCCATACGGTCCAATAATGGGCCAGGAATGTTAAAGCTGTTTGATGTTGCTACAAACATAACGTCAGATAAATCGTAATCGACTTCAAGATAGTGATCGGCAAAATGACTGTTTTGTTCCGGATCAAGCACCTCTAACAATGCTGATGCTGGGTCGCCGCGCATGTCCGATGACATTTTATCGATTTCATCTAATAAGAATAATGGGTTTTTAACGCCCACTTTTGTCATGTTTTGAATTAGCTTACCTGGCATTGAACCTATGTATGTACGACGATGACCGCGAATCTCAGCTTCATCACGTACGCCGCCAAGCGCCATACGAACATACTTACGACCAGTCGAACGTGCAATAGATTGCCCAAGTGATGTTTTACCAACACCTGGTGGTCCAACTAAACATAAAATTGGCCCTTTGAGCTTATTAGTACGCTGTTGTACTGCGAGGTACTCAATAATGCGTTCTTTTACTTTATCTAAGCCGTGGTGATCGCTATCAAGAATTTTTTGTGCGCCTGCTAAGTCTTTTTTCACTTTAGAGCGTTTTTTCCATGGCACATTAATTAATGTATCTATGTATGAACGCACTACAGTCGCTTCTGCAGACATTGGCGACATCATTTTAAGCTTATTGAGCTCTGTAGTTGCCTTTTCTTTAGCTTCATCAGGCATGCCAGAATCTTCAATACGCTTTTTTAGCGCTTCAAATTCATCAGGCACATCATCAAGCTCACCAAGTTCTTTTTGAATGGCTTTCATTTGCTCATTGAGGTAATACTCGCGCTGAGATTTTTCCATCTGCTTTTTAACGCGGGTACGAATTTTCTTCTCAACTTGCAATAAGTCTATTTCGCCTTCCATTAGTGCCATTAAATATTCAAGACGTTCTGTGACACTTGAAATTTCGAGCACTTTTTGTTTTTCAGGTACTTTAAGCGGCATATGCGCTGCCATTGTGTCGGCAAGACGTGCTGGCTCATCAATACCTGAAACCGAAGTTAGTACTTCAGGTGGAATTTTTTTATTTAGCTTTACATAGCCTTCAAACTGGCTAATTGCGCTTCGGATAAAAATATCTTGCTCTTGTTCATCTACAGAATCAGATTCAATAAATTGAGCATTAGCGACAAAAAAGTCATCGTTATCTACAAATTCTTCAATTTGTGCGCGCTGTGTACCTTCGACTAAAACTTTAACTGTACCGTCTGGTAATTTTAATAACTGAAGTACAGTGGCAATAGTACCGATACGATAAATATCATCTTGCTCTGGTTCATCTACAGTTGCATCTTTTTGTGCAACCAAGAAAATTTGTTTGTCTTTGTCCATTGCCGCTTCTAGGCATTTTATTGATTTTTCACGGCCAACAAAAAGCGGGATCACCATGTGCGGGTATACCACAACATCGCGCAGTGCAAGGACTGGGATTTCGACTCGGTCGGTTCTCTCAAGCGTCATTATAGTTTCTCTTCGCACTTCATTTATTTTAAAGATTACTCAAGTATATGGGGATAACCTAATTAAAGTTCAACAATTTTCCCTAACTCGATTAAATTAATTATAAAAAAAGGAGCCTAAGGCTCCTTTTTCCATTCAAATAGCTTAAAAACTATTCTGATGCAGCTTTATCTTGTTTATTATTTTCATAAATCAAGATTGGATCTGACTCACCTTTAATAACGGTTTCATCAATAACCACTTTGCTTACATCATCCATTGAAGGAAGTTCGTACATAGTATCAAGTAATACACCTTCAACAATTGAACGAAGACCACGTGCGCCTGTTTTACGCTCCATTGCTTTGTGGGCAATTGCAGCTAAGGCATCATCGCGAAACTCAAGTTCAACGTCTTCCATACCAAACAATACTGAAAACTGTTTAGTAATCGCGTTTTTAGGTTCACTCAATATTTGTACAAGAGCTGCTTCATCAAGTTCTGTTAACGTAGCCACTACCGGCAAACGGCCTATAAACTCAGGAATTAAGCCATATTTAACTAAATCTTCTGGCTCTACATCTTTAAATGTTTCACTTAAAGAACGACTCGCCGCAGACTCTTTTACGCTAACGCCAAAACCGATACCGGTGTTTTTATGGCTACGTTGCTCAATTACTTTATCTAGGCCTGAAAATGCACCACCACAAATAAACAAGATTTTAGATGTATCTACTTGTAAAAACTCTTGCTGTGGATGTTTACGACCACCTTGCGGTGGAACAGAAGCAACGGTGCCTTCAATCAGTTTAAGTAGCGCCTGTTGAACGCCCTCGCCTGATACGTCACGCGTAATTGAAGGGTTATCTGATTTACGAGAAATCTTGTCAATTTCATCGATGTAGACAATACCGCGCTGTGCTTTTTCAACATCGTAATCGCACTTTTGTAAAAGCTTTTGAATGATGTTTTCAACATCTTCACCTACATAACCTGCTTCGGTTAATGTAGTGGCATCGGCCATAGTAAACGGCACGTCAAGTAGGCGCGCTAATGTTTCTGCAAGTAATGTTTTACCACTACCTGTTGGGCCGATAAGCAAAATATTACTTTTACTTAATTCAATGTCTTGCTTAGTCGATTGGTTACGTAGGCGTTTATAATGGTTATAAACGGCAACAGACAATACTTTTTTAGCATGGTCTTGACCAATAACATAATCGTCTAAGTGTTTACGAATTTCTTTTGGTACAGGTAGTTTGTCAGACGTATCATGCTTAGGAGCAATGTCTTTGATCTCTTCCCTGATAATATCGTTACACAACTCTACACATTCATCACAAACGTATACTGAAGGGCCTGCAATTAATTTACGCACTTCATGTTGGCTTTTGCCACAAAAAGAGCAGTATAACAATTTATTACTTTTGTCGCCGTCTGTAGGAGTGTCAGACATTCAGCTACCTCATTTTATTACGTTGGCCACCAAAACTATTGGCGGCTATTTCAATACGCTTTAACTATACCAAAATTTATTGGTTTTCGCATAGTAACTCAAAGTGGCAAACAGGCAGTCCTGCTTACCAAGCGCTTACTTTTTGTCGCGATTTGTAAACACAGAGTCTACCAAGCCGTAATCTACAGCTTGCGAAGCACTCATGAAGTTATCACGATCAGTGTCTTTAGAGATAATATCTAATGGTTGGCCTGTATGCTCAGCCATTAAGCGGTTAAGCTTATCTTTAATAGACAGAATTTCTTTAGCGTGTATTTCAAAGTCAGATGCTTGACCTTGGAAACCACCTAATGGTTGGTGAATCATCACACGTGAGTTTGGTAGGCAAAAACGCTTACCTTTAGCACCAGCAGTAAGTAAAAAAGCACCCATGCTTGCAGCTTGACCTACACATATTGTACTTACATCTGGTTTGATGAAGTTCATTGTGTCGTAAATAGCCATACCCGCAGTTACTGAACCACCTGGTGAGTTGATATATAAAAAGATATCTTTATCTGGGTTCTCTGATTCTAAAAATAGCATTTGCGCTAAGATCAGATTTGCCATGTTGTCTTCAACTTGACCTGTTAAAAAGATAATACGCTCTTTTAATAATCTCGAATAAATATCATACGAGCGCTCGCCTTTTGGTGTTTGTTCAACAACCATTGGGACCAATGCATTTAGGGGATCTGTAATACCAGTATTCATACTTATTTAATTCCTTATGCGCTTATACTTATCCTTATTATAAGGAAGCATAGTTATCGTTTTTCGCAAATTTAGAGCCAAAAACTAAAATGGCCCGGGCACGCTGTATAAACAGAGTAACACGAGCCATTTAATCGTTAGCGAGAGCTTAAGTCAATGACTTATTAAGCACCTTGCTGTGGATTCATGATGTCATCAAATGCTTTTTCAACATCAGTAACAACTGCTTTAGCTAAAATAGCTTCAACAGCTTGCTCTTCCATTGCTACATTACGCATTTGCTGCATAAGTTGATCATTACCTTTGTAGTATTCTACTACTTCAGTTGGATCTTCGTATGCAGAAGCTACTGTTGCGATTAATGCTTCAACTTTAGCGTCATCAACTTTAATCTCGTTAGCTTTAATCACTTCACCTAATAAAAGGCCAGTTTTTACACGTGTTACAGCTTGCTCGTGGAACAATTCAGCTGGAAGCTCTGGCATGTTTTGAGCGTCGCCGCCAAAACGTTGAGCTGCTTGCTGACGTAGAGCATCAACTTCTTGATCAACAAGTGCTTTAGGCACTTCGATTTCGTTGTTAGCTAAAAGACCTTTGATTGCTTGGTCTTTAACGCTTGCTTTAACCGCTTGGTCTAGCTCACGTGTCATGTTCTTTTTAACTTCTTCTTTAAGCGCGTCTACGCCGCCTTCGGTAACACCGAATTTAGTTGCAAACTCTTCGCTTAATTCTGGTAATTCTTGCGCTTCAACTTTTTTCACTGTGATAGTGAATTGAGCCGCTTTACCTTTTAAGTTTTCAGCGTGGTAATCATCAGGGAAAGTTACATCAGCAACTACTTCTTCGCCTGCTTTTTTACCTACGATGTTATCTTCAAAACCTGGGATCATACGACCTTGGCCAAGTTCTAATGGGAAGTCTTCAGCTTTTCCGCCTTCAAATACTTCACCGTCGATAGTACCTACGAAATCAACTGTTACACGGTCGTTTTCGCCAGCAGCTGCATCAACATCAGCCCACGCTGCGTGTTGCTTACGAAGTGTTTCTAGCATGTTAGCTAAATCTTCGTCAGTTACTGTTACTGCTGGTTTTTCAACAGTAATTTTATCTAAACCTTGAACTTCAACTTCAGGGTAAACTTCAAACGTTGCTGAGAATTCTAAATCTTTACCTGCTTCAAGTGATTTAGGAGCGAATGTAGGCGCGCCAGCTGGGTTGATTTTTTCAGAAACGATTGCTTCAATGTAATTACGTTGCATTACTTCGCCAGCAACTTCTTGACGAACTGCAGGGCCAAAACGCTTGTTAATTACAGATACTGGAACTTTACCAGCACGGAAACCATCTATACGCTGTGTTTTTGACAGTTGTTGTAGGCGTTTTTTTACTTCGGTCTCAACGTTCTCTGAAGGAACGGTGATAGTTATACGGCGCTCAAGGCCTTGGGTCGTCTCAACAGAAACTTGCATGATTTACCTCAATATTCAATTTTGGCGACTGTTCGCCTTCCTTTACAAACAAAGTGTTCTGCATGAGTCTTGATAAAGTTTAAGCGGTTTTTCACACTTAAAAGCATCCGTCGCTACCATGAGACACCATTGCTGCTTTGCCCTTCGGGCACTATGTTAAACAATAGACGCGGCATTATAACCTAATATTTATGATAGTCGAGTATAGGGGGCAATTATTTGGACTAGATAAGGGACTATAAAGACTTACTGAATAAAAAACAGGCTAACTACGGACTAAATAGAATAAAATAGAAATTATTTAATAGAATTATAGGCTAACAGATTTAGATTTATAACTTAGAGGAGTTTACTTATTGTTCTTATTGGATAAGAAAATGGTCGGCGATGCAGGATTTGAACCTGCGACCCCTTGGACCCAAACCAAGTGCGCTACCAAACTGCGCTAATCGCCGACATTGAAGAGTTAACTTCTTTTTTCATACTGAACACTTAAACTGAGAGTTTAAGACCATTTTAAGAAAATGGTCGGCGATGCAGGATTTGAACCTGCGACCCCTTGGACCCAAACCAAGTGCGCTACCAAACTGCGCTAATCGCCGATATTCGTTGTAAATGGGGTGACTGATGGGGCTCGAACCCACGACAACCGGAATCACAATCCGGGGCTCTACCAACTGAGCTACAATCACCGCTATATTTACATGTTTTCAAATGGTGCACCCAGAAGGATTCGAACCTTCGACCGACGCCTTAGAAGGGCGTTGCTCTATCCAGCTGAGCTATGGGCGCATCGAAAACTTCATAGTTTACCAATAAGCTATTCGATTATAAAAAATTATAAAAAAATGGTCGGCGATGCAGGATTTGAACCTGCGACCCCTTGGACCCAAACCAAGTGCGCTACCAAACTGCGCTAATCGCCGAAACTTATTATTGTTAGCGAGTGACCTCGTTGACAACGGGGTGCATAATAGTGATTTGACGGGGTTAGGTCAAACGTTTTTTTTAGAAAACCAATCAAGTGCTCATTTTTAGTGCACAATGGTTAAATATTACAATAGTCGGCTGAATTTTAAACTATTTAACAGCTCAAACGTTATATACCTTAAAAGCAACTTGGCGCTGCTATGCTTTTCTGCGAAAATAGTAGGCACATTATAAAACGAGTTAAATAAAGAGCGTATTTTTCTTTATTAGCATTTTTACCCCTATTTTACTATGCATTCGTTTTTAGAGTATCGGTATCTAGTTAATTAACCCCAATTAAAGGTCACCCATGACGGCAAACATCATTGATGGTAAGGCAATCGCAAAACAAGTACGTAGCGCTGTAGCAGAACGCGTAAGTGAACGTGTAGCAAATGGTTTACGTGCACCAGGACTTGCAGTAGTACTTGTAGGACTTGATCCAGCAAGCCAAGTTTATGTTGGTTCAAAACGTAAAGCCTGTGAAGAAGTAGGTTTTATCTCTAAATCATTTGATTTACCAGCAGACACACAAGAGCAAACTCTTTTAGATTTAATTGACGAGCTAAATAATGATGCCGAAGTTGATGGAATTTTAGTGCAGTTACCACTGCCAAAAGGTCTTGATGCTGAAAAGATTTTAGAACGTATTACCCCACATAAAGATGTTGATGGATTTCATCCATATAACATTGGTCGATTAGCACAGCGTATGCCTGCCCTTCGCCCATGTACCCCTAAAGGTATTATTACATTACTTGATTCAACGGGTGTACGTTATAAAGGGATGCATGCAGTTGTCGTTGGCGCGTCAAATATTGTTGGTCGTCCAATGTCGTTAGAGCTTTTATTAGCAGGTTGTACTACCACTGTGTGCCATAAATTTACTCAAGACTTAGAAACACATGTTCGCCGCGCTGACTTATTAGTTGTGGCTGTCGGTAAACCTGAATTTATACCGGGAGATTGGATAAAAGAAGGCGCTATTGTTATCGATGTGGGCATTAACCGCTTAGATACGGGTAAATTAGTCGGTGATGTTCAATACAGTGTGGCCGAACAAAAAGCGCATTTTATTACACCTGTACCAGGTGGCGTTGGCCCGATGACTGTCGCAAGCTTAATTGAAAACACACTTGAAGCGTGTGAAAAGTATCACAGCTAAGCTGTTAAAAAATCAAAAAAGGGTTGCCATTTGGCAACCCTTTTTTAGTTTGACCTGAATTACTTTAAACGCTTACGCTTTACGCCACGTTGTTTTACCAGCTGAATCTTCAAGTATTACACCTAACGCATTAAGCGCATCACGTGCTTCATCAGCAGCAGCCCAGTCCTTACTAGCACGTGCTTCATTACGTTTTACAATTAATGCTTCAATTGTCGCAACTTCGTCGTCATCTTGCCCACCTTGTAAAAAAGCTTCCGGTGCTTGTTGAGCAACACCTAACACTTCACCGAGGCTACGCAGTATAAACGCTAACTTGCCAGCTTGACCTGCGTCACTTTCTTTTACGCGGTTTAATTCTTTAGCAAGTTCGAACAACGCAGGTAGTGCTTCTGGTGTATTAAAGTCATCATTCATTGCTTTTCTAAACTTAGCAACAAACTCATTGCCTTCTAAGTCGCACTCTACCGGTACGACATCACGAAGCGCTGTATAAATGCGTTCAAGTGATGAACGCGCTTGGTCTAAATTTTCTTGTGAGTAATTTAATTGGCTGCGGTAATGCCCTGAAATTAAAAAGTAACGAACAGATTCGGCATCGTATGCTTTTAAAACTTCACGCACAGTAAAAAAGTTATCTAACGACTTAGACATTTTTTCTTTATTTACTTGCACCATGCCAGTATGTATCCATGTATTTACATACTTGCCGTTGTTTGCACAGCACGACTGGGCAATTTCGTTTTCATGATGTGGAAACTGTAAATCAGACCCCCCACCGTGAATATCAAAATGCTCACCTAAGTGTTTTGAGCTCATTGCCGAACATTCAATATGCCAACCAGGACGCCCTTCACCCCACGGTGATGACCATGATGGCTCACCTGCTTTGGCTTTTTTCCATAACACAAAATCAAGCGGATCGTCTTTATCTTGAGCCACTTCTACGCGAGAGCCCGATTGCAACATAGTTAAATCTTGCTGAGAAAGCGCACCATATTGCTCAAACGTTGATACATCAAACAAAACATCGCCATCAGCTGCAACATAGGCATGGCCTTTTTCAATCAAGCGCTTAACCATAACGATAATTTCATCCATATGGCTTGTAACTGTTGGTTCAACATCTGGGCGTAGCATATTTAGGCTATCAAAATCTTCATGCATCGCTTTAGTCATGCGCACAGTTAAGTCGTTTATTGACTCACCATTTTCATTTGCACGTTTAATTATTTTATCGTCGATATCTGTAATGTTACGTACATATTTTAAATCGTAACCAATATGACGTAAGTAGCGCACAATAACGTCAAAACCAACAAAAGTACGAGCGTGTCCAATATGGCAGTAATCATAAATGGTGATACCACACACATACATGTCGATTTTGCCTTCGACCATAGGTTTAAATTGCTCTTTTTGTCGCGTGAGTGTGTTGTATATATTTACCATTTACTTTGAGTCCTTGACTATTTACTTGAACAGTTATGTTACCACTTGAAAAGCCCCTGCTCTAGCGCTTTATAACAAACCAAACATCTACTTTGTTAATCTTAGCCAACTACGATAAAATAGCGCCAATATTTAAACCAGATATAGGAAAACACATGGTTGTTCTACACACCAATTTTGGTGACATCACCATTAAAATGTTTGAGCAAGAAGCTCCAAACACTGTTAAAAACTTTTTAGAGTATGCAAATGCTGATTTTTTCAACGGCACTATCTTTCATCGTGTAATCGATGGTTTTATGGTTCAAGGCGGTGGTTTTGTACCAGGTATGGAACAAAAAGAAGTTAACGACCCAATTAAAAATGAAGCTAATAATGGCCTATCTAACAAGATAGGTACTTTAGCAATGGCACGTACACCTGATCCTCATTCAGCTACGGCGCAGTTTTTCATTAACGTGAATAACAACGACTTTTTAAACCACAGTAGCGAAACATCGCAAGGCTGGGGTTACTGTGTTTTTGCTGAAGTAGTAGAAGGCATGGACGTAGTAAATAAAATAAAAGGCGTAGCAACAGGTAGTACTGGTTTTCACCAAGACGTGCCTCTTGAAGATGTGATCATCGAAAGCGTTACTGTTAGCTAATAGTAAGTTTACCCACGTAATGTGGAGTATCAGCGGGCATTTACCAATGTGTATACGCCCGCTTTATTTATATCGAAAAGACTGACCTATGACTCGCCAAACTTACTTTATTGCAGATTTACACCTAAGCGAAAACCGCCCCGACATTAGCGCTGCATTTTTTGACTTTTTAAATACGCATATACTAAATAAAGATGTAGATGCACTTTATATTTTGGGTGATTTTTTTGAAGTATGGGTTGGAGATGACTACATTACAGCGCTGAGTGCCGATGTAGCAAAGCATTTAAGCGCCGTTAATGATGGTGGGACACCTGTTTATTTTATACATGGCAACCGTGATTTCATCATGCGCAAGCAATATGCAGACATGGCCGCAATGACTTTACTCGATGAACAAACAGTCATTGATTTATATGGTACGCCTACCGTTATTTTACATGGCGACGAAATGTGTACTCAAGATACTGAGTATCAAAAATTTCGTAAAAAAAGCCGTGGTTGGTGGTGGCCAAAATTAATGCTTGCAATGCCACTTTGGTATCGTAAAAAAATAGCGCGTAATGCCCGTGAAAAAAGTAAGTTGAGCCAAGCTGATAAACCTATCGAAATTTTAGACGTTGTAGATGAAGCCGTGCTTGCCACCTTTGCCAAACATAACGTTACTAATATGATTCATGGTCATACTCACCGTCCTAATGTTCATACCTATAAAGTTAATGAACAAACGCTTACTCGTACAGTGCTAGGTGACTGGTATACCCAAGGCTCTTATTTAGTCGTTACCCCTCAATCACAAGAATTAATTAGCACGCCTTTCGCATAATTTAAAATCCTGACTATTATTTAACTATATATTTGAATAATAGTGAGAGGTTTAATGATTAAGCTGTTAATTTTCATCGTAGTAATTGCCATTCCTACCAAAGTATTTAGCGAGCAAACATGGCAAATTGTTACTGAAAACTACCCTCCCTATTTTAGCGAAAACCTTCCTGATAACGGTTGGTTATATGAAATCACTCAATCAGCCCTTAAAACTCAAGGCATTAATAGCGAAGCCGAGTTTACGACATGGGACCGCGCCCTAAAGCTATTAGAAAAAAAGAGAAAAACAGCTATTTTAGGCGCTTTTTATTCATTAAAAAGAAATGAAGTTTTTTACTACTCTCGCCCACTTGCAGTTGCTCATTCAGGAATTTTTAAACGCAAAGAGAGTGCTATTAACTTCGATGGTACAGTTAAATCATTAACACCTTATAGTATTGGTACAGAAGACAATGCCTTTGTAAGCCAAGAGTTTACAAGAAATACTGAGCTGGCAATAACATCCACTAAAAGCCTTCCTACAAGTTTATACCTGCTACAACAAGGACGTATTGATTTGGTCGCAGGCACTAAAGAAGTAGGGAAGTATTGGCTTGAGCACAATAACGAAGTTGATTTAGATAAGAATAAAATTGAGTACTTATTGCCAGATCTTGCTTCTCATAAACTATATTTAGTTGTCTCTAAATCAAATTACAGGGCAAAAGAGTACTTACAAAAGTTTAATAGAGGGATTGATATAATAATTGAAAACGGAAGCATTGCTGAAATCATGAAGAAACACAATTTCAGCAATCAAAAAACAGCTGAATACATTAATTTTTTAAAAGAAAATTAGCTTTCTGCTATTGGCAGGCCACTATGAAACTTAAAATCTTCATCCTGTGATGAAATTAATTCGGCTTCAATCTCGCCAAATTCTTTAACTCGTTCGGTAATATCAAAATCAGCAATTTCTTGCGCTAAAGTTAGATAATCTTGGTAATGACGGGCTTCAGAGCGCAGCAGCGAAATATAAAAATCACCTAAACGTTTGTCAACATGCGGCGCAAGCTTTGCGAAACGCTCACATGAACGCGCCTCAATGTAAGCGCCTACAATTAATTTATCAACAAGGGCGTTTGGCTCAAACGTTTTAACATGACGAAGCATGCCTTTTGCATAACGACATGGTGTAATGCTTTGGTACTCTACACCGTACTCGTCCATAATTTCGAGCACTTGGTAAAAATGATGCAACTCTTCTTTTATCAACAATACCATTTTATCAATTAAATCTTGTCCATATGGCGAATTAGATTTAGGAATTATTGATTTAGTTAGCTTATTTTTAGCGGCGAGATCACGCCAATTTCCTTCACGCTTATAAATAAGCGTTTCAAATGGCTTTAGCCACTCGAGTAAGGCATCACTGCCCTCTTTATCAACAGCGTATTTACGTATTAAAAACATCGCACTTTGAGCCGCTTTTAACTCACAAATTAAGTGATCGATTAAGATTACTGATAAGTTCTCTTTTTTAATTGCCTGCTCCACCCACTGCTGTGGGGTTGTACACACTAAAAAGTTATTGATCGGCTCTAAAAGTTGGCTATGTGGCACGTTGACTGCTCATTACTAAATAAATTTGATATGCCATTATTTTAACACGAAATTTTGTTTGGGATAAATCAAAGCCTTAACCTGTGCAAAAATGTTAATAGTGAGTTAACTTGACTTTGCAAAATAAGTGAACCATAACTGTACGTAGACTGTATAAAAATAAACCAACCAAAACAGTAATACGTTCCTTTTATGGAGTAAGCACTATGATACTAAATCACCTCTGGGGCATTTATGCTCACCCACTTGAAGAATGGCAAACAATAGATAATCGCCATGAAAGTCTAACCTATAGTTTGTCGCATATTTTACTGATTGCTTTGTTTCCTTCAATAATGGGTTATTACTCATCTGTTTATTTAGGATGGAGTATAGGCGCAGGCGATCCTGTATTTTTAACGCACGATAGTGCGCTATTAATTGCAGTTGCAATGTATTTTGCTTTAATAGCGGGTGTTTTTGCATTGGCGTATTTGGCTCATTGGATGGCCGTTACATTTGGCTCTAAGCCTACATTTACACAAACACTTGAACTTGCAGCTTATACTGCAACACCTGTGTTTATGTCGGCGCTTGCCGCCTTTTGGCCTGTACTTTGGTTTGTAGTGTGTATTGGAATTATTGCACTAGCTTACTCGGTCTACTTACTTTATACCGGCGTACCAATACTTATGCATATTCCAGAAGAGCGTGGTTTTATTTATGCCAGCTCGGTTGTAACGTGCGGATTAATATTATTAGTTATTATTTTAGCTGTAACAGCTATGCTTTGGACAAATGGGATTGTTAGTCCAATGTTTACTTAATAAAGTTTAGCTAAAAAAGAGTCGTGTTTGATAGAAATGTTCCCTTTCTTTCCTTCGCAAAAAAGGAGCTAATTAGCTCCTTTTTTTATGTAACGACTTTTTATTAACTAATTATTAATCAGCTTCGTTTTCGTCTTGGTTGTGAATCTCTAAACTTGAAGACATCGCACTTTCGCGGGTGCTTTTTGCTGAATCGTTACGTAGCTCATCAATACGATTTAAATAGTTTTGATCAATGTCGCCTGTAATATATTGCCCATCAAATACTGAGGTTTCAAACTTAGTAATTTCAGGATTTTCTTGGCTAACCGCAGCTATTAAATCTTTTAACGATTGAAAGATTAAACCGTCAGAACCAATACTTGCATTAATATCTTCAACTTCACGTCCGTGAGCAATAAGCTCAGCTGCTGAAGGCATATCAATACCGTACACATTAGGGAAGCGTATTTCAGGCGCTGCGGATGCAAAGTAAACATTTTTAGCACCAGACTCTCGAGCCATTTCAACAATTTGTGCTGATGTTGTACCACGAACAATTGAGTCATCAACCAATAATACGTTTTTACCTTTAAACTCGCGATCAATTGCGTTTAGCTTTTGACGCACTGATTTTTTACGCATCTCTTGGCCAGGCATGATAAATGTACGACCGATATAACGGTTTTTAACAAAACCTTGGCGATACGGTAAATCAAGTACACGTGCAATTTCCAGTGCTACATCGCATGAAGTTTCTGGGATTGGGATAACTACATCAATGTCTTTATCAGCCCATTCGCGTGCAATTTTTTCGCCTAGTTTTGTCCCCATGTTTACGCGTGTTGCATAAACAGACATACGGTCTATTGTTGAATCAGGTCGAGCAAAATAAACAAATTCAAAAATACACGGCGAGTAAGATGCTTTATCTGCACAACTAAGTGAATGAAATTCACCTTCTTCTGTAACATATATAGCTTCACCAGGGGCAACATCACGTACAAACTCAAATCCGTCCGGTTTTAACGCAACGCTTTCAGAGGCGAACATGTACTCAGTACCTTTTGCAGTCTCACGTTTGCCAAATACAAGTGGACGGATACCATTAGGGTCGCGAAAAGCAACAATACCGTGACCAATAATCATAGCAATTGTTGCATAACCACCGCTTACTTTATTATTTACCTCGGTTACCGCAGTAAATATATCTTCAGGGTCTAAATGCAACTTATCAGATTTACTTAGTTCATGTGCCATGATGTTGAGTAAGATTTCTGAATCAGATGTTGTATTTACATGACGACGTGCTTCTGAGAATAACTGCTCTTTTAAAGCTTCTGCATTAGTAAGGTTGCCATTATGGGCAAGTGCTATACCAAACGGTGAGTTAACATAAAAAGGTTGTGCTTCAGATGAGCTTGAAGACCCTGCTGTAGGATAGCGAACATGGCCAAGACCAATCGTACCTTGTAGTCGTTTCATATGACGAGTGTGAAAAGCATCTTTCACTAAGCCATTTGCTTTGCGTAAGCTGAACGTATTATTCTCAATGGTAATGATACCCGCGGCATCTTGACCACGGTGCTGCAAAACAGTTAAGCCATCATAAATCGCCTGATTGACAGGGGATGTTCCGACTATTCCAACGATACCACACATGTAATTTATCCTCGCCGATTAACGGTTTACTGAATTTAAAAAGCTCGAGTTGTTTTCTAGGTATGAAAAGAACCATTCAACAACAAAGCCAAATTCTGGAATCAAAATAGAATTGCCCCACCAGTGCGTATTGGGTGCACCAGTAAAAGCATCAAGAAAGAAGAGTAACGCGCTCACGACCAACACGCCTCGTAGAGCACCAAACACTATGCCAAAGACACGGTCGGTACCCGATAAACCAGTACGATGTACAAGTTCACCTAAAATGTAGTTTAGTAAACCGCCTAACAGTAGCGTCGCAAAGAATAATATGGCTATGGCCGCCGCATTTCTTAAAAGGGGTTCAGAAATGGTTGTTAGGAAGGAAGCTAAATATTGGTAAAATAAGCTAGAGATGATAAAGGCGCCAGCCCATACCGCTAATGACATTGCTTCTTTTACAAAGCCGCGTATTAAACCGATGATGGTAGACAATACAATGATGCCAATAATGGCGTAATCAACCCAGATCATAAGAACCAATTAGTCGCTAATTTGGGGCGCATTCTATACCCAAACATCGTTAGTATGCAAGTTTAAACGGGAGATTACTGGGTTGTAGTTAATACAAAAAATTAACATTCTAGTCTAGGTATTGTGAGATAAAGATAATGATAAAAAAAATATAAATAAATAAAAAAAGGCTTGTTATACAAGCCTTTTTAAAATTATTTTGTTACTTCATACTGCGTAACTTTACCATTTAATTTAGTAAGCTCTTTGAGCTGAGGGAGCTGCTTTTGTAATTCACTTTTATCAAGCGAAGGACCAACAAATACTTTGGTTAGTGTCCCATTTGGGGTTTTAATCGGTTTAGTAAACGTTTTAAACCCTTCAGCCTTTAATTTAGCCTGTAATGCTTTAACGTTTGCAACATGTGAAAAACTACCTAATTGAATAACATAGGCCATACTCGTTAGGTTTTCATCACTTTTACGTGGTGCAATAGGCTCTGGCTTAGCTTGAACAGGCGCTTTTGTAATTGGTGTAGCTTTGGGTTCTATAGTTGCTTCAACAACTTTATCTTCCAAAGCGTAATCACTCTCATCCATCGCGCTTTGCTGCTCAAAAGCTTCATCGTCAGCTTGAATGTCTTCAATTTCATCTTGCTTTAGTGGCTCAGCATTAGCCATATTTTCATCAATTGACTCTTGAAGATCGATTGTTTTGAACTCAGGGCGGTCTGGGATCGCTTTAAAGCCTTCTTTATAATGCACTTTTTCGCCATCGAGTATATTAGGGATAAACACAATTGCTGCGATCACCACTATACTTGTTCCGACTAAGCGATTAATAAAACTTGAGTTCACCGACATCCTCTCTATTTTTTAAAGTAATTAATAGCGCCAGCAACTGTAAAAAATGAACCAAATATAATCAACATAGTATCACTTTGTTGTTCTGGTAAAATTACATTCAGTGCTTGTGCCACACTATCATAGCTATTAATAGTATTATGATGAGACAATTCGTGCAGTGCATTTTGTAAATTACTTGCAGTGTCGCCTCGCGGGCCACTTAAGCTCGCTAATGACCACTCATCGACCAAGTGACTTACTTCTTTAAATACACCCGCTTTATCTTTATCAGCAAGCATAGCGGCTAATGCATGAATTTTAAAGCCTTTATCTTTATAGCTTGATAACTTATTGGCTAAATAACGCGCCGACTCAGGGTTGTGTGCTACGTCGGTAAAGACTAAAGGCTCAACACTTAACTGTTGAAAGCGCCCTTCGACAACTAAATTAGCTAAACAACTTCGTATAATTGATTCACTAGGTAATAAGTTTAAAACACTTAGCGTAGTTAATGCGGTAGCTGCATTTTGACACGGTATTGCAGGCTTATCTATTTCAAGATTATGTTCTTTATATTGCCAATTAAAGCTCTCAGCATTTTCTTTAAAAATAAAGTCACTGCCCGACAGCGTCATGTTGGCATTAATTTCTTTGCCGTAATCAGTCATTGTGTGAGGAATATTTAAATCCCCTATAATAGCGGGCGTATTTTCACGAAAAATACCGGCTTTATCATAAGCCACTAACTCACGGGTATCACCTAAGTACTCTTTATGGTCTAAGTCTATAGTGGTGATCACGCTTGCAAAGGGAGTGACTATATTTGTAGCGTCAAAGCGCCCACCTAAACCAACCTCTAGTAATACATAATCGACGTTACAGCGTTTAAAAATTGCCAACGCACCCAAAGTACCATATTCAAAATAAGTCAGAGGAGTGTCTTTACGGCCTTGCTCAAGCTGGTGAAAAGCATCTATATGAAATTGGTCTGCCAATTCTTCCCCATTAACTCGTACACGCTCGTTATAACGAATTAAATGTGGAGATGCGTAAGTACCCACATTGAAACCTTGCGCTAGCAATAGCGACTCTAAGCAGCGTGCTGTGGTGCCCTTACCGTTTGTACCGGCAATAAGAATAATTTTACTTGGAGTGTTTAACAGGCCAATATTGTTAGCAACATTAGCAACTCGTTCTAAGCCCATAGCAATGTTAGCTGGGTGAACACTTTCTAAATAAAAAAGCCAATCATCAAGGCTTGATGATTGGCTAGGAATTTTTTTTGTCATAGCGTGTAATCAGTAAAGCTGAAATTTACGCTACTCTATGCTCTTGTTCCGTAGAAGGCAAGTTCATAAATTTAGCTAAAATGCGTGCAAGGGTATCGCGCATTTCACGGCGGTCAATAATCATGTCAATTGCACCGTGTTCAAGCAAAAATTCACTACGCTGAAAGCCTTCAGGTAATGTTTCGCGAACAGTTTGCTCAATAACACGAGGACCCGCAAAACCAATTAATGCTTTAGGTTCTGCAACGTTAATATCGCCCAGCATAGCAAGTGATGCAGATACACCACCCATAGTTGGGTCAGTCATGACTGAAATAAACGGAAGACCTTTTTCAGTCATTTTTGCAAGTGCAGCACTTGTTTTAGCCATTTGCATAAGCGACATAAGCGCTTCTTGCATCCGTGCACCGCCTGATGCAGAAAAACAAATAAGCGGCATGTTATGCTCTAAACATTGATCAACAGCATCAACAAAGCGAGCGCCAACAACAGAAGCCATTGAACCACCCATAAACGAGAACTCAAATGCTACTGCTGCAACTGGAATACCTTTTAATCGGCCTTTCATAGCTACAAGTGCATCTTTTTCACCACTTGCTTTTTGGGCTGCACTGATACGATCAGAGTATTTTTTAGAATCTTTAAACTTAAGAATGTCTTTAGGCTCATGTTGTGTGCCAAGCTCTTGACGGTCACCTTCATCTAAAAAGTGCTCCAGGCGCTTACGGCCACTAACACGCATGTGGTGGTCACACTTAGGACATACGTTTAATGACTTTTCTAATTCAGCTTTATATAAAATTGAATCACACGATGTGCACTTAGCCCAAACACCTTCTGGGATTTCTTTACGACCTGATGATTTTGTCGTTTTAGGTAAGATTTTTTCTAGCCAACTCATTTGCAACTCTCTTAATGCTGTTCTGTGTCGCGAGCCTGCCAATAGCAATTAGCAGACAAATTTTTTCAATTAAAACATGAATTACACTAACGCGGTATAAAAAACTGGTCTTAGTAGTTAAAAGTGTTCATAAAAAACACTAACGGCAACCATAACTAAATTTCAGCGTCAGGTAAAAACAATGGACCTAAAGGCATTTTAGGAATATTAAACTCTTCAGGATAATCGACATCAACCAAGTATAAACCTGCAGCTTTAGCTGTAGCACTTGCTTTAGCACGCTCTTTACAATCAAGTAATTCTTTCAACCAAATGGGCTGTTGCTTATGTATGCCAATATCCATCAAGCTCCCCGTTATATTACGTACCATGTGATGCAAGAACGCATTCGCCTTAATATCAATAATAACGTAACACCCTTGGCGCTGTACCGATAAATGATGAATAGTGCGAGTCGGTGTATTTGCTTGACAATGGATCGCTCGAAAAGATGTAAAATCGTGTGTCCCGATCAAATACTGACAGGCTTCCTGCATTTTAACTTCATCTAATGGGTGATGAAAATGCGTAACCCCTTCGTTTAACACTGCTCCTCGAAAAGGAGAGTTATAAATAATATAGCGGTATCGGCGAGCGGTTGCACTAAAACGAGCATGAAAATCGACAGCAACTGGTTGTGCAAAGCGAATAGCAATATCTTTAGGCAATAAGGTATTCATACCCATTGTAAATGCGACCATGTCACGCGAAGCTTCAGTTTCAAAATGTATTATTTGACCTGTACCGTGCACACCCGCATCAGTTCGCCCCGCACATACTACTTCAACTGGGTGATTACAAATACGCGACAATGCCTTTTCTACTTCTTGTTGTACGCTATTTACATGTGATTGACGTTGCCACCCACTATAGCGTACGCCGTTGTATTCAACTCCAAGTGCTACTCGCATAATTACTGCTTTACCTACTGTGCTAATGAACACGGCATTTTATGCTATCTCTCGACGCAATAAAAGGAGGTGTGCGGTAATACCCTTTTTATTAAAAACATGATCATTTCAATGAATCAAATAACTTAATAATTACGATGTAAATTATTCTTTTATAACAATTACATACTATAAAATTCACTTCGTTAATGCGTTGCTTTCCCTTGTTATAATTAAACTAACATCCATAAAAAAACCCTTAATTAGAATAACCAATTAAGGGTTTTTTTAACAATTTGTTATTTTAGTTTCGCTTTTAAACTAAGTGCCTCTTCTTGAACTTCTTCTGGGCCTTTGTTGATGACATCCTCAATGACCTTGAGCGCAGAATCAAAATCATCAATTTCAATATAAGCACGCGCTAAATCTAGTTTAGCTGAATAACCACCACTTTCAGCATCAACATCGGTTGGGTTATCACCAGCAAGTAATGCATCAAACTCACTCAAACCGACATCCATATTAACGTCGGTGTAAGGTTCGTGTTCAAGTTCAGCCTCTTCACTTTCTTCTAATAATGAATCTATATCTACAAATTCATCATTATCAAGTTGCTCAATATCACTACTTTCAACAAGTGGCTCTTTTGTAGTTAATGAGTCATCTTCCTCTAAGTCTTCTTTTAGCAAGCTGTCAAAGTCGACATCAAATTCACTGCTATCCTCAGCACTTAATTCTTCAGGCTCCGCTAACTCACTAAGTAATGAATCAAAATCAGTTTGCGTCAAATTTGACATAAACTCTTCATCAAGTTCATCGTCAGAGCTAATATTAGTGCTACCTGCTTCATCTGAGTTTGTTAACTGTGCTTCGCGCTCTGCATTTGTTTGCTCTTGCTGCTCGTCTGATAACTCATCAGTTAGCGCTTGCTCTAAAATATCTTCGTCAAACTCAACATCTAAGTCAGAAAAATCGTCTTCAATTAAAATTTCATCATCAAAATCGTCTTCTAAACTATCTAAATCATTATTTTCAGAAAGCGCATTTGATAAGTCCTGCTCAGCTTGGCTGGAAGCGACTCCCTGCGCCTCACCGTCTAAATCATCACCTTGTAATTCTTCGGGGGTAAATGGCAACTCACTTTCTAGTGTTTCTTGAACTTCATCAAGGTTAAGAGGTTTGGTATCCTCTTCTATACTAACTGGTTCAACAGAATCAATTCCGTCATTAATTTCTTGCAGTAAATCATCATCAAACGACTCGTCTTCAACCTTAGCTTCTGATTCAGAGAAGTCATTATCAATTAATAGTTCATCATCAAAATCATCTTCTAAGCTATCTAAGTTAGCATTTTCAGAAAGCGCATTTGCGAGATCTTTCTCTGTTTGACTAAGTGCTACTGCATTTTCTTCACTCGGTGCATTTTCTTTAGGTTCTTGCGGCTCAAACGAAGGTTCATTCTCCAATAATGAATGATCATCGTCTAATTCAAGTTCAGGATATTCATCTAACTCTTCACTTGGCGTTATAAGATCGCTATCAAGCTGCTCTTCAATTTTTGTAAGATCTGAGTCATCGTCGCCCGCTAACGGATCGTCACCAAGATCTACTTCTATTTCTTCAAGATCGTCTTCAAGCTCATCTAAAGACCAATCTGGTGTTTCTATATAGTCATCATCCGTCGCTTGTTGTAGCTCATTTAAAAGCTCATCAACGCTCTTTAAAGTATCATCTGTATATTCTTCAAGCGCATCTTCAGGATCAAGAAGCGACTCTGATGTATCTGAAAAATCATCAACCGTTACATCTATAAGTTCAGGTTCTTCTTTAAGCTCAGGTTCTTCTGCAAGTTCAGGCTCATCGTCAAGCTCGGGCTCTTCTTCAAGCTCAGGTTCTTCTATAAGCTCGGGCTCTTCATTTAATGATGAAGCAAGCGACTCAATATCATCAACATTTAATTCTTCTTGAGCATCTGCTAAATCCTCAACTGAGTCTGCCAATGCATTATCAATTTCTGAATCTCTTACATCTGAATTTTTTACTTCATCATCAATTAGGTTATCTATGTCGTCTAAATCAAAGTCATCGCTTTGTTCAACTAATGAATCATTTGCAGTATCAACCGCAGTCTCATCAATTAAGCTATCTATGTCGTCTAAATCAAAGTCGTCACTTTCCTCAACTAATGAATCATTTGCAGTATCAACTGCTGCCTCATCAATTAAGCTATCTATGTCGTCTAAATCAAAGTCGT
>NZ_JACJFA010000013.1:24649-125129 GCF_014164345.1 Pseudoalteromonas sp. SG43-5
TCTATGTCGTCTAAATCAAAGTCGTCACTTTCCTCAACTAATGAATCATTTGCAGTATCAACTGCTGCCTCATCAATTAAGCTATCTATGTCGTCTAAATCAAAGTCGTCACTTTCCTCAACTAAAGAGTCATTCTCAGTATCAACCGCAGTCTCATAAATAAAGCTATCTATGTCGTCTAAATCAAAGTCGTCACTTTCCTCAACTAATGAATCATTTGCAGTATCAACTGCTGCTTCATCAATTAAGCTATCTATATCGTCTAAATCAAAGTCGTCACTTTCCTCAACTAATGAGTCATCTGCAGTATCAACTGCAGCCTCATCAATTAAGCTATCTATGTCGTCTAAATCAAAGTCGTCGCTTTCTTCTAGAAGTTCATCTTCGTCGAGTAACTCTGCATCAAGTGAGTCATCTACCACATCACTTTTTGGGTCATTCGCCTCATCAATTAAGCTATCTATATCGTCTAAATCAAAGTCGTCGCTTGTATCAAGTTCAGCTGAAGTGTTATTTGAGGTATCTAATTCTGTTGATGTTTGATCTAATAATTCATCTATATCAAAATTATCTTCATCTGCAAGCTCTTCACTTAAAGCCGCCATTTCATCATGAGATTCTAAGCTGTCATCCTCTAAAGCTTCGCTTGTTTGCGGTGCATCAAACTCAGGTAGACTATCGTCTTCATCAAACAAGCTATCTAAATCGTCATTAGTTAGGATTTCATCATTGTTAATTGAGTCATCAGATAAGTCTAAATCTATATCTTCAGCGTTTTCATCTGAAGGTTGATCAAACCCTTGCTGCATAAAAATATCGAGCTCATCATCGTCATCGGTATTTTCATCATCAAAAACAATGTCATCGCTTAGCAAGCTTTCGAGCTCATCCTGATCAAGTAAATTTTCGTCGCCAGAAAAATCATCTAAGCCGTCGTCTAAATCATCATTAGGCAACATATCACTTTCGAGACTATCATCTAATTGAACACTCAAGTCATCTAAAGGGTCAGGTACAATTGGATCGTCATTTAAGCTTGGGCCTAAATCATCATCGCCAGTATAAGTTGGGGTTTGTGGTAAAAAGTCATCATCGTTTTGCGGCTCTTCTTGATTACTTGCTCGTTTGCGTAAAAACATAACGATTGCAAAAATAATCAGTAACCCAGGAATAAACATTAACAAGCCCAGTACTATGGGGTTTGAAAATAATGAGCTAAAATCAAATGACTCTTTTGGTATTACTTCTTGTTTTTTTTGTTGGGCAATAATCTCGTTTTGTTTAACGATGAGTTCTTTTAACTGATTTTGAATTTCGCTGTCTTGTCCTAATTGCAAACGTAAGTTTTCGAGCTCTTTAGATATTCCTGATAACTGTTTTTTAAGATTATTATTTTCAACTAAAATCTCTTCTACATTACTAACTGAGCTTTTAAACTGTTGTTGTAACTCAACAAGCTTAGTACCTTGCTCTGTTTTTATTTCATTTAATTCTTTCTGTATCTCTTTTTTAGCATCGTCTACATCAATTTTACGCGCTTGAGTTACTTTTGTTTGCGCTGAGTTAATTTCGCTTTGTGTAAGCGTGCCATTTTTTTTCTTTTCCCATAATGCATCATCTTGCTCAGAGCGTTGCTTTGCGAGCTGCGTATTTACAGCTTTTATTTCGGCTAAGGTAGGGATTTTTAAATAGGCACCATTTTGAATGTGGTTAAGATTTTGTTCTAAAAATGAATCGGGATTTTTGTTATACAAAGCCTGCATAACTTGATAAATACTGACAGAATTGTCTGGGCGCACTTTAGCTGCTATACGCCAAAGCGTATCAGTTGGTTTAATTGGCCCAATTGATCGCCCTTGCGCACCATAGTCAACGCCTTTAGGCCCCTTTAATTGGGTACTGTCCTGAGAGTAAACTGGCGTTACTATCAATGCAGACGCTAATATAATAAGTGTAGCTAAACCGCGCATGCTGATCCTTTAATATTTAAATATTAATAAAACACCTAAAACTTAAGTGCATAAATATTGTTTATTATTGCTATTATCAGCCAAATGACTGACTCGCATTTATTATTACAATCTATTTTTATTGCAAGCTCTATTCCAATTACAAACTATAAACCAGTTAGAGCGTAATATCCATCGCAACACCTTGAAAATAAATGCCTTAAAACATCTTTATAAATATTAATTTATTGAGCGTTATCAATCAGTTTTTGTATTTTTAAAATTAAACGGCAAAAATTTGACAAGCCATATAAACAAAAAGCGGCAAACAACTACTGTTTACCGCTTCAAAAGCATGTTTAGCGCAATTAACTATTACATGTAATTGGCAATAAGCTCTTCTGCAATTTGAATGCTATTAGTTGCAGCACCTTTACGAGTGTTGTCACTTACAACCCACATGTTTAATCCATGAGGATGAGAAATATCAGCACGTAATCGACCTATATACACAGTATCGTTACCACTAGCGTCAGACACTGCTGTTGGGTAGTCACCTTCATCATCAATTAGCTCGACACCAGGCGCGTCTTTTAAAAGTTGTTTAACGTGTTCAAAGTCATAAGGCATGCGCGTTTCAATATTAATTGATTCTGAGTGCCCAAAAAATACGGGAACACGTACACACGTTGGGTTCACTGCAATAGTGGTATCACCCAAAATTTTATGAGTTTCGTTTACCATTTTCATTTCTTCGCGCGTATAGCCATTATCTTCAAAGCTATCAATTTGAGGAATAACGTTAAATGCAATTTGCTTTGGAAATACTTTATTATCCATAGGGCGTGCATTCATCAAATTAGCTGTTTGCTTTGCAAGTTCATCAACCGCGTCTTTACCTGCACCCGATACAGCTTGGTAAGTAGATACATTAATACGGTCTATTCCGTAAGCATCATAAATTGGTTTAAGTGCTAACATCATCTGAATAGTTGAACAGTTAGGGTTAGCAATAATATTACGATTTCTAAAATCAGCTAGGCTTGAAGCATTAACTTCTGGCACCACGAGTGGTATTTCAAAATCATTTCTAAAGTGCGATGTATTATCGATTACAATACAGCCGGCTTCAGCAGCAATAGGAGCATATTTTTCAGATACACTGCCACCAGCAGAAAACAAACCTATATGCGCTTGGCTAAAGTCAAAGCCTTCAACGTCAAGTACTTCAATGGTCTCACCACGAAACTTTATATCTTCACCTGCGCTGCGGCTGCTAGCAAGTAAAAAAAGCTGATCAACAGGAAACTTACGATCTGCTAGCGTTTCAATGATTTGACGGCCTACTAAACCAGTAGCGCCAAGTACGGCAACGTTATATTTTTGCGACATATTTCTTCCTCTATAAACGACATTAAAACAACATCGTTAGTTAAATAATTATTCAGCTATGCTAAAGCCAAGCTGGCTAAGTGCTGCTAGTTGTGGGCTATCACCTTGTAGAAATAAGGTGCTAAATTCTCGCCTTATTGGATAGTTTTTACGTAAACTATCGAAGCCGTCGCTCTCTAGACGACGAAGTAATATTCCGTCATCGCGGCGAACGTCATAAATTAAATGCACTAAACGGGCAATATCTTGCTCATTAAGGCTTTGCGTAACAGTTGCATTTGTAACGGCTGGTATTGGTAAAAAATCATCCAACGATTTAATCGCCTCAACACCTTTGAGCTGACACAGTTTTTGATACAACATTTGTGTACCACGAGCTTTCCCCTCAAGTGTATGCCCTGCAATGTGCACACTAGCGTAACGAACATGCTCTAGTAATTCAGTTAAAATATTGGGTTCTTTCTCCCATACATCAAGTACTAAATCTAAATCAGCCCCAGCTTCCATTACCTCAAGTAATGCTTGGTTATCAATTACATCGCCACGGCTTGCATTAATTAGCGTGGTTCCTGGCTTAAGTGCCTTTAAACGCTCTTTACCCATCATGTGCAGTGTTTTATGCTCGCCACTTTTAACAAGGGGAACGTGAAAAGTAACAACATCTGACTGCGCTAATAACTCATCAAGCGCTACATGCTCTTGTAATAAGCCTTGTTCGTGCTTAATCGGATCGCACAGCAGTACAACTACGTTTAATGCTTTTAATTTTTGCGCCAAACATGTACCAATGTTGCCCATCCCTACAATACCAATTGTTTGACCACACAATGGACGCGCATTTTCTTGGCTTAATGCAAATAAGCTACTAATTACATATTCAGCTACAGCAACAGCATTACAACCAGGTGCACTTGTAAAAGCAATATTTCTATCATGCAGTAATTGCGTATCAATATGGTCAATGCCGATTGTGGCAGTACCTACAAAGCTCAACTTGTTAGCTTGTACCAAAAGTTCATGATTAACATTTGTCACCGAACGAGTAAGAAGAACATCTACATCTATTAATTGTTCAGGCGTTAATTTACGACCATCAAAACGCTCAACCTCACCAAAGTCTGCAAAGTACTGCTCAACTAAAGGCATATTTTGATCGGCAAGAATTTTCATTACAGAGTCCGTTTGGCAATTAAGAGGCGCCATTGTAGCGAACAACCTAGCCTTTACACAAACTAAAAAGGCGCATTTTAGTTAATACAAACACTCAAAAATGGGGATGTGGATTGTTTTAAACCAGCAATTTAAATTAGGAATTTAAACGATGCGAATAATAACTTTACTATTGAATACACAAAGGCCGAATCACAGCATGATTCGGCCTTTATTATGCAAAATAAACTTCAATTACATTATATTTTATTTACTTGATTTTAGTTTATAGCTCAAAATCTTTTTTGAATTTCAAACCAAATTCACTTCGATCATTACTGCGCATTACGCCAACAAAACCTGATTGTTGAAGACGACCAACGTCGTAAACTTCGTTTAGAACGTTTTCACCATACAGTGTAACTTCCATATCGCCATATGGATTAGTGTAGGAAATATTAAAACCAACTAGTTCACGAGAGTCAATTGTCTCACTTTGGTTATAAACTGATTGCCCTTGCATTTCGCTTCGGTACGAATAGTTAGCATTAAATGCAAGTGTTGCGCCGCTCTCTAAATCCATAAAGTAAGAAGGTGCAACCATGACAGTCCAGCGTGGTGTTAGTGCTGGTGAATCGCCTTTACCTATACCTTGTACACCCTCAGCCACTTCTGTTATTTCAGAATCTAAATAACCAACTGCACTGCGAATAGTAAAGTCATCAGTAATAGCGACGGTTGTTTCAAGCTCAATACCTTGTGCTTTAGACTGACCCGCATTTTCTACAATTGTTACGAAACCGCCACCTGCTGTTGGGTCTGAAAACGGTAATGCTAAATCAGTGTAATCAGTCACAAATACCGCAAGCATCATAGATACATTTTCGTGTACTTGGCCTTTTAGACCCATTTCGTAGTTAATCGCTTTCGTTTCGTCAAATGATACAAACTGGTCTGGTCCACCAAATGGGCGCGGTGGAAAACCACCTGTTTGGTAGCCTTTTTGAATCTGGCCATACACATTCATATTATTGCTAAGCTGATAAGATGCATTTACATCCCACGTAACTGCATCAAAATCTGCACTTACATACTTACGAGTAGGAAATGATGGGAATATAGCATTTGCATCTTTTTCATCTTTTGAATAACGAAGACCACCACCTACCGTTAAATCGTCAGTTAAATCGTAGCTTGCATTAAAGTAGGCTGCGTAAGAATTAGTTTCTTGGTTAATTTCAAAATCGCCGTAACCACCAAATGATTCTGTTACTCCGTCATTCAATAAGCCATTGGGTGTATTAAATGGGCTGAATACAAATGGGCCTGAACGTGTAAAGCCATCTTCATTAAAAAAGTAAAGGCCTGACACAAAGTCCATATTATCAAATGTTGCATTTAGTTGAATTTCAAACGAGTACTGATCAGCTCCGCCCTCTTCTGGAAACTCAGATAAGTTTAAAGGTGATGCATCGTCATCTAGGCCACCTTCATACTCAGATGTACGGTAGCTTGAGATAAACTTAGTAGTATAAGTATCGTTAATTGCCCAATCAGCCGAGAACGATGTGCCCCAACCTGAGTAAGAAGTTGATTCAATACCTGCAACGGTTGTACCTAAATCATCAGGGTCTGATGGAATTAAATCTTGAGTCAATAATGGGAAGTCGCCATTAAACACATCGTTTGCATCTAGCGGGTCAGTTAATTCAATTGTGTAAGGCGATTGACCTGACTCGTTATCAACTCCATCTAAAGCAAAAGTGAATGCTAAATCGCTGTTCGCTTGCCATTTAAGGGCTACACGACCACTGAATTCCTCTTCCTCACCAATTTCTTTCTCTGGATTTGCTAAATTAACAGCTTCACCAACACCATCACGTGTTTTGTAAGATGCACTCGCAGACATGCTTAGTTCATCGCTTAGTGAGTTATTAAAATAAACATCACCAGCAATACGTCCACGACTTCCCAGCTTAGCTGAAGTAGTTACAATACCTTCATCACCAGGTTGCTTTGTAATTACATTTACAGCGCCACCTAATGTATTACGACCATATAAAGTACCTTGTGGACCACGAAGCACTTCAACACGCTCAACATTAGGTAATGATAAATTAGAACCCATTTGACGACCTAAATAAACGCCATCTAAGTATACGCCTACACCTGGATCAGTAGTTATTATGTGATCTTGCAGACCAATACCACGAATGAACACAGACGCATGTGCTGCATTACCAACACCGTAACGGGTGATGTTTAAGTTTGGAACATATTTACCAATATCTTCAAGATTACTCATATTGGCTTTATCAATTAAGTTCGCCCCAATTGATGTGATAGCGGTTGGAGATTCAAATAAGCTCTCTGTACGTTTACGAGCTGTGACTTCGATTTTTTCAAACGCGTCTTGTTTTGCGGTTGTTTTAGCTTCTTCAGCATTTACTGAAGTAGATAGTGCAGCGACAATTGCTAGGCTTAACTGTGAGAGTGTGCGTAGTTTCAAAATATTCTCCAAAGGATACCGTGTGATTTTTGTTATGCTTTTATATTGATAATATAAATTTTAGGCATAAAAAAAGACGCTAAATAGCATCTTTCCTCTGGACAGGTATTATATGACATTATTGTGAATAAATGTATAAATTATTTAAATAAATTCATAGAAAATGACAGTAATTTAAGCATTGTTAGCTTTAGATGAATTATCATAAATAAACCCCTCTAATATTTACCTCACTAATGAACTGTTTTAAAACAAAAAATCTCATAAATACTACTTTAAAGAGCGCATAAAACATACTCATACATGTACTTTAGTGTATAAAAAAAGAGCTAAAACACATTCAGGTATCATTGAAATTAACTAAAAATAAGAATATAGTGCTAAAATGTAGTCTATGGATAGAATATTATGAATATTGAAAATACAGCCAATAAAAGCCCCACATGCTTCACCAGCCCAAATTACACATCACTTTTTTGTGTTGCAGCTGACTTCAACGTCCTACTTGTTAATTATCAAGCTTTAAATGTCATTATCAACCATGTACTTATAAATCAGTTTATGCTAAAAAACGGTCATCAAGGTCTCGTTATTTTTGACGTGCCCAAAGACGGTGATGTTTTGGCATTAAAAGAGTGGCCTAATTTAAAAGGTTTGTTTTATGAAGGCACTGACGAAGTACTACTGCAGCAAGGATTAGAAGCAATAGAACAAGGAAAACTTTGGTTTCCACGTGCGGTAACTGATGGTTGGATGAGACAAATGCTAGCGAGTGAACAACAAACTGCGCTGCAATCAAATAACTTAACCTGCAAAGAAATGAAAGTATTAAACTTGTTATTTTCTGGCTTACATTCAAGCGCAATTGCAGACACTTTATTTACCAGTGAAGCTACAGTTCGTGTACATTTACACAAGGTGTATCAAAAAATCGCTGTAAAAAACAAGCAACAAGCATTGCTTTGGTGTCAAAAAAACTTAAATAAGATCAATAGTTAAAACCGATTAAGCAAACTTGATAATAGCTATTGTAATTACCAGCAACATTCGTTCTAACTCCTTAACCAAAGAACGTAAAAAGAAAATTTAGTTATAATATTCCCGCCATTTTAAAAAGCCTTATTAACTAGATTTAAAGTTTATTCTAATAAAATCATACTATTCTGCTTTTAATACATACATAAAATATATATGTTACAAAATTAAAAAGCCGTTACTAAATTTATTTTTATTAACTCCCTAAATTTATTAGATAAAAAACACTATCACTTCTATAATCCTATTGAAATCAACATCTAAATAACAAATAGGAAATACATATGAAAAAGCTATCTGTAGCAGTAGCTGTATGTGCTGTACTTGCATCTAGCTATGCAAGCGCTGAAGTACGTATTAATGGTTTTGCATCTATCGTAGGTGGTAAAAGCCTAGACAGTGATCAAACCTTATACGGATATGACGACGATATCTCATTTAAAAATGAGAGTGTATTTGCATTACAATTATCTGCCGATCTTCAGGAAAAGCTCAGCGCAACAGCGCAAATTGTGGCTCGCGGCGAGAATGATTTTGATGCCGATTTTGAGTGGGCGTATTTAACTTATGAGTTTAGTGATGAATTACAACTCAGCGCTGGTAAAATGCGTGCGCCATTTTACAAATACTCTGACTTTCTAGATGTAGGTTACACTTATCGCTGGGTTCGCCCTCCTCAATCGGTTTATAATTTACCATTTTCTACTTACGAAGGGTTGAGCTTACTATATACCTCACAAATCGGTGATTGGGACTCAAGTCTTCAAGTCATATATGGTAGCTTTGAAGATAATATCGCAGTAGTGTCGGTCAATGGCGAAACTGAGCTTAATGATATCGCTGGTCTTAACTGGTCACTTAGTTACGATTGGTTTAGCGCACGTGTTGCCTATTTTGTAGCAGAGACCACCATTGACATTGAAAATGATACTGATGCAGGTATCGCCCTTAATGGCCTAGAGGCAACTCTTCGCAGCTCGGGTTTCACAGATCAAGCTGATAGCATTGCTGTAAATGAAGACGATGGGGCATTTTTCGCACTTGGCTTTTCAATTGACTACAACAATATTTTATTTGATGCAGAGTATACTCAGTTTGAAGTCGATAACAGCGCTTTAGCTGAGCAAACTCAATACTATACCTCTCTAGGCTATCGTATGGATGAGTGGCTTGTTCACGTTACCTATGAAAACAACGACGATAAACACGATAACAACCGTTATGATTCACTTACAGCTGTGCCGCAATTAAATGCAGGTATAAATTCAGCATTAGAAGGCTCTAAAGCAAAAAGTAATGTTTACACAATTGGCGCACGTTATGACTTCCACCCTTCAGCTGCATTTAAAATTGACTTTAGTCGATTTGATGATGACATCACTGACACTGAAACGGATATAGTCGCCGTTGGTGTTGATTTAGTATTTTAATTGGAGCGGAATATGAAAAAATTAATCCTAGCTAGTGCGCTTTCATTATGTTCTTTCGGTGCTTTGGCTGAAGTTGCAGTAATTGTAAATCCTGGTAATGCAAATGCACTTGATGCAGAGACTATTAAGAAAATTTACTTAGGAAAGGCCAAGTCGTTTGATAACGGCAATAAGGTCAACCCAGCAACTCAAAACGGTACCGCTATTGCTGATGAATTCAATTCTAAAGTGGTAGGTAAATCGAGCAGCCAATTAAATGCCTATTGGTCAAAACTTGTTTTTACAGGTAAAGGAACACCGCCTGAAAAGTTTGATTCAGATCAAGCTGTCATTGACTTTGTTGCCGCTAATGGTGATTCAATCGGCTATATAGATAGCAGTAAAGCAACTGACAAAGTTAAAGTGATTGCTACCTTTTAATTGCTATTATTAAATTAAAAAAACCACCTAATCGGTGGTTTTTTTATAACTTAACTTTAATAACAATTCGCTCGATTAAGTAAGATATTTTGAGGGAGAAAAACTGTTCAATAGAAATTTTAACACAGCTAGCGTCTGATCTGCCCTCTCAAATTGAATAAGCATTACTTCGAATTGATTTAGCTACGTTACTCAATTTTAAATTTAGCCGTGGCATCTAATAGGTTATCTGAAAGGTAATGAAGGTTTTTAGCTACATCCCTCACAGCCGTTAGCGAGTCCATTGTATCTTCAAATGATACGTGCATATTTGTCACGTTTTCTACAACCATAGCAGCAACTGATGTTTGCTCTTCTGTGGCAGCAGCAATTTGTGAGTTCATTCCATTTATTTCTAACATTTGCTCTGCAATTTTCTCTATAGAAATACCCGTTTTTTCTGCTGCAGTTGCATTATCTGTAGCCATATCTCTTGCAGTCGTCATTGCAGTAACTGATTCGTTAGCCGCTTCAGTTAAAGTAGTCAACAGCTCTCGAATCTCATTTGTAGAGTGAGCAGTTCGCGATGCAAGCTCTCTAACTTCATCAGCAACAACAGCAAAGCCTCGGCCATGCTCACCAGCACGGGCAGCCTCAATGGCAGCATTAAGTGCAAGTAAATTTGTTTGCTCCGCTATTGATGTAATAACATTTAATATTTGCGACACATTTTTTGTATCGTCTGCTAATTTATTGATAGTTGTAGCAGCGTGATTAATCTCATCACTTAACGTACGAGAAGCGGTTACTGATGTTTGTACTTGAGTTCGACTTTGCTCAACTTCTTTCTCAGCCGTTTGCGCTGCATGAGAAGCACTTGCAGCTGATTGAGAGATATCTCCTACACTCTGTTTCATCTCTTCCATCGATTGCTTTACAATCTCAGCATCAGTGGTTTGTTTAGTCGTTGCACGCTCCGCTTGTTCCATCCCCTGCACTAAGCGAGTAGAGTTTTCCATTAACGGTTCGCAAACCGCGATAATTTCTAACACCGTTTTTTTCAATATGCCAATAAAAGAGTTGAAGTTTATAGATACTTGGCCTATTTCATCTTCAGAGTTAACTGTCAATTTAGTGCTTAGCGAGCCTTTACCGCTTGCTAATAAGCTTAAATTATTTGCCGCATCACTTGCCGAAGAAGCAATTCGCTTAGCTATCCAAATAGCCATAAAGAGTAATAAAAGAAGCGATACAATAGAAACAGCTAACATTAACGTAAGGGCGTAATCAGAGCGGTCCTTTGTGCTTGCAACAAGTTCAAAAAAACGATCGTCAGCTTTGACTTGTGCTGCCTTAAACTTTTCTAGGACATCGTTATAAAGCGCTGTTTTCCTCTGTGCTTGTTGTTGAATTTTACTAAAATCTGCTGTTCCATTTACCATGCCATTTGCGATAGTCGCTGATATTTTTTCGTAATTTGCGAGCTGCTCTTTAGTGTCACTGTGAATGTAAGAGGCATTTATTTTTTCTATCGCAATAATATTCAACTCAAGTTGCTTGTATGTGTCAGATGCTTTCTCGACTAAATCTTGCTCACCAAATGTTACGGCTTGGGTGTAAAGTTCGTCCAGCTTCTCTAAAATGCCAACATTAGCAGATGTTAACTTAACAACTTTATAGGATGATTTTTCCATTTCATCAAGTGCAATTCTATTATCATTCATAGCAAAATAGTTGATCAGAACAATCACTAAAAATGCAACGACAGCAATACTCGTAATCGCATGTATTTTTTTACTTATGCTGAGATTTTGAAAAGTGAAGCCTGAAGCCATTGTGGATACCTTATTTTATTGTCTAAATCTATTATCGGCTTATTACTCATAAGTGTTAACTAAATTTGTAAAATTTCTAGTTTTTTTACAAATAATTCAAAATTCTACATAACTAATTGCCCTTTAAAAAAAGAAAGTACAAATAACATTCAATTTAAATCGCAGGCACAAAAAAACCAGTAACATTTCTGTTACTGGTTTCTAAATTTGGTGCGGATGGGGGGACTTGAACCCCCACGCCCGAAAGCACCACCCCCTCAAGGTGGCGTGTCTACCAATTCCACCACATCCGCATTTTTAAGCTTTCGCTTATTTGTTAAACATATGATTTATTTGAGGAGTATAAATCGTTTAACGATAGCATTACGCTAAATTAGTTCGGTACGTCAGAGCTTTGCTCTTTCGTAGATGTTACCGGAACATCTTCTTCAACAGGAACTACAGTTTCCACTGCAGGAGCTGCTTCTAGGTTTTCCCACTCGTCAGTCTTTTTAATTTGACCTGCAGTTAGGTTACCTAGCACAATGCTTAAAACAAAAAATACTGTTGCTAAGCTTGTGGTTGTTTTTGTCATAAAGTTACCAGCACCTGACGAACCAAAAACCGTGCCTGATGCACCAGCGCCAAATGAAGAACCCATATCTGCGCCTTTACCTTGTTGAATTAAAACCATTCCAACTAGAGCTAAAGCCACAACTAAATAAACTACTAATAAAATTTCGTACATCTTATACAGTCCCTTTTGCACTGTTACAGATTGCAGAAAAAGATTCTGCTTTTAGACTTGCGCCGCCAATTAAGCCGCCATCTATATCTGTTTGTGCAAATAATAATTCGCTATTTTTTTCATTAACGCTACCACCATATAAGATGGAAAGCCCTTGTGCTAAAGTGCTATCAAGTGCAGCAATTTTATCACGGATAAATTTATGAACAGTTTGTGCCTGCTCTGGCGATGCAGTCTTACCTGTGCCTATGGCCCAAACGGGCTCGTATGCTATCACAGAATCTTTCAGTGCTGCTACACCTAATTTTTCAATTACTGCATCAATTTGTGCAGCAACTACTTGTTCGGTTTGACCGTTTTCTTGCTCACTTTCACTTTCGCCGACACATAAAATTGGTGTTAACCCAACTTCTTGTGCTCTAGCAAACTTTTCAGCGACAGTTTCATTACTTTCGTTATAAATACTGCGGCGTTCAGAATGACCAACGAGTACGTAAGTTGCACCTAAATCTTTTAGAAGCTGTCCGTCTACTTCTCCGGTAAACGCACCAGGTGTATTTTCAGAAACAGTTTGAGCGCCTGTAGAAACACCACTAGCTATCATCGCTGGTACAAGTGGGAATGGAGGAAATAAAACAATGTCCATCTCTTGTGATTTTACATCGTTAATAGCATCAGACATTTGTTTAACTAGCTCTAACGAACCATTCATTTTCCAGTTGCCTGCGACCATCGCCTTGCGTATTGCCATTTTCCACTCCACATTAGAAAGCGGGCGAGATATTAACTTTTCTCGCCCAAAGTTACAAGAGGTTATTGTTATTAATCAGTCTGTTTGCTCATAGATTCTACAACAGCTGCAATTTTTTGAGCGCTGTCTATTACAATTTTTTCTTGCTCGGCTTCAACCATAACACGAACAACAGGTTCTGTGCCTGATTTGCGCAGTAAAACTCGGCCTTTGTCGCCTAAAGCAAGCTCAACTTCTGCTACAGCTGAAAGTACCTCTGGCGCTTTTGTCGGATCTGTTCCAGCGGTATAGCGCACGTTAATCATTTTCATTGGATATTTAGTAAAACCAGCACCCAAATCTTGTAGTGTACGGTTTTGTGCAACCATAGCTGCAAGTACTTGCAAACTTGATATAATGCCATCACCCGTGCTAATTAAATCTAAATTTAATACATGGCCTGAGCTTTCACCGCCAATTTTCCAGCCTTTTTGCTGTAGTAATTCCATTACATAGCGGTCACCCACTTTACTGCGAGCAAACTCGATACCTTTTGCTTTTAAAGCATTTTCAAGACCCATGTTAGACATTACAGTGCCAACAACACCTCCACCCAACATATCATCTTCGGCAGCTTGGCAAGCAATAATATAAACTAAATCGTCACCATCAAATACACGACCATTATGATCAACCATCATTACACGATCGCCATCCCCATCGTATGCAATACCTACGTCAGCTTTAAATTCAAGCACTTTGCGTTTAAGGGTATCTACATGAGTAGCGCCACATTCATGATTTATATTAACGCCATTAGGCTCGCATGCATGTGTTATAACTTCAGCGCCAAGTTCGCGCATGACAGAAGGAGCTATATGGTATGTAGCGCCATTTGCGCAATCGACAACAATTTTAAGCCCTTCTAAAGATAACCCTTGGGGGAACTGGCTCTTACAAAACTCTATATAACGGCCGTCTGCACTAACTAAACGCGAAGCTTTACCTAATTTATCTGAAGCAACACATGTCATTTGCTCATCAAGCATCGCTTCAATTTGAAGCTCTACTTCATCGTCAAGCTTTAGACCCTGCCCATTGAAAAACTTAATACCGTTATCGTAATAAGGGTTATGTGAGGCACTAATTACTATACCTGCCTCTGCACGAAATGTTTGCGCTAAATACGCAACTGCAGGTGTCGGCATTGGACCCAGTAATACAACATCAATACCAGCGGCAATTAAACCAGCCTCAAGTGCAGTTTCAAGCATGTAGCCAGAAATACGCGTATCTTTACCTATAATGACTTTTTTAGTACCACTTTGAGATAATACGCGCCCTGCAGCCCAACCCAACTTCATTGCAAACTCAGGGTTAATAGGTGGCGTTCCTACTAGACCACGTACGCCATCAGTACCAAAATATTTTCTTTCTTTCATTATGCAATTCCTTTCTCGCAGGCTTGATATACACCAAGTACGTCTGCGGTTTCTTTAACGTCATGTACACGAATAATTTTTGCGCCATTTTGCGCCGCGATTAACGCACCCGCTAAGCTGCCCGCTAATCGCTCATTTGTTTCTCTATTTAATAGATTACCTATCATCGACTTACGAGATAATCCGGCCAATAATGGCAAACCTAACTTGTTAAAATCATCAAACTTAGCCAATATTTGATAGTTATGGCTAAGTGTTTTTCCAAATCCAAAACCAGGGTCTAGAATAAGTCGCTCAAACTTAATCCCTGCTGTTTCACATGCTTTAATACGTTCACTAAAAAACATATTTATATCTGCAAACAGATTGTCGTAATGAGGTGCGCACTGCATGCTGCGGGGTTGCCCTTGCATATGCATTAAACAAATTGCTACATCTTCATACTGCGCAACCGTTTCTAAGGCGTTTATTTCTTGTAGAGCTCTTACATCATTGACTATATCTGCCCCAGCGAGTATTGCTTGCTCCATTACTTGTGCTTTACTGGTATCAATTGAAATAACGCAATCACTGTACTCACGTATCGCTTTAATAGCAGGAATTACTCGGGCTAGTTCATCTTTCAAACTCACATCTGGCGCGCCGGGGCGGGTAGACTCTCCCCCAATGTCTAAAATTTGCGCACCATCCCCTAACAATTGCATTGCGCGCTTTAGCGCTATTTTGGGGTCTAAAAACTGCCCGCCGTCAGAAAATGAGTCTGGCGTTACATTCAATATTCCCATAATAACAGGCTTTTCAATATTGAGCGTACGTCCTCTGGGAAGCTTTAATATATTAGTCATTGCCAACCTTTATTCTTTTTCTAAATAGCTGATACAAAAAAGCCCCGAAATTCGGGGCTTTCACTAACTATTTTAACGATTATTCAGCTTTATCATCAAGGTTTGTTTCATCTTTTTTCGATGAATCATCCGCTTTTTGACTTTCATCAAGCACTGGCTCTTGAGGTTCTTGCTCTTTTACCGGCTTAGCTTCATGGCGGTCATGAGCATCGCGCGGCTCACGCACTGGTTGGCGCGCCATTAAATCATCAATTTGCTTAGCGTCGATTGTTTCGTATTTCATTAACGCGTCTTTCATTGAGTGAAGAATATCAATATTTTCTTTTAATATTTCTTCTGCTCTTTGGTAGTTACGATCTGAAAACAAGCGTACTTCAGCATCAATTATTTTAGCAGTATCATCCGACATACTAGATGCACGGCTTCCGCCACCACCCATATACATCTCGTTTTGATCTTCAGCGTAAAGCAATGGACCTAGCTTTTCACTTAAACCCCAATGTGTAACCATTTTACGTGCAATATCAGTTGCGCGCTCAATATCGTTACTTGCACCCGTTGTTACTTTGTCAGCACCATAAATAAGCGCTTCAGCAATACGGCCACCATAAAGGCTTGAAATCATTGATTCTAAAAGTTCTTTTGAATGACTAACACGGTCTTGTTCAGGCAAGTACATTGTTACACCTAGCGCACGGCCACGTGGAATAATAGATACTTTGTAAACTGGATCATGTTCAGGAACCATACGACCAACAATTGCGTGGCCTGCTTCGTGATATGCTGTCATTTCTTTTTCTTGCTCGCTCATCACCATGGTTTTGCGCTCTGCGCCCATCATGATTTTATCTTTAGCAGCGTCAAATTCAGCCATACTTACAACACGTTTATTACCACGTGCAGCATAAAGTGCAGCTTCGTTTACTAAGTTCGCTAAATCAGCGCCAGAAAAACCAGGTGTTCCACGTGCTATAAGAGCCGCTTCTACGTTATCGCCTAATGGCACTTTACGCATGTGTACTTTAAGTATTTGCTCACGACCACGTATATCAGGTAAACCTACTTCTACTTGACGGTCAAAACGACCTGGACGAAGTAATGCAGGGTCTAGAACATCTGGTCGGTTAGTTGCCGCAATAACGATAATACCTTCGTTACCACCAAAACCATCCATTTCTACTAGCATTTGGTTGAGTGTTTGCTCACGTTCATCGTTACCGCCGCCCATACCTGCGCCACGTTTACGACCAACCGCATCAATCTCATCTATAAAGATAATACAAGGTGCCGCTTTTTTAGCTTGTTCAAACATATCACGTACACGTGACGCACCAACACCGACAAACATTTCAACAAAATCTGAACCAGAAATTGTAAAAAACGGTACTTTCGCTTCACCCGCAACAGCCTTTGCAAGTAACGTTTTACCAGTACCAGGAGGACCAACCATTAGTACGCCCTTAGGAATACTACCGCCAAGCTTTTGAAACTTAGAAGGGTCACGTAAAAAGTCTACCAATTCGGTAACATCTTCTTTCGCTTCATCACAACCAGCAACATCTGCAAACGTGGTTTTAATTTGATCTTCGCTCATTAAACGGGCTTTACTCTTACCAAATGACATAGCGCCTTTACCGCCACCGCCTTGCATTTGACGCATGAAGAATATCCATACACCTATAAGCAGTATCATCGGGAACCAAGAAATAAATATACTTGCTAAGAATGATTGTTCTTCAGGTTGTACACCCTTCACATTTACATCATTTTTAAGTAAATCATTTATTAAGTCTTCATCGTACATTGGCATCGTTGTTTGAAAACGCTCACCACTGCTCTTAGTACCAGTAATATTTCCTGTACCGCGGTCGATAATAACTTCTTGTAAAGAGCCACTGCGGACATCTTTAACAAATTGAGTGTAACTTGTTTGACGATCAACTTGCTCGCCACCATTAAAGCTCTGAAAGACTGACATCAGCACAACTGCAATCACCAGCCATAGTATTAAATTTTTCGCCATATCGCTCAAGGGGTTAACCTCTTGTATCCAATTAATTTAAATTCAACTAAACGCCAAGCAACTGTACTACAGTTTGTATCCAGTCGCTACTATATATACTTCCCGAGAACGGGCACGTGAGGCATCAGGTTTGCGTATTTTCACTGCTTTAAAACTATTACGTACATCTTGCAAGTATTGATCAAAGCCTTCACCTTGGAAAACCTTAACAATAAATGCGCCATTTTTCTTTAGTACTTGACTACACATATCCAGCGCAAGTTCTACCAAATACATACTACCCGCTTGATCTACTGAGTTATTACCACTCATATTTGGTGCCATGTCAGAGAGTACCACATCAACATTTTTACCATCAATACGTTTTAGCAACGCATTTAACACAGCTTCTTCACGAAAGTCACCTTGTAAAAAGTCAACACCCGCAAGTGAGTCCATAGGTAATATGTCACAGGCAATTACTTGACCTTTGTCACCTACTTTTTCTGCCAAATACTGTGACCAGCTTCCTGGCGCTGCTCCTAAATCAACAACGGTCATACCAGGGCGAAGTAACTTATCTCTATTTTGTACTTCATCTAATTTAAAAACCGCTCGTGAACGCCAGCCTTTTTTTTGCGCTTCTTGAACATATTTATCATCAAAATGTTCTTTCAGCCATCGCTGTGAACTGGCTGACTGTTTTTTATTTGTCATAAATTAACACGCAACTAATTAGTAATATTCTCTAGATGGCGTTAGAATACCCTTAATTCAAGCCATATTCAGCAAAATTTGTATAAACATGACATTATCAAACAAACAAAAGCAGTTTTTAAAAGGTCAGGCACATAGCCTCAAGCCTGTAGTTTTACTAGGTTCTAACGGTTTAACCGAAGGCGTAGTAGTCGAAATTCAAAGTGCATTAGAAATTCACGAATTAATCAAAGTTAAAGTTCCAACTGATGATCGTGAAACAAAAGCACTTATTTTTGAAGCAATCGTACGTGAAACTGGTGCGACTAAGCTACAAACGATAGGTCACACTATTGTGCTTTATCGTCAAAGTGTTGAGAAAAAAATACATTTACCACGTAACTAATTAATCCTATTTAAAGGATTTAGTACGTTTAAATTAAAAAACCAGCTTAATGCTGGTTTTTTGTTATATAACACTTTTTAATTTAAAAGCTCATTGTATGGTGCGTTACATCATAATCAGTGCCATTACTTCTGGGCTTATTATGCAATATAAAATACTGAGTAAATTGTGTCTCACTCATAGCTGGCACTTTTTCATTGGAGAGTAGTTCAGCCAGTTGCGGCGTCGTATTACTGTGCCCAATAACAACAACTACACCCTTTAGTTTGAGTAACTCATTTTTTAAATCACCTAGCTCACCTGCGTTATACACATTTAATTTGGTATTAAAATGTGCCTGCAAAGGTGCGGCTGTTTGCAACGTGCGTTTATAGTTGCTGCTAAAAAGATGTATATTTTGATGTTCTTTAAACAAAGTAACTAAATTATTTGCACGTGCCTTCCCCTCTTCTGAGAGCGCAGGGTTTTTCCCCGTTAACTTTTCGCTATGACGAAACAAATATACCTCGTCAGGTGCGGCAAATGCCAAACTACAATTAAATGACAAGGCTAAAAAAGTGATTGCTAATATTATTTTATTCATATTTTTTTACCTCGTTTGTATTCTAATAGCCTGTCGATAAATTCAGTCGTTAATTCATTTATTACACCGGTTTCAGCATTAACGATTAAACTAAAACCAACATTTAATTGGGGAAACACAACCACATCGCTTCGATATCCTTGCACCCAGCCACTATGATAGTAAAGCGTTTCATCAGCATAATTATAAACCCGCCAACCTAGTCCGTAATAAGCCTCATTAAGGTGTTTTTTCCACACCCTGCGATGCATTTCTTTTTTTGTATGTGTATAAGGACGCGTTTGCTTTGCTAGAGTATCCAATGACAAAACATCAGGGTATTGCCCTAGCTGGGCTTTTAACCAAATGGCCATGTCACTTGCACTTGCGTTTACACCCGCTGCAGGTCCCACTTTATAATAATTTTTTTTAAGCTTAGCGCTATACCAACGTTTTGTACCGCGCACGTGTGGTAATGCGTAATTTTCATCCTGAACCATAGATTCAAAACCTAAGCTGGCATCACTCATTTTTAAAGGCGCAAAAATAGTTTCTCGTAACCACTGCGCGTAACTTTTACCGCTGCTTTGTAATATCACATTACCTATAAGGCTAAACATAACATTTTGATAACCATAACATTCGCCTGGTTTGCAAATAGGTTTAACACTAAGTAATTTTTCAACAATACTGGGGTAATCCATACGAGACTCTATCAAATTATCGTACGCATTAGGCACTAAACCACTTGCATGACTTAGAAGGTGAAATACCTTTAAATCATCTTGATAAATAGTCCCTTTGAACTCAGTTATGTAATCGCTAACAGCTTTATCTAATTTAAGTAAACCCTCATTGGCTAATTTAGCAGATAACGAGCCTGCAAATGTTTTAGAAACAGACGCGAGCCTAAACCGGGTATGCTTATTTACTTTTTGTCCATTTCGGGTTTTAGTTACACCCATAGTATGTATGTAGTCTGAGTTATTTGTACTTACAATCGAAAGTGCAGCGCCTGGTATACCTTTATTTTTCAGTTTTTTTTGCGTATAACGGCCGTACTTTTTTACAAATGCATCCCAATCAGGATCTGCTTTTGCTGCAAAACTCACAGAGCTAAACAACAAACACAAAGCAGGTAGGCTATACAATAAAGATTTGAGATACTTCATTTTTATAAATTTTATCTTTTTAACTACATCTATGTAGATAATATCATGAAGTTTTGTTTGGACTAACGTACAATACGACGATTATTTGGTTTTTAGTGAGTGTTTAGTACTTATGCGTTTTTTAGTTGTGTCACTTTTTGTTATATTATCAACTGGTTGTACTCTTACAAAGCAGCCGGCCGAGCCACTGGCTATGCCATTAAAGCCAACATTAAAAAGTCAGACCTACCAGCTTGAGTACACCACAGAACACTCATCCCCAAAAGTTAAATCCGTTCAACTTCCTGCACATAAGGTAGTTAGAAACCAAACTGTAAAAATTATTACCGATAAGGCAAGTGTAACCGATAAACTTTTATCGCAAATTAGCCAAGCACTTAACGATAAACAGCTAAAAGTAACCACTAAAAATAACAGCGACTACACACTAACTATTCAGCAACTTGATTTAACTTTCACTGACGATGTTAAGTACGCAATAAAGCAACCTGAGAACCCTTTTACATTATATTCAGATATTGCTCAGCAATACCCAACTCAGGAATGCGCTGCAATATTTGCACAAGTAAGTATGCGCCTCACACACAAAGCATCAGGTGATGTTGTTTGGTTTGCTAAATCTTCTATTGATAGTGCAAGTTTTCATCGTGAGCCACTAGTTTATAGTTTCACCGAAGAGCAAAAAATAACTAATGAGCTTGAGGTTGTCGCTTTTGTCCATCAGCAAAATACTGATGAAGCCCGCATGGAAAGACTTGGAAAAGACATTCAAATTCCTCAGTACAAAACGTTGTCAAAGTTATCTAGCCTTGCCAAGCTTAGTGGTCCATGTAACAGAACAGAAGTAAGCGCATTAACGCCTATGATGCAGTTTTACTTAAGCAGTATATTAATCGATAAAATTAAAGTTCAGTAAATTAGGGTCTGTTGATCTTTACGAATTAAAATTTGTTCAAACTAGGGGCTATTTAATCGCGGCGCTAGGTTTGTAACCTAGTGGGCTCGATAACTGCTCCTGCGTTATTCTAATGGCTTACATCCATGTAAGAATAAGTAAAAACCGAGCAACAAAGCGTAAATAGCCCTTAGGAAAAACACTTTGGGCAGCGCCTGTTTGGCATTAATGCTACGTTATCGCCCATTTATGGGGAATAGCCACACTGCATAGGCTCTGCCTTGCCTAAATACCAAACAGGCTGCTGAAAATTTAACCTTGAAAGTTCAACAGACCTAACACTTACTACATTTTTTTACAGATTAAAGGAACGAATTAACAATATACTACGCTTAATAACAAATAATAATTAGGCCCCATAGGGATGAAAAACACTTTGCTTAACCATACTTTAGTTAGCATAACATTGCTTTTTTGCTTTATTTTTAGCACCACAAGTATGGCAAGTAATCGCTATTATGCAGACAATACGTTAGAACCAACCCAAGGCTTTGCGTGGGATTGGAGTGCAGGTGCGGGCTTTTATATTGAAGATTCTTACCTAATCGGTATCGAATCTTACGATAAAGGCGTTGAGCTTGATTTAAGTCTTGCTGTTTCTTACGATAAATTTTATCTTGATTTTGATCACAATCAACTCAGCGGTGGTCTTGTAATTGGTTACAGCCTTATAGATAAATTTGATTGGGGCTTAGATATACTTGGCACAAATACTCAAGCCGGGTTTGACGAAAAAGGCCTCGGGTTTTATAACCACGGTGTTATAAAAGAACTCCAAGGTATTAAAAAACGTAATTACGATTTTGATGTTGGTCTTAGGCTCTCGCGCCGATTTGAAAATTCACAATTCTCCTTTGAATACCTTCATGACGTATCTGGTGCCCATAATGGCTGGGTTATAAATAGCTTTTTTACCCACATTTTGCCATGGCGAAACTGGGAGTTTAGATCTGGTGTTGGTTTAAGCGCCTACTCTGCTGACTTTACCAATTATTACTTTGGCATTGATAGCGATGAAGCCACCAGCCTTCGCCCGATTTATAGCAGCAATGCCAGTACTAGTATCATCTTTGAGTTCCATGCTGAATATCCAATAAGCCAAGATTGGGTGTTTTTATCCGGTTGGCTTACTACATGGTTTTCAAAAGAAATTGACGACAGTCCAATTATTTCCCAAGGATATCAACATAAAGCCAAGGTAGGCCTACGTTATGTATTTTAGATGGATCTGGGTATTACTGATCTTTCCCAGTACCTTTACTGTTAAAGCGCAGGACCCCCCTGAAGCACTCATAGCACTACCCGACACTTGCGTTGCACTGCGCGAAGGGCGTAATTGCTATGCCGATGTTACACTTACGTGGGAGCAGCCTATCATTGGTAATTACTGCCTACGCGATGCAACTTCAAAGTACATTATGCAATGTTGGCTAAAGCAACAAAGTGGTACTTTTAATTATGCTTTTGACTCACAGCAAAGCATTTCATTTGAACTATTTGATAGCAATACATCCAAAGTCATCAGTACAGCAGAAGTAAAACTACAATGGGTTTATCAAAACAGACAAAAAAAACGCCGCTGGCGACTATTTTAATACCAATCGTATTAGGGATATTTTATGGATAACTACGGCACTATTTTACTTGTTGAAGACGATGCATCACTAGCGCAATGGGTTGCTGAATATTTAACAGAGCAAGGCTATACAACGCATGTTTGTCATCGTGGTGACGAAGTTGTTAGCCAGGTCAAAACGTTAAACCCAAATATTGTGCTCCTTGATATTATGCTCCCGGGGCAAGATGGTATTAGCGTATGTAGAGAGCTTCGTAGCTTTTATAATTCGCCTATTATAATGCTCACCGCACGCGATGAAGAGATGGATGAAGTTATTGGTTTAGAAGTTGGCGCAAGCGATTACATAATGAAACCGGTGCGTCCACGTGCATTGCTAGCGCGAATAAAAGCAGCACTGCGTCAAAATAATGAGCCAAATAAGCCGCAGGTTAGCCAAAGCGTTATTCAAGTTGGTGCACTTAGTATTAATACCGAATCTAGAAATGTGACCCTTAACGAGCAAGATATAAACATATCAAGCGCCGAATATCTATTATTACACTACCTTGCAAGCAATGCAGGTCAAGTTGTCTCACGCGATGCCGTATTTAAAGCTACGAAAGGTAGAGAATACGATGGGCTTGATAGAAGTGTTGATGTACTTATTTCTGCACTTCGTAAAAAATTTAATGATGATCCACAAAACCCCGAAAAAATTAAAACTATTTGGGGCCGTGGATATTTACTTGTTTCTACCGCGTGGTAATAGAGCGATGAATAAATAAATGAAAAAGTTTTATATATCGCTTCTAGGCAGTGCACTTTTATCTATTGTGGTATTGGGCTGGCTTATTGATGCTTTTAGTCAACAAGCGCATACCCCACAAGATGAATTTAGTCAGCAAAGTAAAATGATCATGGGTTTTAATAAGCAGTTAGCTAACATACCTACATCTGAGCGCAGCGATTATGTAAAACAACTAGCCCGAGAGTTTGATGTTTTAATTGACTACAAGCCAAATGAGTCACTCGCTTTACCACCTTCTTTATTATTACAAATGCACACGCCAGGTGGGCTGATTTTAGAAGATCAGCAAGGCTTTTATATGCTTTATAGTAGCGACGTTTTAAATCCTTTTCACTTATCAATGCGCTTAGATAAAATTTTTGATAGCGAGCAGCATAACGACATTATATTAACTCTACTATTTTACGCAGGCCTATGTGTATTTATGGGGTTTATTATCGCGCCCTTAGCTAAACGGCTAACTGTCTTAAATGAAGCCGCTAAAAAGTTTGCCTCTGGTAATGTTCATGCCCGAATAAAGGTATCGCACTTTACCTATATAAAAGATGTAGAACTTACTTTTAACCGCATGGCTAGCCAAATAGAGAAACTTGTCGCCGAAAACAAACTAATGGCCTCAAGCTTGTCTCACGACATACGCACTCCTATCGCGTGCCTGCGATTTGGTTTAGATGCAGCATTAGATAGCCATGATGAGCAAAAAGTAAAACAGTATTTAACCCGTATGGAAAACGATTTAGATCATATGGAATCGATGCTTAGTAGCTATTTAGCATTTGCTACTTTAGAGCAAAACGCGAATAAACTAACCTATTCATCAACCAATATTAAATCCTACCTTGAAGATATTTTAGTTCAACTTGCACCAAAACTTGAAATGCAAATGCTCAACGTACAACTCAATAGTACAGATAAAATAATAAATGCAGATCTTCACTGGCTGGCCCGTGCAATTACTAACTTATTAACTAACGCATGTGATTTTGCAAACCAACATATTTACCTCAGTGCAAAGTTACACGAGCAACAGCTTATAATAACGGTAGAAGATGACGGCCCAGGTATCGCACAAGAGAACTTTAGTAATGTATTTAGCCCATTTTTTAGAGAGGAAGATCACCGTAACAGAGCCGATAAGAGTTATGGCCTTGGCCTAGCCATTGTTACCAAGGTAGCTGATTGGCATCATGGCAGCGTTAAAGTAAGTAAAAGCACCCAGTTAGGGGGGGCGTGCTTTACTCTCACTATTGCACAGCACCATAATCCGTAAAGCAATAGTTACAGACTGTAATTAACAATTATTAAACAAAATCAACTCGTTATTTTAAACGACTTAATAACAACAATTAAAATCGATGGTCATAACATACACTTTACTTATTAATTTGTGCTAGATCAGCAAATAAGCACTTTTTATTTTTTTACATTTCCAGTAGATTGTCACCGCCGTCACACAATAGAGAAGTACAATAATATGAGCGCAGTTAGAGGCGAGTTTAGCTCTCGCTTTGGTTTTATTATGGCCGCCGCGGGTTCTGCCGTTGGTTTGGGCAATATTTGGGGATTCCCTACACAAACAGCAAGTAATGGCGGTGCTGCATTTTTAGTCGCATATTTAGTGCTTGCGTTCTTTTTAGCCTACCCCGCTTTAATGGCTGAACTGATGATTGGACGTCATGGCCAAGCAAACGCAGTGTCATCACTTCAAAAAATATCTAATAAGCCATGGCAAAAACACTTTGCCTTTGCTGTTGGTTTTGGCGGTATTTTATGCGCTGGCTTTATACTAAGCTTTTACGCCATTGTTGCCGGTTGGATGCTCAGCGCCACAGCTGAACCCATAGCCACTTTAGTTGGTGCCAACACAGCATCTACATGGTTAAGCGAGCAATCACTTACTCGAAATATTATATTCACTATGATCTTTATTGTACTAACTGTTGCTATTATAAGTAGAGGCGTTGAAAACGGTATTGAGAAGTGGTCTAAGCGTTTAATGCCTGCACTTTTAGGCATTTTATTTGCACTTATTGCTTATGTGATGACGCAAGATGGTGCTATGGAAGGCTTAAAAGCCTACTTAGTTCCTGACTTTTCATCTATTTTTGACGCAAAACTATTAGTAAGTGCACTAGGGCAAGCTTTCTTCTCTTTATCGCTTGGCACTAGCGTAATGATTATTTACGGCTCGTACATTAGTAAAAAAGAAAATCTTGTTTCTTTAGGTGCCTATGTGACCCTTATTGATGTATTTATAGCCTTTGTTGCAGGTTTACTGATTATTCCGGCTATGTACGTAGCACAAGCTCAAGGCGTTGAAATATTCTCGGCCACAACGGGTAAGCTACTCTCTGAAGATACATTAGTGTTTCAGGTACTCCCCGCTTTATTTGATGGTATGGGCGAAGTTGGCTTATTTGTGGGTTTTTCATTTTTTGCGTTAATGAGTATTGCCGCTTTAACATCATCTATTTCAATGTTAGAGGCGCCAGTATCATACACTGTAGAGCGCTTTGGGATGAAACGCGTTCAAGCAACGTGGTTAATTGGGGCGCTAATCGCTATCGTTAGCATTACAATTGTGTGTAACCTTAGCAGCTTATTTGGCTTAGTAATCACTCTCACTACAAAAGTAGCTCAGCCTTTACTTGGTCTTATGTGTTGTATATTTGTAGGCTGGATTTGGTATAGAGGCTCATTACTAAAAGCAATTCAAGAGGGTAACCCTGAAGTTCACAATACATTGTTTTGGAAAATATGGCCTTGGTATACTAAGTTTGTATGTCCACTTGCTATTGGCATGGTGTTTTTACATTCACTATTGAGCTAAATGATACCTTAGCCTTAAAATAGTTTTAAATAAAATAGCCCACATTAGTGGGCTTTTTTATAGCTGCTTAAATTGGATTTATTGAGTGAGTTTTAAAATCATATCTTGATGAGGTATACCGTCTTCTAGATATTCACTTTTGTAATCTTCAAAGCCAAAGGAGCGGTAAAAATCAAGTAAGTAGGTTTGTGCGCCAATATAAATATCTCGTTCAGGCCACCGCTCTTTACAGCATTCTATAGCTTTACTTACAAGTACAGTGGCGTCGCCTTTGCCACGCGCACTTTTACTTACCAGTACGCGTCCTATTGCGCTGTATTGCTCATTTTTTTCATAGCATCGGGCATAAGTGTGTAGCCGCCCATTGTCTAGTGTATATAAATGCTGTGTATTTAAATCAATATCTACATCATCAAGTTCAGGGTAAGGGCACGCCTGCTCTACAACAAATACGTCTACACGTCCTCGCATAATAGTAAAAAGAGTATGCGCATCTAAAGCATTAAACTGCTCACATTTAAATTGCATTTTAAATCCTATAAACAATAAACCCAGCCTAGGCCGGGTTTAATAAAATTATTCACTTGTTAGTTTATATTAAGCAAATAAGCGCTCTAGTTGGTCGCACAACTGCGATAAATTCACGTGGTCATGCTCTATCGTTAAATCTACATAACCATCGCCTCTAAAGGCCCTGTCTAGCTCTATAAGCACGTGTGTTTTATGTGCCTCTGGTACAAATGACAACTCGATCTCTTGAATGCCAAATAAACTACGGCTATTTGGCTTATATTCAAGTTCCTGATAACAGCCCGATAACGATTGAAATGTTGAAGCGCGCAAATGGCCTTTTTCTACATCAGCTTTCATTAAGCTAAAACCTAGCTTTTCCATCGCCTGCATGCACGTTTTAACAGCTTCATTAGGGTAAATATGTAAATGGTCTTTATCGCTCGGATCAAGTGCTAAATCAATATCTAAACCTGTTTCAAGCCACACATGAGATTGATTGTAACCTGCATTAATTTCTGTAATAGGTGTTTCAGAATGAAGACGTGCTTCAAAAGGGATACTTTTAACTTCGCCAGGCTCAATTGTACCTATATCTGTAATTCGCCATTGGTCAATCACATGATTGGTAAAATAATCGCCATCATCACCTGCCACTTTAACACGGGTCATAAGTAATAAATCTAAGCCTGCAATATCTTGGCTAACATCACCTGCGGTAATGACTATTTGTGCATTAAAAAGCTGACCAGGTTGTAGGTGTTCAGTCTCTAAAACAGTATCTACTTTTGCAGCACCAATACCTACCGACGCTAAAATCTTTTTAAACATATATTTCTCCTTAAGCTGAACGGTTCTATTATTTGCTCATGCTTAAACTTCTTCGTTATCGCATCTTAACCATATTTAAAAGCCAATGTCAGTGAAAAAATGTTATTTACATGCTATTTACGATTAAATATATGTTTGATGCGTATTTTTTATACACAGCTAGGCAAGTATTTGATTAGACGCGTTCATTTTTAGGTCTATTTTTATTTTCAATGGTATAAATTTTTCGTTACACTGCAACCCCAAATGAAGTGATATTAAGAATTATGGAACTAATCTATTTTGCCGCCGCGTTTGTGTGTGGCTTTGCTGTTTATCAGTTAAAGCTGCCTCCTCTTATTGGATTTTTATTAGCAGGTTTTGCTTTAAATTTATCGGGTTATAAAAGTACAGAGTTGCTCGATACAATAGCAGCACTTGGCGTAACCCTTCTTCTTTTTAGTATTGGTTTAAAGCTAAAGGTAAACAGTTTAATTAAACCCCAAGTGTGGGCGCCTGCAACATTGCATATTATTTTTAGCAGCGCGCTTTTTAGTGGCTTTATGTTATTGCTTGGTGTTTTCGCTATTCCACTGTTTATTGATTTAAGTTGGCAAAGTGCTTTATTAGTTGGGTTTGCGCTTAGTTTTTCAAGTACTGTATTTGCAGTAAAAGTGCTTGAAGAACGCGGAGAAATGGCAAGCCTTCACGGTAAAATAGCCATTGGTATACTAGTCATGCAAGATATCTTTGCTGTTATCTTTTTAGCGATTAGTACAGGTAAAATTCCAAATGTATGGGCAATTGCATTAATAATTGCTCTGCCTTTATTACGACCTGTCATGTATGGCGTATTAAATCGCTCTAAACATGGTGAACTATTACCATTATTTGGTTTTTTCTTTGCTTTAGTTGCTGGTTATCATGCATTTGAATTTGCAGGATTAAAAGGCGACCTAGGCGCACTCATAATTGGGATGATGTTTGCACCACATAAAAAAGCAGGAGAACTATCAAAATCTCTGCTTAATTTAAAAGACATATTATTAGTCGGTTTTTTCTTAAGTATTGGCTTGAGCGCAGAGCTAACCACTAGCTCATTAATCGTTGCTATTATACTTGTTTTAGTTTTACCTATTAAAATAGCGCTTTATTACGTGTTCACAAATATATTCAAACTACGCGCGCGTACATCATTACTTACCGCCTTTAGTTTATCTAACTACAGTGAATTTGGGTTAATTGTATGTGCAGTAGCAGCTAGCACAGGCATGATCACTTCTGAGTGGCTGGCCGTAATGGCAATTGCTGTTTCTATTACCTTTGTAATTGCCTCGCCGTTAAATAAGCGCTCAAACGAGCTATACGTAAAAATAGAGCACTGGCTATTAAAGTTTGAAAGCAAAACTCGTTTAGCTGAAGAGCTACCTGTTAACCTAAACGATACTAAAATAGTCATTTTTGGTATGGGACGTATTGGTACTGGTGCTTATGAAACAATCAACGCGACTCACCCAAATGTTGTTGCAGGCATAGATATAAAACCTGAAGTGGTAGATAAGCACGTTAACAGAGGCCGCAACGTATTAATTGCTGATGCAACAGATCCTGACTTTTGGCAACGAGTAAATCATTCGCAAGTAGAAATGGTCATGCTTGCAATGCCAAAGCATATGCAAAATATTTTTGCGCTAGAGCAACTACAAGCCTCAGGTTATAAAGGCCAAGTAACAGCTATTGCAAACTACCCTGATCAACAAAAAGAGCTAGAAGAAATGGGTGTTCATTCTACTTATAACTTTTACTTAGAAGCAGGTAGTGGTTTTGCAGAGCACGTTAAACAAGAGCTATTTAACGAATAATCACTTTTTATAACGTCTATAAATAACAAAGCCTTAAAATCATTAAGGCTTTGTTATTAGTTTTTAAATGAAAAGCAATTCTATTTACATTCCTTTACAAGCCATTTCACCACGACCATAAAAAACAGGTAGACTATCCATGTTGGTTAAATAAAACCCCATGTTCTAATAATAACTTAATTAGATCCCAGCTAATTAAAGTTCAACTAGGTTTATATTAATCAACAAAAAATTATTAAATCAGAGGGCCTACTCCCTCGCAAAATAGGCTGTTTCTTGCCCGTCACAGCCTATTTTATATTTCTAAAATCCCTTACACTTACGCAGACTTTAAAACCTAAGTAACTCTTATGGATCCAAAACAATTAAAAATAGCTGTAAATACAACGATGCCTTTTGGGAAATATGCTGGGCGCCCTTTATTACTACTACCAGAACCTTATTTGGTGTGGTTCAAACAGCAGGGATTTCCTAACTCGAAACTTGGTAGCCAACTAGCGATGATGTATGAGGTTAAACTAAATGGCCTTGAGCAAATGTTAATGCCATTACTTGAAAAAAATAAAAAATAATTGAGAACTTTTTTAAATACTTGCGGTCTATTATATTGCTACTTGTTGATTTTGGTTTTTAACCGCAAAAAAAGCGCCTTAGGCGCTTTTTTTATGTCTTAAATTTAAGAGGTAAATATACAATAAATTTAGCACCACCTAAGCTTGAGCTTTCTGCTTTACACTCTCCTTGGTGCCACGACACAATTTTAGCAACTATAGCAAGCCCTAAACCAAAGCCACCAGTGTCCTTGCCTCTACTTTTATCTAATCGAGTAAAAGGCTTAAATACGTTTTCTCGCTCAACGGGGTCAATCCCTTCACCATCATCTTCAACAATCAATACGATGTGAGTTGCCTCTTGTAGCAATGAAATTTTGACTTGTTGATGAGTGTATTTGAGCGCATTGCCAATTAAATTTTGAAATACTCGCGCCATAAAGTGGCTATCACAGTAGTAATTTAAATGCTCAGGGAGGTTTATAGAGAGCGTTGTTCTAGCTTCAAAATTTAGCTTTTCAACAGTGGTTTTTACCAGCCCAGCTAAATCGCAGTTTATTGGCTGTAAACTTGGTTGTTGAGAGTCTAATCGCGCGTATTCAAGCATTTCAGAAACTAGTGATTCAAGCTCACTAATATCTGTTTGCATGTTTGTTAGGTATTTTTCGCCTTTTTCGTCAAGCATTTGTTCTTGTAGCATGACTATTGCAAACTTTAAACGTGCTAGTGGTGTTCTAAACTCATGCGACACCGATGAGGTAAGTTCTTGCTGCGCACTAAGTAAAAACTCAATACGTTGCTGCATTACCTTTAATGTATCAGTTATAGGTAAAAAGAAAGACTTAGAAGAGTCATTTAGTTGAAAGTCTTGCAAACCCTCTACCGCTTCACACGCTTTACGTAGCTTTGCAAAGTCACGCCAGAGTAAAAAGCTCCATAGCCCAACTGGTATACCTACAATAATAAGTAGTAATAAATACGGCCAAACAGAAGATGATTGCTGCGTTAATACGCCTACCGGTCCTACTTGAAGTAATGAATCATTACCGAGATCTACATACCAAACAATGCGTTGTTGCTTATCATACAAATATAAGTAGTGGTTTTGATTTAGCTGCGATTGTTGTTTTTGAGGAAGTATTAAATCACGTCGTTCAATCACTTTACTTTCAAAGTTATGCTTTAGTTTTTTAAGACCATTTGGGGTTTGTGAAAGCAACCACAGTGATTGCCCAAACTCATCGTCTAAGAAGACCTGCTGCTGCGACTCTTCATAGGGCCACAGCTGCTCAATAACACCACTTACAACAAATAATGAAACAATGATATATAAGTATAAGCTGGTAAACAGTTTTCCCATTACAGCCGATTAACCTTAAATAGTTCTAAAGATCCCATGCATCAGAAACAAATAAATAGCCTTGTCCCCATACGGTTTTTATACGATACGGCTTATCACTATTATCGCCTAATTTTTTACGAATTCGTGATACGCGTACATCCACAGTTCTATCAAGTCCGTCGTATTGACGGCCAATCATATGTTGGTGCACATGCTCTCTGCTTAGTACTTCACCCGCATTTGACGCTAATAGCCATAGTAGTTCAAACTCGTGCGAAGTTAATACAATCTCTGAATCACTTAGTTTTACAATACGGCTTGTTTTATCGATGACTAAATCACCAAACTGCAGTTCTTCACTAGACTTTACTATTGGTTGCCCACGTCGTAGTAATGCATTGATCCGCGCTAGTAATACACGTGGCTCTGCTGGTTTTATTACATAATCATCAGCACCAAGTTCTAAACCAAGCACTTGGTCGAAGTCTTCGCCTTTAGCAGTCAACATTAAAATTGGTAGAGTAAATTTATCTCTTACTTGGCGGCAAACGCTAAAGCCATCTTTACCTGGCAGCATAACGTCTAGAATCATTAAATCGGGTGTATTGTTTTCTAGGTAATTAAACACTTCGTCACCACGCTCTAACACTTCGACTTCAAGGCCATTATGTTCAAGGTAATCTTTTGTTAGCTGTTGTAAACCGAGATCATCTTCAACAAGTAAAATTTTTGGCATTAGTTGCTCCTAAATTAAAAAAAGCTCCACGGAGAGCGAAGCCTACGCCTATTTTTTTTAGCATGGGCGCTTTGTACTTCAACCTGTGTTTTTGCTATTAACACACCCGTATGAGGATTGATTAAGGAGTATATGGTCTCCACCTGAACACGCGCTTTATAATTAAATTGCCCAGAACGCTGCTGCTGCCAGCATTGAAGTAGTTGTTCTTGTTGATACAAACAGACATCACTATAGGTGTTTAATAGCCATTTAAACTGTAAATCAAGATCGCAAAAATCCTGCTGTTCGGAAACCACGCAGACTTTTGGAGAAACACTAAAAACAGGGGTTTGTGCCACACTAAAACCACTAAAAAAAGTGGTAATAAACACAACTAATATTGAATACTTCATATTAAAAAGTACGATCGAATCCTATAAATGCAGTCATTGAATAAGTACGTTCAAAGAGCGGACTGCCATCCATAGCCGAATAGTCGTAATATGCTACATGAAAACGAAGAGAGTCAGCCTTACTCAGTGGCCAACGGGCGTCGATTTTAGCATAAGATTGCCAACTACTACCAACGTCTATTTTGCCAAATTGAGTTTCACCCTCATTAAGTCCATAAAAATAGCTATTTAGTTCCGCAGATTTATAGTTTATTCCAAGTGTTGGCTTTATTTTAAGCTTTCCTAGCACAGTATGATATTGCCACTGGAATGCACCGCGTACACCTCGATAAACATCGGTTATATCATGCAGAGCCTGAACTGAAAAAACATGGTCATCATTTACATAGTGATATGCTATACCCGCATCCAAGGCAATTTGCCGTTTATGCAAATTATCAATATCAGCGTAGCGAGAGGACGAGGCTTCATTTTGCATTACAAACTGATTATTAAGAGCACTACTTTGCAATGCAAATACATTTTTAGGGTGCCAGTCTATAAAAAAGCGAGATTCAGAGTTGAGTTCACTAACTAGATTAAAGTGATGCTTTGGGGATTGTGAAAATGAATAGCCAAGGCGGCCATTATCAAAAAACCATTGCTCTGCATAAAACGCAATTTGTGGAATAAGCACAAGCGGAATATTATCTCCACCATGCAAAGGGTTGGTTATAACTCCAGCCCCAACGCTTAAACTCAAATGCAGGCGATCAGTTGTTATATCTTGCTCTGTATAATCGTCAGCATGCTTGCTTGCCTGTGTTGCTTGCACCGAAAGGCAAGCAAACAAAGTGCTAAAACATAGAGCAGTTAATAAGGAGAAGGAATACCGCATCAGCGTACATCAAAGTATTAAATTAAGTAAGTTCCCCATACTAGCAAGGTCTTTTTAAACTAGCTCTAGCTGGTTACAATTATTCACAATTTGTATACACAAATGTTAACTTTTGTGTTTTTGAAGTGACAAACCCTTCAAATTAGTTATGTGCGTTGGCTAAGCTGGCACTGCTTTGAGAAACTTTGGAAATGAGGGATAACCTCGCAAATGCTTTAATTCAAATAAAATCTGCAGGAAGCCAACTCTAACAACTTTTTTTATTAACCTTACAAGCTACTAGGTTACCAAAGTTAATAGCGGCTTTAGCCGTAATAAATCAAGCTTCTGATGCTTATTAAATATCAGGGGCTATTTCTATTCGGTTTCGGCCATGTGTTTTTGCGATATATAAGGCTCTATCTGCACGCTCAACTAAAACTGAGCTATTAGTAAATGGACGTAAAATAGCTAAACCAAAACTTGCAGAAATAGCACGTTTAGCTGTTACATCATGCTTTTTACGAATCGCTAATTTCGCAATAGCTAAACGTATACAATCGGCAAACGCTATTATATCGTTAATAGTGTCAAAATAAGCTGTTATACAAAACTCTTCGCCACCGTATCTATATATATTTGCTGTTTCAGTTGTATTTTCTCTCACTTTTTTGGCAACTAACCTCAACACTTCGTCACCCTTTTGATGACCAAAGTCATCGTTAAAACGTTTAAAGTGGTCAATATCAAACATAATTAGTACGGCAAGAGAATCTTCCTGTGCTTTCTCTGAGTATTCAAAACAAAATTTTACGATATCTGAATCAAACTTACCTCGGTTATAAAACCCCGTAAGCGTGTCGGTATCAGCTACTTCTTTTGAAATATTAAGTGCTTCTTTTAAATCTTTTATTTCGTTGTAAGCAACAGCTAACTTAGTTTGAAATTCTCTAGCATAATCCTGCATAGCAATAGAATCGTCGGTTAAGCGCTCTACACAACCTAATATTTCATTATAAGAATTTACATCAGCAAGCATATTTAATTCATTTTGTGAATCAACTAAACTAGTTGTAAAGCTTTTGGAATGCTCAAGCGTGGTGCTTATATCTTGCTGGACTTGCTCCATGGTTGTATGGAACTTTTCAGTCATTTCTTGAAAGAAAGCCAGATCGTCTTGCGTTAAATGCTTATCAAAAATTTCTTTTGCTTTGTCTTGTGAGCATGTTTGTTGCTCAGCAATAACATGGTCTAATTCAGCATTTAATGAAGGGTTACTCCCTTGAATGTAACAGTACCAAATTGCATAGTTGATAGGCGTAACCGGCATGCGGTATTTTACCATCAAAGGAATCGCCTTTTTAAGGCATTGAGCAGAATGAGCAAGTGATACGGCGTGGTTCATAAATAAACTCTCAAGCGTCATTGTTTTTATTATTAGCACTCAATGTTAAGTAATAGTAAACTCATACGCAACCTATATTAATACTATTTAACTAATTTGCTTACTCTGTGTGCATATTAAATTGCTTTTGCTTCTAAAGTTTGCGCTATATTCCACAACGCACTGATTGCAGGGTCATTTAACTCTTTTCTTAATACCGCCAAACCGATATCAAACCCTTCAGGTGCTTGCATTTTTGGTGTTAGGATTTGTACCTTATCTTGCAGCGGGCTGTTATCTAGCACTATTTTAGGGACCATAGCGACACCTAGCCCTAAGCTCACCATAGATACCATTGCTTCATGTCCTGCAACTTGGGCGTAGATTTTTCCGTGAATATTATTTTTGCGCCACCAGTGCTCTAACCTTTGGCGAGAAAAACCTTGTTCTGGGACAATAAACTCTAAATCAGACCAATTAATGTCATCACTATTTTGTGAAAGCTTTTGTGTGATCGGACATTGAATTTTTGGGCCAATTAATAAAAGTGGTGAGTGCCCAATATCAACAAAGGCAATTTGCGACGGTAATTTATTAGGCTTAGCTGCAATTGCCATTAATTCGTGGCCATCTAGGACACGATTTATAGCAAGTGCTGGGTCACCGGTATTTAATGTTATTTCTATGTACTGATGCTGCGCACGAAGTTGTTCTAATATTTGATGTAAAAAACTATAAGATGCAGTTACAGAACAATAAATACTTACTTTGCCGTAAATATGCTGTTGTGGGTCTTTTACATTCGTTTTAAAACGTTGCCAATTAGCAAGCGTTGCCGTTGCGTAATCAATAAAGGACTCCCCCTCACGCGTTAATTTAACGCTTCGGTTATCGCGGATAAACAATGCTACTCCAACTTCTTCTTCCAAATGTTTTATATTTCGGCTCAAAGTGGGTGCGCTTATGTGGCAAAGCTCACTTGCGCGCCCAAAGTGAAGTGTTTTAGCCAACGCTAAAAAGTAGTTTAAGTGCTTATGTTCCATCCAACCCCCTGCATTTCATATTATGAAACACTTTAATTCAAATATATCATTTTACGCAAGCAACGATTTTACATATGGTGTTTGTAAGCGCAGTAAACATTGCGCATCTAACAAACATGACTTTATAGGACACTAACAATGGCGAATTATTTCAATACCTTACCTTTACGCGAGCAATTAGCGCAATTAGCGCAATGTGAATTTATGGACGCAGGCGAATTTGCCGATGGCGTTGATGCACTTAAAGGTAAAAAACTAGTTATTGTAGGCTGTGGCGCACAAGGTTTAAACCAAGGCTTAAACTTACGTGACTCTGGTTTAGATGTTTCTTACACATTACGCGCATCAGCTATTTCTGAGCGTCGCCAATCATTTTTGAACGCATCTGAAAACGGCTTTACTGTTGGCACTTACGAAGAACTAATCCCAACAGCTGATGTAGTACTTAATTTAACACCAGATAAGCAACATACTGCTGTAGTAAGTGCAATTATGCCGCTTATGAAAAAAGGCTCTACACTTGCCTACTCTCATGGCTTTAATATTGTTGAAGAAGGCATGCAAGTACGTGAAGACATTACTGTAATCATGGTTGCGCCTAAGTGTCCTGGTTCTGAAGTACGTGAAGAATACAAACGCGGTTTTGGTGTACCAACTCTAATTGCTGTTCACCCAGAAAATGACCCTCAAGGTCATGGTTTAGCACAAGCTAAAGCGTATGCAGCAGGGACTGGCGGACACCGTGCAGGTGTACTTAAATCATCATTTATTGCTGAAGTTAAGTCAGACCTAATGGGCGAGCAAACCATTTTATGTGGCATGTTACAAACTGGCTCTATTTTATGTTTTGATAAAATGATAGAAAAAGGCGTTGATGCGGGTTATGCATCAAAGCTAATTCAATACGGCTGGGAAGTAATTACCGAAGCACTTAAGTACGGCGGCGTTACAAACATGCTTGACCGCCTTTCAAACCCTGCAAAAGTAAAAGCGTTCGAACTAAGCGAAGAGCTAAAACTAATTATGCGCCCGCTTTATAATAAGCATCAAGATGACATCATCGACGGCACTTTCTCACGCACTATGATGGAAGACTGGAATAACGATGACGTAAACTTACTTAAATGGCGCGCTGAAACAGCAGAGACTAACTTTGAAAAGACCCCTGCTGGCGATGTGGAAATCTCAGAACAGGAATTTTTTGATAACGGTATTTTAATGGTAGCAATGGTAAAAGCAGGTGTTGAACTTGCTTTTGAAACCATGACAGCAGCCGGTATTATTGAAGAGTCAGCTTACTACGAGTCTTTACATGAAACGCCATTAATTGCTAATACTATTGCACGCAAAAAGCTTTTTGAAATGAACCGTACAATTTCTGACACTGCAGAGTATGGATGTTACCTATATAACCATGCATGTTTGCCATTACTTGCAGATTTTATGAAAAAAATTGATACAGATGTCATTGGTAAAGGCCTTGGCGAGCACAGTAACCAAGTTGATAACCAAACATTAATTCAAATTAACGCCGCCCTTCGTGAACACCCAGTTGAAAAAGTAGGTGCTAAATTACGTGGCTACATGTCAGCAATGAAAAAGATTGTTTAACCCTAAACGATAAATGTTTCGCTTGTTAGAAACCAAGCCCATATGCTTTGCTTATGGGCTTTTTTATGCATATTCATAAAACTTTAACCATAACACGCTACCTTCTATTCATTTCACAGTAGGCAATATCTAGCTCTAAATAAATAATGTGCTAGTATAGTCCTCTACTCAGTTGTAAAATTAATTAATATCATGACGATACAAAACCTTTCTATTACTCAAAAAATCACAGCTTTAGGCAGTGTTATTGCTATATGCGTAGCGGCACTGATTGGCTTGACCTCTTTATACAGCTCTAAAGACATAATTGAGCAACGTATGATCAAGTCAGAGCTACCTAGTAAACTGCAAACAATCAGTAATCATATAGGCGGTGAAATTAATGAGTTACTTGGTGCTGCTCAGCAACTATCATCAAACGAATTTGTTTTACAGTGGGCTCAGTCTAGTAATCAAGACGACACCTTATTATTAAAAGAATTAAATCGTGTTGCCCAGCAATACGATTTAGCAACAGCATCTTGGGCAAATAGAGACACTGCACAGTACTGGAACCAGAATGGGTTTTTGCGTGTGTTAAAAAATGATGCAGCCGATGGCTGGTTCTTTGCTTTTAAGCAATCAAAACAACCTTATTCTATCAGTATTTATCAAGAGTCAGCCAATGATGTGAAAATGTTTGTAAACCATCAGCAAGCTAATGGTACTGGTTTAGCAGGTCTTGCAAAAAGCATCACTGATATGCAAAAGCTATTACAGCAATTTAAAATTGAGCAAACAGGTTTTGTATTTATTGCAGATAAAAATGGATTAATTCAACTTCATAAAGATGCCAATAAAGTAGCAAAAGCAAATATTGACGATTTATATACTGCAAATATTCACAGCCAACTATTTAATAGTAACGGCTTTGCACTAGAAGAAATTAACTTAAATGGCGAACCTACTCTTATAGCTGCAACCCCAATTAAAAACACTGACTTATATGTTGTAGCTCAAGTACCAAAAAGTGAAGTATTCGCAAGTGTAAACACCCTACAATGGCAAATATTTACTTTTACAGTAATCACCGCGTTAGTTGCTAGCTTGATTAGTTACTTACTTGCTCGCTCTCTTTCATCTCCACTTTCTAAAATGGCTGAGTTATTTTCACGCTTAGGCTCTGGCGATGCAAACTTAGCGTACCGCTTACCAGAATCAAGCCAACCAGAGCTCAACAATCTAAGTAATGGCTTTAACCAGTTTATAAATAAAATAGAAACAGCGATTACTCAAGTTGCCAGTGAAAGCCACGATATTCGCCAAAGTTCTGATCATGTATTTGAACAGGCAAAACGAAACTCGCAAGCAATTGATAATCAAAAAGAGCAAACAATATCTGTCGCAGCAGCTATCAACGAAATGGGCGCTACAGTGCAAGAAATAGCACAAAGCGCAGCGAATACAGCTAAGTTAACCGATAACAGCCGTGAGAACACCATTCAAAGCCACAAACAAGTATTACAAAGCCAGGCAACTATCTCAGCCCTAGCTAGCGATATTGATGGCATAACAGAGCAAGTTACTTTGCTTTCTAAAAAAACGGTTGATATAGCAAGTATTGTGGATTCAATTAGAGGGATATCGGATCAGACTAATCTACTTGCTTTAAACGCGGCAATTGAATCTGCTCGCGCAGGTGAGCACGGTCGAGGCTTTGCTGTTGTTGCTGATGAAGTACGCGCTCTGGCAAACCGTACATCGCAATCAACCACCGAAATTCAATCTATGATTGAAGAGCTTACAAGAATATCTGATGATGTAGTTAACGATATTAGCCAATCAAAAGATAAAGCGCAGCAAAGCGTTGGAGCCATGCAGAGCTCAGTAGAATTACTCGATGCGATAGCCGAAACAGCTAATCAAATAAACGATATGGCTACGCTTATTGCAACTGCAACTGAGCAGCAAAGTAATGTGGTTGCTGATGTAGGTCGTAACATAGAGCAAATAAGTGAAATTAGCGATAAAGCAATGAGCGAGCAAATCAATACAGAGCAAGCTATTCGTGACTTGGCAAACAGCGCTCAAACACTCGATGCACTTGTCGCTACCTTTGAAAAACATCGCTAAGCAGCTATAACTGCTATATTTCCTTTGTGAGCAAAAGCTATATTAAAAGCTAGCTTTTGCCCACAGCGAATACGGCTTAATCTAAATAAATTAACTAAATGATTTTAGTGTCGCCGGTATTAAATGCTAAAACGTATGCTTCTTTTTTGGCCCTAGGAAGCTTTTTTAATTGATACTCAAGTTTACTTGCTTCACTTTTATTACCAACTTGTTGTTGATGGATAAGTAAAAGCGGCCCTTTCCCTCTAAGGTTTTTGGCCCCTTTGCCGGCTTGATGAGTTGCAAAGCGTTTTTCAACATTAGTCGTGATCCCTGTGTACCAATGACCAAATCGTGTCTCAACTATATATAAAAACCAAGTAGACTCCGTTTTTAAAATATTCGTTTCGATGTGCTGTAAACTTTTTTCATTATTAATGGTCAAAACATTACCTTAACGCCCTTAACATAAAACAATTGCTTAAAAGGGTTTTACCTTCAGTGACTAATCGGTATCATGCAGATTATAAAAAATAAGGATCACAACTAACAATGCAGTCGTTAAAAACTTTTTCTCTTTGGCTTATCGTTGCTTTAACACTTAGCTCAGCAGCAGGTTGCTCTAGCTGGGTATACCGAATTAACATCCCACAAGGCAACTTTTTAGAGCAATCGGATGTTGAAAAACTTCGTGTAAATATGACTCGAGAGCAAGTTGTTTACGTATTAGGCAGACCTATTGCCGAAGACGCCTTTGATAACAATACTTGGCGTTATATTTACAGCTTCAATAAAGGCCGTAAAAACGAGCAAAATAAAGAGTTAGTAATTAACTTTGAAAATGAAAAGTTAGTTTCAATTTCAGGTGATTATGACCAACCTGAAAACTTTACTACACCGCTCGAGCAATAAATTTCTCAAGTGGTAAAAAAAGGTGAGCATGGCTCACCTTTTTTATTGGTTTATTTAAAAGCTTTTACCATTTTAAACAACGTTAGCGTGTGATTTAATCCGTTAAATTTTCCACGTTTATATCGATTTTCGTTACTTTTCGAGTGGGCGGCCACCCGTTATTTTATTTGCACGCCCTTCTTCTTTAGCTTTTTCTGCACGCTTTCTACGCGCATCTTTAGGATCTGCAATTAATGGACGATATATTTCTATACGGTCACCGTCTTTTAACTCATAGTTAGCTTTTACAGTTCGATTCCACACACCTAACGTTAGCGATGTAGCATCTATCTCAGGGCACTTTTGTATAATACCTGACTGAATAACAGCTTGCTCGACTGTAGTCCCTTGTGGCACTTCAATTGATAAACACGTTGCCGTGGTTGGTAACGCAAATACCACCTCAACATTAATCATGCTCTCGCTCCATAAACCTGTTTTGCACGTTGAGTAAATGCACTCACCATATTTTTTGCTACATCGTTAAAAATCTTTCCAAAGGCAAGCTCTATTAACTTACTTGAAAATTCAAACTCTAGGTGCAAATGAACTTTACATGCTTTGGCGTCAAGCTCTTGAAAATGCCAGCGCCCTTTTAACGTCTTAAATGGTCCATCAACAAGGCTTAGCAACACGGTTTGCTCATCAACAAAGGTGTTTTCGGTGGTAAACCACTTTTTTATACCCGCCTTAGATATTTCTAAACTCGCGGTCATGTTATTATCATGCTGTGAAACAATTTTTGAGTCTGAGCAATTTGGTAAAAACTGCGAATAAGCTTCTACATCATTAACTAGATCAAACATCTCTTTAGTGCTGTACATAACCAGCGCACTTTTTTCTATTTGTGGCATACTCACTCCCAACTGTGTGGGCGAATTTTAGCAAGCTTTGCGCGTTTCCCCAAATTTTCATGCTGCTTAAATTAAAGCTTAATTTTTAAAAGCATTATTAAAAAATCGATGTAAAACATCTCACATTACGTATATTATAGGGCACTATGGCTAAGAAAAATTCATCAAAATCGACAAGTAATACCATCGCGCTAAACAAAAAAGCGCGACATGAGTATTTTTTACACGATAAGTTTGAAGCAGGTGTTGAACTACAAGGCTGGGAAGTAAAAAGTATCCGAGCAGGTAAGGTAAACATCACCGAAACTTATATTCATCTTAAAAATGGCGAAGCATTTTTGCTTGGCGCGCAAATCCAGCCACTTAATAGTGCATCAACCCATGTAATTTGCGATCCGTTGCGTTATCGTAAGTTACTATTAAGCAGACGCGAACTTGACCGTCTACTCGGTGCAACAGAGCGAGATGGCTATTCATTAATAGCTACAGCTATGTACTGGAAAAAATGTTGGGTAAAACTTGAATTTCATCTAGCAAAAGGTAAAAAGTTGCACGATAAACGTGACGACGGGAAAAATAAAGATTGGTCTCGCGAAAAAGAACGTTTAATGAAACACAAAGTATAAGCACAGCGCCTAACTAACAAGTTAGGCGTTTTTTTTATTAAAAAACCAACTATTATTTGTTTTATTAATATACAACAAGATTACTATTCATTCAGAATATACATGTAAATAATTTATTACAATTTTATTGTGAATTAATTAATTTAATTATTACTCGCATTTAGGCTGTATTTGTTATTTCCAAAATAAAGCATATGCGCCTATTTCAACCTTCTTCAGCGCATAACATCTGTTTTAAAATCATCCAAAAACACACAAAAAACCATACTAAAATCACATTTCAGTCTAATTGCTAACACTTAAGTTACATGATATTAATGTCGTCGCTTGTTATATCAATCCGCTTAAATATGGGATTTATTTAACAGTTTAAAAAGGATTGGTATAGAGCAACTAAATTTATAACATATCAACAAGGACTTAAGGATGAAGCAATCAATTGCATTTACACCTAGCTTAATTGCAGGTGCTACAATCGCACTTTCAGCAGGTTTTACAACAACAACTTACGCTGCTGAAGAAGCTAAAAAAGTAGAGCGCATTGAAGTAACTGGCTCACGAATCAAACGTTCAGATATCGAAGGACCTTCTCCGGTTCAATCAATCGCAAGAGCTGATATTGAGAACATGGGTTATGACAACCTACAACAACTCCTCGAAAGAATGCCTGTAGCGGGCAGCGGTACTTTCTCAACACGTGGTAACAACCAAGATTCAACTGCAAATGGGTCTGCTGCTGTTAGTTTACGTGGCTTAGGTGCTGATGCTACGCTCGTACTAATCAATGGCCGTCGTGTATCTATTAGTGCATTTGCCGAAGGTATCACAAACTCATTTGTAGATATTAACAGTATCCCAGTTTCTGCCATTGAGCGAATCGATATACTAAAAGATGGTGCTTCAGCTATCTACGGCTCAGACGCAGTAGCGGGTGTGGTAAACGTAATCTTGAAAAAAGACATTGACGGTGTTGAAGTTAATTTGGGCTACGGTGGTACTGATGGTCCCAATTATGAAGAAACAACAGCAAGTTTAGTATGGGGTACTACTAGCGAGAAAAGTAGCGCGTCAGTTATTATCGATTACTTTAAAAATACATCTCTTTCTTCTGATGAAATGGGCAGCTTAGGTACAGCAAATCAATCACCTTATGGTGGTGAAGATTTTCGCTCATCTCGTGGCTTCCCTGGATATTTTTATGTAGACGGTGTTAAAACAATTGATCCGGCTTGTCCTGCTGAAAATGCAACTTCAAGCGGCAGTTGTTTATTTGATTACGGCCCTTACGGTTATATCGCACCAGCGTCTGAACGCGTGGGTGCTATTTCTCAATTTGAATATAACTTTGATAATGGCATTACGGGCTTTTTAGAAATGGCAGTACAGCACAATACGTCTGTTGCAGCCGGAGCCCCTACTCCACTTGATGAAGATGCAGGCTTAACTGTCCCAGCTAGCCACCCTAACAATCCATTTGGTGAAGACATTCAAATTGGTCGTTACCGTACAGTTGATGCTGGCGCACGCCAATGGGATATTGAATCAGATACTCTTCGCTTTGTTGCAGGGCTTAGAGGTGAGTTTAATGACTGGAGCTGGGAAACCGCTGTACAAAAAGGCCGAAGTAAATCTTTGCAAACAGGTGATAGAACACAAGGTTGGGTGCGTACTGATTTCTTACAACAAGAAATTGATGCAGGAAACTACAATCCATTTGGTGGCACATACAACGACCCTGCTGTAATTGATCGTATTACAACAAGCTTAGTGCGTCGTGGTGAGTCTCACATGACTTCCTTTGATGCAAACATTACAGGCGAAGCATTTAGTTTTGGCGATGATGTAGTAATGATGGCTGCAGGTATTGAGTACCGTGAAGAAGACGTTAATGACATTCCTGATGATCAATTTCAACGTGGTTTAATATTTGGCACAGAGTCTGTATCTGCATCTGCAGATCGTGAACAATACGCTGCCTATGTCGAGTTTTCTATCCCTCTTGCTGATAATTTAGAGCTACAACTTGCTGGCCGTTACGATGACTACAGTGACTTCGGTACAACAACAAACCCTAAAGTAGCTCTTCGCTGGGCGCCTACTGATGAAATCACAGTGCGTGGCTCTTGGGCACAAGGCTTTAGAGCGCCTTCTTTGGCACAAGTTGGTTTAGGTCCATCTCAAGAAAGCCAATTCTTTGTAGATACATACCGATGTGAAGCAACAGGCCTTGATTGTGATGCACTTGATTACAACATTGAATTTGCTGGTAACCCTGACCTTGAAGCTGAAGAATCAGAATCATGGAATGTCGGCTTTATTTGGGCGCCTTCTGCTGAGTTTGGTTTAAGTGTCGATGTGTGGAGCATCACTCAAGATAACAAAATTGATGAGCAAGAGTTTGGTCCAATTTATAACTCTGAGTGTAATAACCAAGATAGTACTGTATGTGTACGCTTAACACCTACAGGTGGCGATAGCTTAGGAACAATTCAAAAAATTTACAGCACATTTGAAAACGTTTCTTCGCAAGAAGTATCTGGGGTTGATGTTTCAGCTAACTACAATCACTCACTTGATGACTTAGGTTTATTGAAATTTAATTTAGAATGGGCATACCAAGATAAATTTGAAAAAGATGGCCGCGATTACACCGGTGAGTATGGCTATCCAGAGCACCGCTGGATTTTCTCTACAAACTGGGAAATTGGCGAGTTTAATACAAACGTAAACATCAGTTATGTAGGTGAGTTTGAAGATACCCCGGATATTGATTTTGACGGTAATTTAGACTTTGATAGCAATACATCACGTATGGTTGATTCGCAAACACTGGTAGATTTACAAACATCTTATCGTGTTACTGACTCAACTAAAGTATCGCTAGGTGTAAATAACTTATTTGATGAAGAGCCACCATTTGCAATTGGTGATGGCGACGCTGATCTATACGGTTATGCTTCAGGTGTACACAACCCTAGAGGCCGATACTTCTATACTAAAGTTAGTTTCTCGTTTTAACTTTGCGAGCTTATTTTAAAGTGAGCTAACGCTACAAATAAAAAAACCGCCAATTGGCGGTTTTTTTATTTAAAACTAAGGGCTAAATTATAGCTCGCCTTCGTTTTCAGATAAGAACTTAGCAACGCCTTCAGGGCTTGCGTCCATACCTTTTTTACCTTCAGTCCAACCAGCAGGACATACTTCACCGTGCTCAGTGTGGAACGTTAGCGCGTCAACCATGCGAAGCATTTCGTCGATGTTACGACCTAGTGGTAAATCGTTCACTACTTGGTGACGTACGTTACCTTCTTCATCAATTAAGAAAGAACCACGGAACGCAACACCCGCTTCTGGATGCTCAACGTCGTATGCTTTACAAATTTCGTGTTTAACATCTGCAACTAGTGCGTATTGAACTTTACCAATACCGCCGTCTGCAACAGCAGTGTTACGCCATGCGTTATGTGAGAATTGTGAATCGATAGAAACACCAATTACTTCTACGCCACGCTTTTGAAACTCTTCAAAACGCTTATCAAATGCAATAAGTTCAGAAGGACATACAAACGTGAAATCTAGTGGGTAAAAGAAGATAACTGCTTTTTTACCTTTAATTGTTTCATGAAGGTTATAGCTATCTACAATTTCACCGTTACCAAGAACAGCTGCAGCGGTAAAGTCTGGTGCCTGGCGGCCTACTAATACACCCATTTTATTCTCCAAATATTTTGAGTTTGTTTTCAATTGCTTTCGCAATGCTGGTACTTATATGGGCGCTAAAAATTAAAAACCAATAGCGCATACATATAATTAATTGGCATTCTAAAGTTATTCACTGCAAAAGGACAATCGCATTTAACGATGTGAGCAATCGAAAATAACGAACACTTGCAACTTGCACTAATATACTTAAATAATAGGTCTATTTTAAAGTGTAAGTTGCGTTGTAACTAAGTAGAAATTTTAAAAATATCGAAGTGGTTTATACATTAAACTTTTTAGAATTTCATATACGGTGGCGCTAAATTTTACCGATATAAAAAAACCTGCAAATGCAGGTTTCTCGCTTAGACTTAGTCCATTATATCTGAGGGCATATCACCACGGATTTTTTGCCAAATCTCACCCGTTTGATGACCATATTTACGCATCATAGAAATAGCACCATCATGCTCTTTATTTTCTGCCAAAATGGTTAAATCTTTATAAAACTGACGAGCAAGTTCACGAGTTCCGGCATCAGAGAAGTAATGACAACCAATCTTTGAATAAAAACCTCTAAAGCCATTAAGTATTAATACATAAATACGGTTATTACCCGCAACGGCTAATTCGTGATGCACTTTATAATCATAGTCAGCAAATGCTTGAGCGGTGTCTTCTAGCTCATGGCTTTGTGATAAAATTTCAATCACGCGTTCAGGATTTAACTTAATTGCAGCACGTGTATAAATAGCACTAATATTAGTACGTGCAGATAAAAGCTGATCTGTCAGCTCTGGCATCTTGTCTTCATCTAAGCGCGCTAATGTTTCAAGAATGTTTAAGCCAGACGTTTCCCAAAAGTTATTTACTTTTGTAGGTTTACCATGCTGAATTGTTAGCCAACCATCACGTGCTAAACGCTGTAATACTTCTCTCAAGGTTGTTCTTGTAACACCAATTAACTCTGAAAGTTCTCGCTCGGCAGGTAAAATTGAACCTGGAGGGAAATCGCCGTTCCAAATGGACTCAACTATATATTCTTCAGCAAATCCTGCTGGGCTTTTCGCTTTAAAAATTCTCATCCAGTTCCCACTCGAATTAATCAACACTCATCGTTTTACACGAATAACTGACTGATTGTACCAGACGAAGCACAACTAACAAGTAAAGTAATATATTAATAAAGCAAATGGGTAGAAATTTAAAATTAATAAATAATTAAATTTGGGTTTCTCTAATTTAGCTACAATGCATGAATATCTAGAGTAATATTCATTGTAGGTACATTGTTATTATGGAGATATTTTTATTTACGCAGCGCCAGAGCTTAATTAACTTATCCCGCACTTGCCATAAGAAAAAGTACAAAAAAGTGCAACCATAAAAAATTCTTTAGATGATGCATCACCTTAGTATAAGTAAGCAATATAACTGAGCTTATGTATCGATGGGAAAATAATAGAACGTCATTTAACCTTTGCTAAGGCTGAATTGAGTAGTCATTAATTTCATCTTATAAAAAGCGACTTCGGTAGCTTTTTTTTCCTTTTTGTTGCTGCATACTTTATCCTACGTCATAATCTAACGTCCTATTAAAACGCGGAATTTTTATGAACTGGCTTGCACAATTACCTACTCAACGAACCCCGTGGCTTTTATTTACAGCTATCGTTTTCTTACTTGAAGTTACCGCTCTTTTCTTTCAATACAAAATGGGGTTAGCGCCTTGCATAATGTGTATATATCAACGCACTGCAGTATTGGGGTTATTAGGCGCAGGGATTGTAGGCTCAAGTAAACCACAAAGTAAAACTGTGCGTATGATAGCGTATGTTATTTGGGGAATATCGAGTGTTTGGGGATACTTAATTGCTCGCGAACATATTGATATGCAGACCACCACAGACCCTTTTGCATTTAGCTGCGAGTTTGAACCAAATTTCCCATCATTTATGCCACTACATGAATGGATACCTAGCTTTTTTCAAGCTACCGGGGATTGTGGAAATATAGATTGGCAGTTTGTTGGCATGAGCATGCCTGCTTGGATGGAAGTGATATTTGGGATTTTCTCACTAACGCTATTTATTATAATTATTGCCCGTTTATCAATTAAAAAGTCGATTTGATATGTTTACATTTTTTTCAAGCCAATTAGACCAGCTTAAGCATTTAAAAGTACGCCAGCGTCAAGACGTAATTGCGCTTGCATTAAGTCAGCTATCGCCAACTGATAAAGTTCTATTGCGTATTATAAAGTTGCTATTACTTAGCCCACTATTTTTAATATTCACTGTATTTAAAGGTTGGATATTAATACCATTTTTGATACTTGGCGGATTGTGCTATCCACTATTAACTACACCTATTGAAATTAACTTTGCTAAAAAGCACTTAAGCGATGCGCTAAAACAATTTAATCAGGGCGCCTAGCACCCTGATTACTTTTTAGAAATATTAAAGTGAAAGTTTCCCCTCTAATTTAGCTAAAAGTTTTTTGCCAATCCCTTTAACTTGCGATAAATCACTAACGCTTTTAAATTCGCCATTTTCTTCACGATAATCCACAATTGCCTGCGCTTTTTTCTTACCTATACCAGGTAACTTAGCAAGCATCTCTGCATCAGCATTATTTATACTAATTGTCTCAGCTTGAGGCATTTGCTTAGTTACTTCTGATAATTGTGCATACGCGGTAGTCGCGGGTAGTAAACATAATAAACTTATGATGAGTAAATTTTTTAACGTTTTCATTAAACTTGCCCTTATTCTTCTTTTCTTAATTTTGAGTATTGCTCAGGAAATCAATAAATAAGGAACTGTAAAGTTCATCACTTAAAGTGTACCTAAACGCATTATCACTATGATCCGAAATCCTGAAAATGCAGCTGGTACAACAAAGTGATTGCTTAACTAAAGTAAAGTTACCGTTTTTTGTCAAATTTAAGACACCTAAAAATTAATACTTCGCGCTTGCAAATTTACTTACAAACCATTACTGTACATAAAAACAGTAATCTAATGGTTTTTTAAAAACCACGGTGCCAAGCAATTTTGCAGGAGAAATCATGGCTGTTGTTGTTAAATATGTTGTAGAACGAAACGGAGTCGAGCGTATGACGTTTACTACCAAAAAAGAAGCGGATGCTTATGACAAGATGCTCGATATAGCAGAATCACTTGAGCTGATGCTAGAAAAGGTAGACGTACCGCTTAGTGAGCAACAAATTGAATCACTTGCTTTAGAAATAGCGAAAAGCAAAGATGATTTTATGACCATATTAAAAGGTGGCAAAGATCCAGCTGTTACCAAAGCGCCAGCAAAAAGTAAAAAGTCAGATAACGTTGCATCAATTGAAGATAACAACGATAAAAAAGTAAGTTAATTCATAGAATGCTCCCTCCTCGAACGGGACAAACTAAATAAAAAAGGGAGCAACTAAGTTGCTCCCTTTTTTATTATACCAATTCGCTTAATTAAATGATCTCTTTGAGGGTGGAAAAACGTGTTGATAGCTAGGCAAAAATTCGATATTTAGTTGTTCTAAATGAGAATTTTTTAACGCCGGTAGCAACACGTTTAGCCCCGCAAAATGATTAAGTATTATTGCGGATTGGTATTAATTACTACTCACTTTAAAATAAGTAGTAATTGCTAATTAAAGCTCTTTTTCTACTTCATCAAATAAAGCAGTGATGTTTTGCTCAGGCTCTTTTGTTACTAAGCTAACAACAACAATTGCAATACTCGCTAAAATAAAGCCCGGTACTATTTCGTACATAAAGCTACTTAAGCTTTCACCATTGATAGTAAATGGTCCATATATCCAAATTAGCACAGTAAATGCGCCTACTAACATACCAGCTAACGCACCAGCAAAGTTCATGCGTTTCCAATAAAGGCTAAACAATACAAGAGGTCCAAACGCAGCACCAAAGCCAGCCCACGCATTACTTACTAGGTCTAAAATAGAGCTATCTCTGTCGTAAGCTAAATAAATAGCGAACATAGCAACTACGGCAACACTAATACGGCCAACAGCAACTAGCTCTTTATCACTGGCATCTTTACGTAAGAATGTTTTATAGAAATCTTCTGTTAATGAACTTGAACTAACCAATAATTGAGATGAGATAGTACTCATAATCGCAGCCAAAATTGCAGCAAGTAAAAAGCCAGCAATAAGTGGGTGGAACAGTAACTCAGAAAGAATTAAGAAAATTGTTTCAGGGTCTTCAACTACAATGTTGTTCTCATAAGTATAAGCTGCACCAAATATACCAGTACCAACAGCACCAATGGCAGCAACAATCATCCATGTCATACCAATACGGCGTGCTTTAGGCATATCTTTAACACTACGTACCGACATAAAACGAACAATGATATGTGGTTGGCCAAAATAACCTAAACCCCAAGCCATTGCAGAAATAATACCTAATGCAGAACCTGCACCAATCCAGTTAAGCATATCTGGATTTACGCTATGTAAAGTTGATTCTAAAGGTTGTTCAAGCAAAGAGTATGCAACCGTTGGCACTAGAATAAGTGCAATGAACATAATACAACCTTGCACAAAGTCAGTTAAGCTTACAGCTAAAAAACCACCAAACAAGGTATATAAAACAACTACGCCCGTTGTAATGTATAAACCCATTTCATAAGTTAAACCAAATGAGCTTTCAAACAATTTACCACCAGCGACAACACCAGATGAAGTATAAAGAGTAAAGAAAACAATAATTACCACAGCTGATACAACACGTAATAGGTTGGATTTATCATTGAAGCGATTTGAAAAGTAGTCTGGGATGGTTATAGAGTCATTTGCTTTTTCAGTGTAAACACGTAATCTCGGTGCAACTAACAGATAATTTAACCAAGCACCAATCACCAAGCCAATTGCTATCCATGTACTACTAAAACCAGTAACAAACATCGCACCAGGTAGGCCCATTAAAATCCAGCCACTCATATCAGATGCACCTGCAGACAGTGCAGCTACACTTGGAGATAGATTTCGTCCACCTAACATGTAACCAGATACATCGTCAGTAGATTGCTTATATGCATATAGTCCGATACCTAACATTACAATAAAATATAATGCTAGTGAAATAATCATTCCTGTTTCCAAATTAGCCTCCGCATAATTATTAATAATAGGCTTTAATCCAAATAATGACTCTTAAAATTTTATAGTTAAGACACTATTGGGGTAAAAACCATTCTCGCTGACTATATCATGCTTGATAATAAAATCTCCAACTTGTTGCCCTCACCTGATACAAAAATACTCATGTTGAATGATTTTAAAGCGAATTGGTGAAATAAAATAAATTAAATACTAGAAACACCTTAATTTTTAATGATAATTTATTAATCTAGCAAATATACGTAATGCTATTTTGAGTCTTTTGCCATATATTATTACAATACCCAATTACATTACTCTTACGGAACTGTTTATGTATTTTTACGCTGCACGCCAACCTATTTTAGACAGAGATAAAAAGCTCATCGGGTATGAACTTTTATTTCGCGATGGCGTTGATAACGTATTTCCTGATATAGATGGTGACGAGGCAACTACACGACTAATTGAAGGTAGTCAGTTTAATTTCGGCTTAGAAGATTTAACCGACAATAAACCCGCCTATATAAATTTCACCCTAGAAACGCTATCAAAGGGCTACCCAACACTATTGGGCAAAGATACTGTAGTTGTAGAAATCCTTGAAACTGTGCAACCTGGGAAGCGATTATTAGCCATAGTGAAAGATCTAAAAGATAAAGGTTACACTATTGCTCTTGATGACTATATTCATCAGCCTGTTTGGCGCCACTTTTATCCATTTATTGATATTATTAAAATAGACTTTTTAGCATCTGATATAGATACAATAAAAACGGTTCTTAATGATTTAAAACTGCACTCGCATATTAAGTTACTTGCCGAAAAAGTAGAAACCTATGAAATTTACCAACAAGCTCTAGAGCTTGGTTTTGATTATTTCCAAGGATTTTTCTTCTCAAAACCTGAAATGGTACAAAGTAAGGCTCTACCGCCTTCAGAAATGGCATTAGCTGAATTACTTTACGAAACATCAAGCGTTGATATGGATCTTAAAAAAATCACTGATGTGTTTGAGCGTGATGTAAACCTATCTTACAAATTACTTAGGTATTCAAATTCTGCTGCCTTTGCAAGGCGTGCTGAAATAAGTACCATTAAGCAAGCCCTTATAGTGCTTGGTGCTAACGAAATTAAAAAACTATTATCATTATTATTTGCAGCGCAAGTATCAGCAGATAAACCTATAGAGCTAATTAGGCTATCGCTTACGCGCGCTCGTTTTGGTGAGTTACTCGCTATATCCCATGGACAATTTAAAGATACCGGCATGGCATTTTTAACCGGTATGATGTCTCTTATGGATGCTATTTTAGATGAGAGTATGGAAAGCGTTATGAAAAAGCTTCCACTTTCGAATGACATAAAAGCAGCCTTATTAAACGATGAAGGCTTGCTGGCAAAATATTTAAACTTAGTTAAGTATTATGAACAAGCTAACTGGTCAGCCGCAAACGAATTAACGAAAGAGCTAAACCTAGGTGAAAAAGTTCCTGATGCCTATCATGAAGCACTGACTTGGGTTAATGAGCAAATGCAGTTAGTAGTTAACGAAAAATAAGTAACCCGAACTCTGGTTAAGATATTTACTAATTTATTGAATTATAATGATATCTAAGTTTATTTTTCTCTAGCCAAAGTTCAGATTATATAAACAGTCAATAAAAACGCCAGCATTTAGCTGGCGTTTTTATCATTGGCTTCAATTATAAACTTTCTAAAAAGTCTTCATCAAAATCAGCTGGCTCTTCTTTTATAGGTGGGTTGCCATCGTACAGCTCATAAATTTGACGCTGGAAGTAAATATCTTTTACAAATAAGTACGGATCAAGTGAATCATTTAATAGCCCTTCTTGTGGTATTAAAGATGCACGCGCCTCAACTGCTTTTAAAACAAATACTAAAATAGTTTGTGGAGTCGTTAGCGCAACTTCAGGTAATACAAAGTTATCGACTACATCACCGGTCAGGTTACGTGCTGTTGTTGGCCCCATACCTGGTAGCATTAAATAGGCGCCATCACCTACGCCCCATACACCCAACGTTTGTCCAAAGTCTTCATCGACTATTTCAAGACCTAGTGAGCTTGCAACATCAAAGATACCAAACAGACCGACAGTAGAGTTAACTAAAAAGCGTGCTAAGCTCACACTTGCATTACCCGGTTTACCTTGCAAACCCGCATTGATCATATCTACAGGTGCGGTGATATTACCTGTAAAATTAACAATACCGTTTCTTACCGGTACAGGCGTTACTTCAACATAACCTACAGCAACTGGGCGCAATAAATAAGCATCCAGTACATCCATATTAAAGTCATATAATGGACGATTAATACTTTGCAGCGGATCTCTGTCATCTACTTTGCTTTGAGGTACTTGAGCACAGCCGGCTAGTATCAATAAACATAAAAAAGTAAAACTGTGTTTTAACATCTAACGTCCTTAAGGTATTAATGTATCAATTTGAAGTTGGTAGTCACTTACACTTTCACGCTTTAACGCCTGTGAATGACCTTCTAGCTCACCAGAGCTTGGCATAACAGAGTCATCGATAGAAATACGCGCCGAAATAATAATATTTTCTGCACTAGATAGGTTAAGCCCTGCAACCATTGCACTACTATCACTCAACTCAACTGTAATTGGAAATGAATATTTAGTAAGCTTAACAGCAGCCAATGGCATAGGTGAGCCAGTTGCAGCTTTTGCAAATATAAACAAAATACCGTCTTTTGGCTGTTTATCAATAAGCTCTTTTGCAATGTCGACTGTAACTGCAATAGCACCCGTTGTAGTAGTAACTGGCATAACTGAGCCTTCACTTTGCATTTGTTGCTCAATATCAGCAATACGTTCGGAGATCATGTTATAACGTGAATCATTTTTTTCCATGCTCGCCAATAAAACTTCAAATGCAGTTTTAGCTTGCGGCCAATCTTTACGCTCATACGCTATCAGCGCTAGTAACGAAATAGCATCTAAATTAGTAGGCTCAACGTTTAGCACTTTTGAAAGCATACCTGCCGCGCGAGTCATATTAGCTTCGCTACCTTCAAGTAATAAAACCTGACTGTAACTAATAAGAACCTGCATATTATCAGGGTTCATACGTAGTGCTTTATCAAATGACTGCTGCGCCATGTCAAATTCATTAAGCGACATAGCCACTCGACCAAGTAGCATCCAAGCAACTTCATCATCGCCAGAGCGGCTAAGTTTAGTACGAAGCGCCAATGCAAAAGCCTGCAGCTCATTTTGACTAAGCGGCTCACCTTTTTGCATTACAGCACGCTCGCCATAATCAGCTAAATTATCCATTGCGTCATGCCAAGCCGAAATTTGCTGCTGACTGCCTGTAAAACTATAAAAAATCCCTGTAAGTGCAAGAACAAATGCACCGCCTGTTAAAGCAAAAATACGGTTATTACCTTTGCTGTTAAGTGATTTCTCTGGTGATAGCTCGTTCAATAAGCGACGTTTTAATTCAACAATTGATTCTGCGTGATTTACGCTATCAATGCGTTGATTATCTAAATCAGTTTGCAAATCGACTAAACGCTGCTCATAAATACTAATTAATTCAGCATTGGCGTTATGAGTAATCGTTTGAACACGCTCTTTTTTTAAAAAAGGTATCATAACAAAGCTAAGAGCAACCAGTGTGAGTAAGGCAAAACACGCCCACATTAAAATCATTTAGCTTTGCTCCTGACGTTTATTTTGTTCAATTAGCTTCGCTAGCAGCATTTCATCGTCGCTGCTCCATGTTTGTTTTACTGATGCTTTTCGTTGGCGAATAACAATAAAACCAAAGCCAACAATTACAATTAACACAGGTAGTACCCACAGCACTAAAGTCGCTGGTGTAACGGGTGGGTCGTAATGAACAAAATAGCCAAAGCGGTCAATCATATAATCAATCACTTCGTCTTTACTTTTACCTTCTTTAACCAATACGAGTACTTTATCGCGCAAGTCTTTAGCAACAACAGCGTCGGAGTCCGCAATGTTTTGATTTTGACACTTAGGGCAACGTAGCTCTTTGGTTAACTCTTCAAACAATATTGCTTGTTTGTTGTTATCAAATTGATAGCGATCTTGCTGTGCAAACGCACCCATGCTTACAAAAAGGCTAAGCGTAAGTAGTAACCACTTCATTATTTAAGCTCCTGCATAATTGGCGCAAATTTAGCTCGCCATACTCGCGGATTTATATCACCGGTGTGATGTAACAAAATAGTGCCGTTTTTATCGACTAAAAAAGTTTCTGGCGCACCCGACACGCCTAAATCCAACGACAAAGTACGGTGTAAATCTAAAATATTAAATTGGTAAGGGTCACCTGCACGTTGCAGCATATCAGTGACTTCGCTGCGAAGTGATTGCATATCAAACGGGCCATCAAAATCAGAGTCGTAACCTTGTACGTAATATAGTCCAATAATTTTAACGCCTTGCTCACGTAACTTAGTTAAATAACCAAGTTCGACTAAACATGTTGGGCACCACGTACCCCATACATTTAATAAGTAAACTTCACCTTTTAACGACTCGTTGGTCCACTGCTTATTGTCTTGCATTAAATCAGGTAAATTAAACGCTGGCATTTCTTGACCTATCCGCCCTGTTTGAATTTCACGAGGGTTGGCAAAAAGACCTTGGTATAAAAATACACACACAAAAGCAAACACTAAAAGCGGCGCAATAGCTAAAATTTTACGGTTCATAAAACACTCTCCGGTACATCTTTACGGGCTGTTTTAGCTGATGTACGGTAACGTTTATCAAACAAAATCATGAAACCTGCAAATGACATAAGCACGCCACCAATCCATATCCAGCGTACAAATGGTTTATGATAAATGCGAAGTGACCATGCATCACCACTTAATTGCTCACCTAATGCTAAATATAAATCACGTTTAAAACCGGCATCTATTGCCGCCTCAGTCATAAACTGCATACCAATGTCATATTTACGTTTTTCGGCGTGTAAACGTGTTACTAGCTCATTATTTTTAAGCACAGATACAACGCCCGCATGACCGCTGTAGTTTGGCCCACGAATAGTTTTAACGCCATCAAAGCGATATTCATACTCATTAAGCTGTGCTATTTCACCCGGTTTCATCGATACATCACGCTCTACTGAATAAGCCGAGGTAAGTGTTACGCCCGCAATAATAAATGCAATACCAATATGCCCAAGTACCATAGCCCAGTAACTTACAGTAAAGCGTTTTAAGCCTTCTTTTAAGCTCCCGTGCACAGCTGCTTTGGTGTAAATATCAATCCCTGTTGATATTGCAATCCAAACTGCCAGTGTTGTCGCTAATAACGTAAGTGGTTTTACTAAATCGTAACTTGAGAATAACCAAGCGCAGGTAATCACAACACTTGCTAATACGCCCATTAATATTTTGTTTTGCAAAAAAGCCCACTTGTTTTGCTTCCAACGTAAAAGTGGTCCGATACCCATCAAAATAGCAAACGGTACTAAAATTATTGCAAACATCTTATTAAAAAACGGTTCGCCAATAGAAATACTACCTAAGCCCATTTCTTTATGAACCATTGGCAACAATGTACCTAACATAACAATTAATGTAGCAACAACTAAAAATATATTATTGAGCCATAACGCCACTTCGCGCGATACCAGCTTGTATCGTCCTTCACTGTGAACTTGTGACACACGCATTGCATATAACGCCAAGCCACCACCGACAACGATGCCTAAAAAGGCGAGTATAAATAAGCCTCTATCAGGGTCTGTAGCAAACGCATGTACCGATACAATAATACCCGAGCGTACAATAAACGTACCTAGCAAACTTAAAGAAAATGCTGCAATTGCGAGTAATACTGTCCATGATTTAAATATACCGCGCTTTTCTGTCACACTTAATGAATGCAGTAATGCGGTTGCAACAAGCCAAGGCATAAGCGCTGCGTTTTCTACTGGATCCCAAAACCACCAGCCACCCCAGCCTAGTTCTGAATACGCCCACCAGCTACCAATAGTAAGACCTAAACCTAAGAAACCCCACGCAGTCATCGTCCACGGGCGTGACCATTTAGCCCATGTGTTATCAAGTTTACCTGTTAACAATGCAGCTATAGCAAAAGAGAAAGCAACCGACAGCCCCACATAACCCATGTACAGTAATGGTGGATGAATAATCATACCTGGATCTTGAAGCAGCGGATTCAAGTCACGCCCTTCTACCGGAAAATAAGGAAGTAGGCGCTCAAACGGGCTTGAAAGCAGTAAGGTGTACATCATAAAACCTACACCTAAAAAGCCAAGTACACCCAGTACGCGAGCACGTAATACCCAAGGTAATGATTTAGAACGCGCTGCTACAGCAGCAGTCCAACCCGCTTGCATTACTAACCATAATAAAATAGCACCTTCATGACCGCCCCACGTAGAGGTGATTTTATAGTACCAAGGCAGCGTACTACTTGAATGATACGCTACGTAAGATACGGTAAAGTCGTCTGTTAAACTTGCATAAATAAGTGCAGCAAAAGAGATTAGTACAAAAGCAAACTGGCCTATTGCTAAAGATGGAGCCGCACGCATTAACCGAAGATTACCTGTATGCGCGCCCCAAAGAGGAAAAATACACAGTAAAACGCTTAGCACCATGGCAAGCGTTAAAGAAAAATAACCAATTTCTGGGATCATAGCTAATTACCACTATCTAAGTTGTATTTTGGTTTTTCGTGCTTAATACCTTTAACTGCCTCTGCAACTTCTGCTGGCATATATTCTTCGTCATGCTTTGCTAGTACTTCAAATGCTTCAATAACATTAGGCTCGACTAATACGCCCTGCGCTACAATGCCTTGCCCCTCACGAAACAAGTCTGGCAATATGCCTTGATAACGCACAGTCACTAATGGACCTGTATCTATTAGCTTAAAGCTTACTTGTAAGCTTTGTTCATTACGCTCAACCGTGCCTGGCACAACCATGCCGCCAATACGTAACTTTTGACCTATATGTGGTTTTTCTTTGTTAGGGCCTTTGCCATCAATTAATTCGCTTGGCGTATAAAAAAGATTAATATTTTCTTGCAGTGCATAAAGCACTAAACCAATTGACCCACCAATACCAAACAGTACGGCAATAATTACCAATAGTCGCTTTTTACGTCTTGGATTCATGAGATTTGTTCCTGCTTAGCTTTTTTAATTCGCGCTTCACGTATTATTTGTTGCTCCACTGAAGCCATAATACGTTTGGTGTCTCTCAAAGAGTTCACTAAAATACCGAGTAAAATAAGTGCGCATGTACCAAAAGAAAGCCAGACATAAAATCCATAACCTCCCATTGCAATAAAATCAGAAAAAGAGTCAAACTGCATAATTACCCCTTATTTAACAACGAGCGAACCCACGGTCGGTGCTTTTCTCGTTGCAAAATTTCATTTTTAAGACGAATTAAAGTCACTGTTCCAACAAAAGCAGCAAAGGCTAAAATATTAACCATAAGAGGCCAAAACATACTTGGATCTATTGCTTTTGTATCTAGCTTTGTAATGCTTGCACCTTGGTGTAACGTATTCCACCACTCAACAGAGTAATGAATAATAGGTAAATTAATTACGCCAACAATTGCTAAAATAGAAGCCGCACGCCCTGCTGACTTCTTATCTTCAAATGCATGGTAAAGCGAAAGCACGCCAAGATATAAAAATAATAAAATAAGTTCAGACGTTAAACGCGCATCCCATACCCACCAAGCACCCCACATAGGTTTACCCCATGCAGCGCCAGTAATAAGCGCTATAGCAGTAATACATGCACCAACAGGCGCAATAGCAATAACAGCAAGCTCGGCATTTCGTAGCTGCCATACAAGTGCAACGATAGCGGCAATCGCCATTGATGAGTAAGCCCCCATAGATAAAATGGCAGAAGGCACATGAATAAAGATGATACGGTAGCTGTCTTTTTGTTGGTAATCGGCAGGTGCAAAACCAAGCCCCCATACCCATCCAACAATCATACTAACTACGGTAACTACGGCAAAATATGGCAGTAACGTATTGCATAACTGGTATGCACGCTCTGCTTTAGCATAGGGATGTAACCACTTCCACATTAACTTACACTCACTTTTAAAGCTGACGATATGGCAATTGGTGCGCTTATAATAGCAATAAGTAACATTGCACCAAGGATGGCAAGCTGCCCACTATAATCCAGTGACATTGTACTGGTATCGATAGCCGACGTTGCAAAAATCAAAACAGGAATATACAAAGGCAGTACGAGTAAACTCATCAAAATACCCCCTTTTTGTAACCCCACAGTAAGCCCTGCGCCTATTGCGCCAATAAAGCTCAATAATGGTGTGCCTAATAATAATGTTAAAACGGTTGCTGTTAACGCCGTACTTTCTAGGTTTAACAACAATGCAAATAGCGGAGTCATTAATACAAGCGGTAAACCTGTCACCACCCAATGAGCAGCCACTTTAGCAAGTACGGTTAGCGATAATGGATAAGAGGATGCAATTAACTGCTCCAACGAGCCATCGTTAAAATCATCCCTAAACAACTTATCTAAACCCAACATGGTAGAGAGTAATGCGGCAACCCAAATAATACCTGGCGCCATTCTCGCAAGTAGACCGGGCTCAGGCCCTATTGCTAACGGAAATAATGAAATTACAATTAAGAAGAATAAAATAGGATTTACAATTTCGGCGCGCTGGCGAAACGCAAGTTTTACATCTTTGGTAAATACCGCACTAAATAGCAACCAATAAGAGTGTTGACGAGTCATTAGTGGCGATACTCCAGTGTAACCGTTTGTAAGTTACTAAAGTGGGTCGTTAAGTCTTGGTGGGTCGTTAATAAAATGGCACCACCGCTTTGTAAGTGTTCAGTAAATCGCTGCTGTAAAAAGGCGACACCGCTTTTATCAAGCGCGGTAAATGGCTCATCAAGTACCCATAATTTAGCATCACTTAACCAAAGCCTAACAAGCGCTACACGTCGTTGTTGTCCAGCAGATAGCATTCTAACGGGTACATCTTCAAGTCCAACAAGGCCAAGTTGCGCTAAAATAGGATATAAATCAGGCTCATTTATGTAGCCATTAATTTGTAACCAGTGGCGAACATTTTCAACTGCACTAAGCTGAGTACTTACACCTGTTTTATGCCCTATAAAAAGCAGCTCTCTGGCATACTCTTCATAGTACTTAGATATAGGTTGATCTTGGAACAGAACAGACCCTTCATCAGGCACAGAAAAGCCAGCAATAATACGCAGTAGCGATGTTTTACCAGCCCCATTAGGACCCGCTAATTGCATGATTTGACCGCTATTAAGGCTAAAATTAAGATCCGCAAACAAACAACGATCTTGCTTGATGCAGGTGACGGACTTAATGTGTAACAAGATGACGATTCTCTCTGCCAAAAATTAGGCGTTAGTCTACCATAATGATAGGGTAATACGAATATTGCTTTATAATCGATTAACAAAAACTTGATTTAAAATAATGAATACACCAACGCAAATAACATTATCTAACTCATTGGTTATCAATCAATCTGCTCACAGCCAGACCAATGAGTTACCACAGTTACCTAGTGAGGTACTTGCGGCTAAAAACATCCAATTTTCGAAAGACTCGATTACGCTTGATGTATTTATTGATAAGCATTGGCAAACATTAAGGCTTGGCACTACAAGCGCACCACAAAACCTGCAAAAAATAGTCAGTGCTAACATACAGATCAGCCCTGATGGTAAGCAGCTCAACATCTCGCCAAACAGTACAACCCTTACTTTAAGTCAGCCAGTACAATTGCAGCGCTTGTTAAATTATGTAAGCACGGGCACTGAGGTACAAAGCCAACCAATGGATGTACAAGTTGCTGTATCCCCTTCTCCCAAGTTAGTTATTGATAAACTCAACGCAAGTATTGCCATAAATAAAGACGTAGCCCAGTTACTTACAACTGAACAGCCTTTAAAAGTAGTTGTTAGTACGACTAATAAAGGCGCACAGATTAATATTATTAACCGCTTTGCTGATACGGTTCACTCGCAACCACTTAGCCAAACTAAACTTACTAATTTACTCGCGGCCTTATTACCCAGTGCGCAACTTCAAGTAACACCAAAACTGGCTATTTTAACTCATCCTCAAAAGTCAGGTTCATTTACAACACCTATTACTAATCAACAACTTGCCGAACTACCTAATACACCTATTAAAGTAAATTTAGTGAACCAGGCAGATAAATTATTTATTAAAACCGATACAAACAATATAAAAGTAACGCTTAACAACTCATTCTCAAAACCATTTAACGAGTTACTTTTAGCGCAAAAAAGCAATGCACCTGAAGTAGCCGTTTCTGCGAGTAATATTAAAGTAAATCCATTATTGACCCTAAATAGTCCAATAAAATCGTGGTTACAAAATAGTTTTAGTGATTTAAAAACGCGAATTAATGATGCGGTTAAATATTTTGAAAATAAGCCTTTTGCTACAATAAGTAAATCTGAGTTAACGCAGCTATCAACTTCGCCCGCGCAACAAAAAACGTCTTTAGCTATACAACTGAGTGAATCACCGCTAAATAGAGTTAACATTACTCAAAGTGTGAGTACTGCGTTAAATAACAATACGAGCAATATTTTGCCAGAGCACTTTTCAAGGCTCCCGCCGATTGTACAATTAACGCAACTAGTAAAAGGAAGTGTTAGTGTTTGGCAAACACCTGCAAACACAGCAACAACCTACATGCCAATAACAAATAATACTACCCCAGGTGAAGTGGCGAGCGCTAAGCTAAGTGATTTAAAAGCAAGCCAATTAAAACCCCTTATTACTAGTGAAAGCAGTAAATTGAACACCTTGCTTAACCCTACCAATGAAGTAGTCACTAAGGGACTTACCACCTCCTCAGCACAGCTTGCAATAAACGATAATAATCAAAACAACACAAGCACAGTGAACACTAAAAGCATTACCTTGTTAACTGAGCCGTTATCTAATGCGCCCTCTCGTAGTCAAATGCTACAACCAATAGAAGCAAAACTATTAAGTACATTATTAAAGCTTCCTGATGCCACAACCCCTACAGATAGGCTGGCTTACAATAAACAACTTTTAAGCAGTCAAATTACTGATATTACAGATAAGGCAACAAAAGACACCCCTGATTTAACTCGCTTAATTAATCAGGCATTTAACCGTATGGTTTCAAGTAATAACATAAACCCTGCAACCATACAGCGTGAGATACTTGCTACTTTACAACCCACTCAACTAGCGGGTGATATGCTGCAAAGTAGTTTCACTAAAGGGCTTGAACAGGTGGCTGTGAGTATTTTAGCTGCGCCTCTCATTAGCCAATCAGTAACGCCTATCAGTTTTAATAATCAAACTGGCTTAGATGCTCTCTTACAAGTACTTATACCTACTTTTAAAATGGGTAACACGGGAGCAAAAATGCTTGAACAGCTTCAACAAGCTCAAGTACAAGCTTTGGCCAGCGAAATCGTACACGTTAAAAACACACTTACCCAAGTAAGTGTCTCAACACCAAATCAACAGCCAGACACAAACCCGCTTGCACAATTTTTATTACCGATGAGATTACCTCCAGAAGCAGCCCAAACAGAAATAACACTTGGACAGTATAAAAAGCCAAGCGCCGGTAAATTAGAAGATAAAAATGTATGGTTTGTCAGATTAAACTTTGATTATGCCCAACTTGGGCAGCTACAAATTACTGCAGAGTTAATGGATAAAGCACTCGATTGCCAGCTATTAGCCTCGAGCCAAGAAGTAAGTGCAATTGCTCACCCTCACTTAGATAATTTAAGATCAAAACTAGCTAAACATGGCTTACAAGTTGGCGAGCTCAATTTAAGGCGAGGCGATGCCAACAATCAGGCATTCTATAAATCTCACGCAATTATTAATATTAAGGTTTAGCTATGAGTGATACACCGATTAATAAATCAGCCATTGGGCTTTTGTACGAAGCTGGTAACACACCCACTGTAAGTGTTAAGGGGTTTGGTGAATTAGCTGATGAAATAATAGCAGCGGCTAAACTAAAAGGAATTATGATCCACGAAGATGCAGCACTTGCTAAAACGTTGTCGCATTTAGAGTTAGGAGAAGAAATTCCTAAAGAGCTTTATTATGTTATTGCAGAGCTTATTGCGTTTTCGTATGTATTAAGAGGTCAATTTCCGCCAGGTTGGCAGGATTTTCAAGGTAAGTTAAATATTAAGGCTTGAGCCAATTTATCCGCACATAAAAAAAGGCGCTAAGCACCTTTTTGTTTATGTAATGAAAATAGTAATTCGGCTTCTGCTCGTGGTAGTTCGCACTCGCGTATTACTTCATCAAGGTCTGCACCTAACTCAACCATTTTTACAGCACGAGAGTAAATTTTAGCATCAGGGTCATCGTATTTTTGCGCCGCTTGCTGTTGCATTAAATCTTGGTTTTGTTGTTCAACTTCAAGCACTCGCTTACCAATACTTAAGAGCCCGGTTCTAATCTCCGAAATTTCACTGCGCAAAATATGAGTCTGCTCAGAGCTATCTTTAAGCTGCTGCGATACAGCATTAATTTCATTCGCGTGTTTATTTTTTAATGCAATAATTAACGCCAGCGATATAAGTCCTACCGCTAACGCTGATATAGCTATACTAAGTAACACCATAATTTATTTGGTAAAGCTTATATATCGCTTAACTCATCCCATTCGTCATCACTGAGTAACTTATTTAAATCAACCAAAATCAGTAATTCATTATCGCGGTTACAAACACCTTGAATAAACTTAGCGCTTTCTTCAGTACCAACATTTGGCGCACTGTCGATTTCAGAGCTGCGCAAGTAAACCACTTCCGATACGCTGTCGGCTAAAATACCAATAACTTGCTCTTCTGCTTCAATAATTAAGATGCGAGAGTTGTCAGTTGCATCAGCAGCTAGCAAACCAAAACGTGCACGAGTATCAATAACGGTAACAACGTTGCCGCGTAAGTTAATAATACCAATCACATATGAAGGTGCACCTGGTACAGGAGCTATCTCTGTATAACGAAGTATTTCTTGTACTTGCATTACATTTACGCCGTAGGTTTCTTCCTCTAGCTTAAACGTAACCCACTGTAAAATTTCATCGTTATTATCTGCGTTTTTATTTGCTGACAGTAATTTATCTTGATTCATGCTATTACCCCGTAATGGTCATTACTACTGACGGCTATCTAAGCCTTTCTCTAATAATATATTTAAATTATCTACGTCTATCAAAGCACACATTTTTTCTTTTATAACGCCAGCAAGCCATGGGCGCTTGCTTTTATTTGTACGCCATTTTACATCTTCTTTACTCAATGTAATGTTATTTATCAACTTTTCAGCTAATAAACCCCACTGGCTATCACCTAGTGTAATCAAATATTGATAATCTAAAGATGCCTCTAATTTATCATCATATTTTTCTGGCATAACCCAACGCGCAGTATCAACAACATTAAGCTTTTCTTCTCTGTTGAGCATAACGCCTTTAAACCATTTCGGCTTACCAAACAAATGATTTACTTCACCTAATTGATGTATTCCACCAAGTGCTTTTAATGGCACAGCCAAGGTCAAGCCAGCAACTTCAAAAAACAATGCCTGAAATTCACCATCAAAATAGTCTGATTGGCTAGTAGTTACAATCTCCAGCTCTGGCTTTTCTATAGTAGTAATTGCAGGTGCTATTACTTCCTCGTCAACCACTTCATTAACTTTTTCAGTTTCAAACGCTGGCTCAGCTATTGGCTCAATTTCAACATTGAGCAAGTCATTATCAAATGTACTCTCTGCTGCTTTTAATTGTTCTTTAGGTTTTGAATGAATATGCTGTTGTGAATCATCTGGGATTTGCTCAAGTAATTTTGCAACTGGCTCAAGGTTATCTACAGGCTCATCTTCACATAACAAAGCCCCGAGGTATTGTTTCATTACTTTTTCATTAGCAAACAATTGCTTACTCATTCATTAACCTTGTTCAATTAAATATTCTAGCAGTGCTTTATATGCGTATACACCGCGCGAGCGAGGACAATACTCTACAGGTACTTTTTGTGCAAAGCTTGCATCTCTAAATTTGGTATCCACCGGTATCACACCTGGCCAAACTTTATCACCATATGTACTTTGCAATGTTTTGTATGCTTCTAACGATGCTTTAGTACGTTTGTCGTACATGGTAGGAATTATAGTATATTGATAATCTTTTGCTTGAGAGGATTGCATCAAATCCATAGTACGCATCATTCTATCAAGCCCTTTGAGTGCTAAAAACTCCGTTTGCACTGGCACTAAAATTCGCTCACTTGCTGCAAGCGCATTGACCATTAACACCCCTAAAACTGGAGGGCAATCTAAAATGGCATAATCGTAATGTTCGCTAATTTTTGCAAGCGCTTTTTTTAGTATTAACCCCATCCCTGTTTTATTACCCATACTTCGATCAAGCGTAGCTATTGCCATAGTCGCAGGTAAAATATCCAGGTTTTGAAGTGTTGATGGACACAAAGCTTGGAGTATCTCTTCACTTTGCATACTTGTACCACGGGCAAAAATATCGTACACACTAACTTCTAAATCCTCTGAGTCAATGCCAAAGTAATAAGTGAGTGACGCATGAGGGTCTGTATCTATAAGCAACACACGTTTACCTTGTAATGCCAAAATACCGGCAAGGCTCACTGCGGTTGTTGTTTTACCAACCCCTCCTTTTTGATTAGCGACAGTCCAAATCTTCACATTACATCCTAATTACTGTTCATTGCGCGTTGTTATGCGAATACCACCATGAGGCAAACGAATTATTTTTATTGTATCGTCATCTGAAGGAAGTTCAATTTCAGGTTCAATCACTGCAGGCTCATCAGCTTGCCCGTCACTTTTAACCTCTTGTTTTGGCGGTAATCCATACTTAGAAAGTGCGATAACAACTTTACGATTTTCTGCGCGCCCTTGTTCTGTATCGTTACTTGCAAAAGGTGAATATTGGCCATAACCTTCTATCGCCATTCTAGCTGAATTAATGCCTAGTGCTTCCAGCTCTACTAAAATTGACGTGGCTCTAGCTACCGACAGTTCCCAGTTCGAACGAAATATCTCATTACGAATACTTTCATCATCAGTATAACCTCGTACTCTTACATAGTTATCTACTGGTGCAATAATATCTTTAACAATCTTGACGACCTGCTTTGCTCGAGAGTGTGCAACTGAACTACCACTTGAAAATAACATACCTGAGCTTAGCTCTATAATCAGCCAATCTTGGTTAAGCTCTAAACTGGCTTCTCCATCACGGATTTCATCAATAAGCGCTGACTGTAATTTAATTAATAAACTATCAAGAGGTTTGCCTAAATACTTTTGCTGGATGTTGCTTGTATCACTTTGGCCGTCGAGTAGCTCAGGACCTTGCTCTTCTTTTAATATACTTTCGCCATAAAGAACTTCTTGTTCAGGTGTCACTCTATCTGTCAATATTCCATTACCGTTGACACCTTCACCTTGCTGGGAGTATTGGCGAGCTGACTTATCAAAAACCTGTTCAAGGGAATCTGACAATATTTGGAATTGTTCGTCTTTATTAATCGCTATCGCATACAGAACCACAAAAAAAGCAAACATAATAGTCATGTAATCGGCATACGATACAAGCCAACGTTCGGTGTGTTGACTTTTAGCAGCAGAGTGACGAAGTCGTCGGCGTAACATGTTATTCGTCCACTAAATTAGGGCGCTCTACACGATAGGCTTCAAGCTTTAATTCTATATTTACTGGGCTTTCACCTATGCTTATTGCAATAACGCCTTCAGCAAGCATTTCATGGTAAAGCATTTTTTGCTCTACACGCTGTTTTAACTTATTTGCCATAGGTAAAAACAATAAATTAGCTAAGCCAACACCATAAATGGTCGCAATAAATGCCGTTGCAACACCGGCACCAAGCATTTGTGGATCGGTAATAAACGACATTGCCTGTATTAAGCCAAGCACCGCACCTAAAATACCAATGGTAGGGCTGTAACCCCCCATTGCTTCATAAACACGCGCGACTTCAAGCAAACGATCGCGCTCTAGCAGTAAATCAATTTCAAGCGTGTCTCGTAGTTTTTGCTCTGAGCAGCCATCGACAAGTAAGCTTAAACCTTTTGCTGCATAAGCATCTGGGTGAGCTAAGGCTTCATTCTCAAGCGCTAAGTAACCTTCTTGACGTGCTTTATGAGACCATCGTTTAACTTGCTCTATTGCGTCTTCAATATCGTATTGTGGTGCAACAAAAACCCACGAGCTCATATTTAGCATTTTTTTGAATGTGCTAGCAGAGGTTTGCAACATAACAGCGCCAAGCGTGCCACCAAGTACAATAATAAGCGCAGGGCCATTAAATAAAGCTGAAACAACACCGCCTTCTAAAGAATAACCTAAACCTATTGCACTAAGTGCTACCAATAGTCCAAATATTGAGAGTTTATCCACAACCTACCTCTCTCATTATACGTGCTGCAACATCGCTCAATGCTAAGCTTTCACTTGAAAGCCCCGCATTAGCAATTGCTTGAGGCATTCCATAAACGACACAGCTTTTCTCATCCTGTGCCCAAATAGTTGCCCCCGTTTGTTTTAACATTCTTGCACCATCACGACCATCAGCGCCCATACCTGTTAAAACAATAGCAAGTACATCACCTTGGTACGTTTTAGCTGCACTAGCAAACGTTACATCTACGCTTGGTTTATAACTTATTCTCTCGCTATGATCTTCAAATACGCGCAGCGTTCTATTTGCTCCACGCCCCTCTACCATCATCTGCTGCCCGCCAGGCGCTAAATAAGCAGTTCCTGGTTGTAAGCGATCGCCCTGTTGTGCTTCTTTCACTTTTATTTGGCACAAACCATTTAAGCGCGCTGCAAACGCGGGTGTAAATGCAGCTGGCATGTGCTGAATAAGTAAAATAGGGTGAGGAAAATTAGCAGGCAATTGAGTCAATATAGTTTGCAAAGCAACAGGACCACCTGTAGAAGTACCAATAGCTAAAAGTTGATATTGTTTTCCACTTGCTCGCATTGAGGCAACATTTGAACTTGTCGATGCAGCAGGCGCAGCTCTTTGAAAGCTTCTATCAGGCTGCTTGATTTGAGTTGTTGATGTGCTTGTTCTTTGCGAAAGTGAACTTGTTGGTTTCGTTGAAATGGATGGTTTAACTGGTGTTGCCGCTCTAAATGTTCGCGGTAAACGTCTTCGCCCTATATCTTTTACTTTACTTTGCAAAAGCTTAATTGCATCTTCATTATTGCGTGCAATATCTTCAAATTTTTTCGGTAAAAAATCCATTGCGCCAGCATCTAACGCATCAAACGTTGCTGTTGCACCATCACGTGTAAGTGATGAAAACATTAAGATCGGAGTTGGGTTACTCGCCATTATCTCTTTAACTGCGCTAATACCATCAAGCACAGGCATTTCGACATCCATGGTGATCATGTCAGGACGCAATTGAGCTGCTTTCTCAACAGCCTCTCTGCCATTAACAGCAAAGCCTATAACTTGTATATCGCTATCTTGCTCAAGGATTTCGCTTACTCTACGGCGAAAAAAGCTTGAATCATCAACAACTAAAACTTTAACGGCCATTTAGCTCTCTTATTAAATTTATGCGTAGGTATATATTAAATATATACCTACTTTATTATTAGCCTGCGTAATGTTTTAACATGTTTGGAACGTCTAAAATCAGTGCAATGCCACCATCCGAAGTTATTGTAGCCCCTGCCATACCTGGCGTTCCTTGAAGTAACGCATCAAGCGGCTTAATCACTACTTCTTCTTGGCCAATTAATGAATCAACAACAAAGCCTATTTGTTGCGTACCAATTTGTACAATAACGACGTGACCTTTAGATTTTCGCTGAGAACGATCTGAGCCTTTTACTAACCAATGCTCAAGGTAAAATAACGGTATCGCCTTTTTACGCACAATAATTGTTAATTGCCCATCAACTACATTCGTCTTCGTTAAATCTAAATTGAATATCTCACTAACACCAGCCAGTGGTAACGCAAATGTTTGTGCGCCAACAATGACCATTAATGTCGGTAATATAGCCAAGGTAAGTGGTACTTTTATTTCTAAAATAGTACCGACACCAAGTTCAGACTGAATGCTTACGGAGCCATTAAGTTGCGTGATCTTAGTTTTAACTACGTCCATCCCTACACCACGGCCTGAAATATCAGATATTTCTTCTTTTGTAGAAAAGCCAGGTGCAAAAATCAGGTTATATGCTTCGGTGTCAGAAAGTCGACTCGCTTGGTCATGATCGAGTACGCCTTTACTAATTGCAATTTTTTTCAGTTTTTCAGCATCCATACCTGCACCATCATCTTTGATGGTTAGCAAAATATGGTCGCCCTCTTGAGATGCTGATAAAGTAACATTACCTGTTCTAGACTTACCTGCAGCTTCACGAACAGCGGGCATTTCAATACCATGGTCAACTGAGTTTCTAACTAAATGCACAAGCGGATCGGCAAGTGCTTCAACTAAGTTTTTATCTAGATCGGTTTCTTCACCAATTAGCTTTAAATCAATATCTTTATTTAAGCTACGTGCTAAGTCGCGTACAACGCGAGGGAAGCGACCAAATACTTTCTTAATTGGTTGCATTCGCGTTTGCATAACCGCACCTTGAATATCCGCAGTCACTACATCTAAGTTAGAGATTGCTTTACCCATCGCTTCACTGTCTGAGTTAGTCGCTAAACTAACCAAACGATTTCGTACAAGAACTAACTCACCAACCATATTCATAATTTGATCGAGTCGTTTTGTATCTACGCGAACAGTGGTCTCTGCTGCTGGTGGCGCTGATTTTTTTGGAGCTGCTGGTGGTACTTTAGCTACTGGCTTCTCTGGCGCTTTTTCAACTGGTTTTGGAGTAGGAGCTTTAGCTGGCTCAGCTTTTTTTACTGGTTCACTCACTTGTTTAGCTGGCGGTGAAACAGGTTCAGGTTGTTTTGCAGCTGGCGCACTTTCTATCGATTTAGGAGCAGTGCCTTTACCATGAAGTTCATCAAGAAGCGCTTCAAATTCGTCATCACTAATTTCATCATCTGATGAATTAACTGTATTTACAGCTGGTATAGCAGATTCTACAGGTGTTTTATTGGCATCATTTTGTTCAGGTTTGCTCGTAACTTCACCAAAACTGCCAACACCATGTAACTCGTCTAATAAGCTGTCAAATTCATCATCAGTAATATCACCACTAAAATCACTACTACTTGCTACTGGTTTTTCAACTGCAGGACCTTGTCCTTTACCGTGCAGCTCATCAAGTAAGCTTTCAAATTCGTCTTCAGTGATTTCATCTATTTCAGCATCGCTAACCGAAGGCGCTCCGCTAAATAGTTCATCAAATGCAAACGGATCTTCATCATCAGCTACCGGTGTATCCACCACTTCATTATGAGGTTGTTCAACCTCTGTTTGTGAAGAGGCTTCAGTGGCTTCGGCTTCTGTTGGAGGTAGACCTAAGATATGAAGAGTATGAAGTAATTCAGGATCTGCAGGTTCAGGCTTGTCTCTGTTTTGGATAGTCGCAAACATCTCATTAATGGTGTCTAGTGCTTGTAAAATAACATCCATTAACTCTGAGTTGACTGTTCGCACGCCTTGACGTAGTAAATCAAATACGTTTTCAGCACCGTGACAAGCATCAACAAGTTCTGTCATAGCTAAAAAGCCTGCACCACCTTTTACAGTGTGAAAACCTCTAAATATAGCGTTTAGTAACTCGGTATCTTCTGGATTATTTTCCAGCTCAACTAACTGTTCAGATAAAAGCTCTAGGATTTCTCCAGCCTCTACAAGAAAGTCTTGTAAAATATCTTCATCGACTTCAAACATGCAGTTACTCTCCTCTTAGAAGCCCAAACTTGATAAAAGATCATCAACTTCATCTTGATCAGATACAACATCATTACGCGATTCTTTATCAATAATAGGGCCTTCAGGACCTGCTAAAGTTTGTGTGGCAACTGGTTCTTTTATTTTTTGTTGTTCTACTTTATTCGCGGTGCTGTTAGTGTCGTCTTGTTCAGCAAACGCAGTTAAAAGATGAAGTAAACTTTCTTCTACTTCCCTAACAAGTTCGATAACACGGCGAATAACTTGACCTGTTAAGTCTTGATAGTCTTGAGCCATTAGTACATTTGTCATTAAGTTTTGAAGCTCATCAGTCTTATGATGAGAGTTGTTCATAAACTTATCGATGCTATGGCAAAGTTGCTTAAACTCACCAAGCTCAATCTCGCGGCTCATTAAACGATCCCATGTCGGTTTGATATGAGATATTTCGTCCGCTAACTGTTGGGCTATAGGAAGACTCGCTTCCACTGCATCCATTGTTTTATTAGCCGCATTTTCTGTCATTTCTATAACATAATTAAGCCGCTTTTTAGCATCTGGAATCGCATCTGTCGTTATATCAGTTAAGCGAGTATCAAGCTCAAAACTTTTAAGGGCTTCGTGCAGTTGACGAGTCAACTTTCCAACTTCAGCAAATAATTCAGACTGCTCTTTAGATGCAGCCTCTAAAATCAACTGATTTGCTTTGTCTTGCTCATCATTTTCTAAAAAAACAACGAGCTGACGAGCTTGTTCTAACGTTATTTGAGGCGCAGCTGGTGCTGGCATAAGCCTCTCCCCCATCATTAGCCTAAGCGTTCAAATACTTTTTCTAATTTAGTTTTTAATGTTCCAGCCGTAAATGGCTTAACAATATAACCATTAACACCAGCTTGCGCTGCAGCTATTATTTGTTCTTTTTTAGCCTCTGCCGTTACCATTAATACAGGGATATGTTTTAACTTATCGTCTGCACGTATTGCTCTTAAAAGATCAATACCCTGCATTCCAGGCATATTCCAATCCGTAACTACAAAATCAAACACTTGATTTTGCAACATAGGCAAAGCTGTAGACCCATCATCAGCTTCTTGAACGTTAGTGAAACCTAAGTCACGTAACAGGTTTTTTATAATGCGTCTCATCGTTGAAAAATCATCAACTACAAGAATTTTCATGTTTTTATCCAAAACATCCCCCAGTGAGGTATTAACCTTTGTTTACTTACTACTAATTTATCCAGTCATTGATTTTAGCTTTAAGCTTAATCATCGCCTGACCATGTATCTGACTTACACGCGATTCACTTACATCGAGTATATGTCCTATTTCTTTTAAATTCATTTCATCGTTGTAGTACAAAGAAAGCACCATTGCATCACGCTCTGGTAATGACTTAATTGCACTTAGCAAAGACTCATTAAACCTATCATTTTTAACATTATTAAAAGGTTTATCTTGTGCTAAATCTTGGCCTACAGGAGTAATAACATCCTCATCTACACCAAGGTCTTCAATGCCTAATATTTTACTCGTATTCGCATCATTTAAAATATGATGGTACTCATTGAGCGAAATTTCAAGTTTTTCAGCAACTTCTATGTCCGTTGGTTCGCGGTTCAGACTACTTTCGAGCTCAGTAATTGCTTCTGCAACTTGCCTGTTTTTACGGTGAACTGAACGAGGAGCCCAATCACCACGGCGCATTTCATCAAGCATAGCACCGCGAATACGAATACCTGCAAAAGTTTCAAAGCTTGCGCCTTTTGTTGCATCAAAGTTTTTCGAAGCTTCTATTAAACCTATCATTCCTGATTGAATTAAATCATCAAGTTGAACGCTAGGTGGTAATCGAGCAATTAGATGACATGCCACTTTTTTAACAAGTGATGCATGCTTCTCAACAATCACATTTAAATTTTGTGTTGATTGATATCCCATAGCTCTATTCACCAGTGTTGTCATAATTAACCGTTTACTAGTTTCTCAATGAAAAACTCTAAATGCCCAGATGGTTGGTTGGGTATTGGCCATTTAACTGCTTTTGTTGCCAGCGTTTTAAACGCAAGAGCGGCTGGCGAATTTGGAAAGAGCTCTACTATTACTTTTTGACGACGTGTTGCTTTGCGCATATTTTCATCATAAGGAACCGTTGCTACTAGCTCCATTGATACATCTAAAAAGCGGTCGGTAACTTTAGATAGCTTTGCAAACAATTCAGTGCCTTCACGCATACTGCGCACCATATTGGCAACAATTTTAAATTTATAAACGCCGTGCTCACGACTTAATACTTTAATAAGTGCGTAAGCGTCGGTGATTGATGTCGGCTCATCGCATACAACAACCATTACATCTTGCGCTGCACGCGAGAAGCTCAGTACCATGTCTGAAATACCAGCAGCTGTATCTACAATTAAAATATCAAATTCGGTATTCAATTCGCTAAACGCACGAATTAGCCCAGCATGCTCAGATGGTGATAATTCAACCATACTTTGCGAACCCGATGTAGCGGGTACAATTTTAATTCCTGCAGGGCCTTCAACTAAAATTTCATCAAGCTCACATTCACCAGACAAGACATGTGACAAGTTACGCTCTACACGTAAACCAAGCATCACATCACAGTTTGCTAAACCCAAGTCAGCATCCAGCACTAATACTCGATTACCTTGCTGCCCAAGTGCAATAGCTGTATTTAGAGAAACATTTGTTTTCCCTACTCCACCTTTACCACCGGTTACAGCGATAACTTTTACGCCGTTGTTATTGTTTTGACTCATTTTGCGCAGGCCGCTTGCTTGATCTAATACTGTGTTAATCATACATCCCTACTGTGCTTGACGCCACTGCTTGGTGCCTTGAATGTTGTGCTTTTGTTCTTTTTAAATATAATTGCTCAGCCTTTTTAACTAGTTTCTCAGCATTTGCAACACGAATATCCTCTGGTACTCGTTGACCATTAGTAAGATACCCTATTGGAAGGCGATTTTGAATCGCAATACTAATAATCTCGCCCAAACTTAATGATTCGTCTAACTTAGTGAAAATACAGCCACTTAACTGTACTTTTTTAAAGTGGCGTACAGTTTCTTGCAATACATTAATCTGTGCTGTCGCGCTAAGTACTAAGTAGCTGCGAATATCTACACGTTGGTTACGCATTAATGTGTTTAATTGCTCAGTTAAACGTAAATCTCGCTGGCTCATACCTGCTGTGTCAATTAATACTAGACGTTTATTTCGTAAATGATATAAAACTTCAGCTAATTCATTAGCATCTTTAACTTGCTTAACACCACAACCAATAATACGACCATATGTTGCAAGTTGTTCATAAGCACCAATTCTGTATGTATCAGTGGTTATTAACGCCACTTTATCGGCACCATATTTTTGTGCGCCTAGAGCTGCAAGCTTAGCAACAGTCGTTGTTTTACCCACACCTGTTGGACCCACTAACGCATATACACCACCTTGGCGAAGTATTTCATTATTGGTTGTTTGCATTTGATCTTCGACCATAGTTAACAATGCTTTCCAACCTTGCTTACGAGACACATCATCAGGTACAAAACATGCCATTTGCTGTGCTACTTCTTTATCGATACCCATACCGACTAAACGGTCAACCATACAAGCGCGTGTTGGATCGCGACGCGCCATATCTTGCTGCATCAAGCCTGATACTTGGTGCTCAAGTAATTGACGAATTGCGTTCATTTCTTCACGCATTGTTGTCATTTCTTCGCTTTCATTATTAGGTGCTTGTTGGCGAGTGGTTACTGGGCTATCTAAATCATCAAAGTCGCGGTCTAAATCATCAAAACCTAAGCTATCCGCTTGAGTTTGTGGACGAACTGGCGCAGCAGCTTCAGGAGCAAACATATTTTTAGTACGCTGCCCCATATCAGGTTCTTGATAGTTAACAGTAGTATCAATACCCGATTGTGAAAACATCGATGCAAGCTCAGGAGAACGAGGACGCGGTGATTGACGCTCTAATAATGCTTGTAGGCTGTCAGCAACTTTTGCTTGAGGCTCAGGCTTGGCACGCTGTGGCTCTGGTTTTACAAAGTTATGCATGCTTTGTTGTGGCGCCTGAGTACGCGGCTCTGCAGGGCGTTGTGGTTGCGCTGCTACTTTAGGGGCTGCTTTGTCATAATCAACTGCCGCTACAATTTCTACACCGTTAGCCAGTTTTTTATTTGACATAATAACCGCATCAACACCTAACTCATCTTTAACTTCTTTAAGTGCTGTGCGCATATCTTTAGCAAAAAAACGTTTAATTTTCATGATTCAACCCCTGTTAAAATCTTATTGTTGGCCTACCGAGCTTACAATTTTGATCTGTCTTTCGTCTGGTACCTCTTGATAAGACATCACTCTCAATCCTGGAATGGTGTACTTAACAAAACGAGATAACACAGTGCGTAACATTCCTGACGTTAGCAATATAGAAGGTTCGCCGGACATTTCTTGATTTTGATGCGCTTGTGTCAATGACACTTGAAGTCGCTCTGCAAGTCCTGGCTCAATACCGGCACCTTCATCGCCTGCATTTTGTAATGACTGATGCAACATCTGTTCCAACTCAGGCGCCAAGGTTATGACAGGGATTTCTGATGACATTCCCACCGCATCTTGAACAATTAATCTACGCAGTGAAATACGCACTGCAGCCGTTAATACATCAGGGTCTTGACTACGTGGGCCATACTCAACAAGGGTTTGAACAATTGAGCGCATATCGCGAATAGCCACGCCTTCATTTAATAAATTTTGTAGTACTTTTACAATAGCAGTTAATGGCAATACATCAGGTACTAGTCCTTCCACTAAGCGAGGATGGCTTTTAGCAAGCATATCAAGTAGGTTTTGAACTTCTTCATGCCCTAGTAATAACGCTGCACTGTTAGTTAATAACTGGCTAATATGAGTGGCAACTACCGTGGCTGAATCTACAACGGTATAACCTAGTGATTGTGCTTCATCTTTTTGATCTGGCTTGATCCATACTGCATCAAGGCCAAACGCAGGATCTTTTGTTTCAACCCCTTTAATTGGACCAAATACTTGTCCTGGGTTAATCGCTAGCTCGTCGCCATGCTTAAGCTCGCTTTCACCGGTTGAAACCCCCATTAGTGTTATTCTGTAAGCGTTAGGGTCAAGCTCTAAGTTGTCGCGTATATGTACCGGCGGCACTAAAAAACCAAGCTCTTGAGAAAGCTTTTTACGCACCCCCTTAATACGATTAAGTAGCTCACCACCTTGTGATTGGTCCACTAACGGAATTAATCTATAACCGACTTCTAAGCCAATTACATCAACCTGCTGAACGTCATCCCAGCCTAGTTCTTTTTGTTCTTGTTTATTAGCAACACCCGTTGCAACGCTTCCGCCATTAGCGGCCTCTTCAGCTTCTGCCGCAGCAGCTTTTAATTTACTTTGCTGTGTGTAGTAAGCTAAGTAACCCAGTAACGCACCTAAACTTAAAAAAGCAATATGCGGCATACCAGGCACTAAGCCCATGATGATCAAAATACCAGATGCAATAAAGAGTGACTTTTCGTTGCCTAGTTGTTTCTTAAATTGGTCCCCCATATTGAGCGACTCATTTTGGCGTGTTACAACAATCGCGGTACCAATTGAAAGCAGTAAAGAAGGGAGTTGAGCAACTAAGCCATCGCCAATGGTAAGTAATGTATATACTTCCATTGCATTGCCAAAACTCAAATTGTGCTGGATCATACCGACAAATAAACCACCAACAATATTGATGATTAGTATAACAATACCTGCAATCGCATCACCTTTTACAAATTTACTCGCACCATCCATTGAGCCGTAAAAATCAGCTTCGCGAGTTACTTCCTCGCGGCGGTCACGCGCTTGTTCTGCGCTGATAAAGCCTGCGTTCAAATCGGCGTCAATTGCCATTTGTTTACCCGGCATTGCATCAAGGGTGAAACGCGCAGATACCTCAGAAATACGACCAGCACCTTTAGTAATTACTACAAAGTTAATAATGATCAGGATTAAAAACACAACCAAACCAACAGCGTAGTTACCACCAATAACAACTGAGCCAAACGCTTCAATTACTTTACCGGCAGAGTCACCACCATTATGGCCTTCAAGTAACACAACTCGAGTACTGGCAACGTTAAGTGCTAAGCGCATAATTGTAGCGATTAGTAATACAGAGGGGAAAATACCAAATTCAACTGGCTTCATCGTGTAAACAGTTACAAGTAAAACCACTAACGCGAGAGCAATATTAAACGAGAAAAGGATATCGAGTAAAAATGGCGGTAGTGGTAAAATCACCATTCCCAAGGCAGCAAGCACAAGCAAAGGTGTACCTACCCCTTTGGCATAGTCTTTTTTGTCTCTGTTAAGTTGTTGTAATACCGCTTTAAAACTCATAATTCTACAATTTCAAAAAATTGACATTACGTAGAACTTGCAATAACTATTCCAAGTTACTCAGTTAACGGTTTAATACTTGTAGGCATCGGGGATTGGCAGCTTTTTATTGAGCTTAGTTGGACGTTTACCGCGCCCTTTATTAAAGCGCTTAAGCTGAAATACATACGCTAAAACTTGCGCTACTGCGGTAAATAGCTGATCGGGTATTTGCTCTCCTACTTCAGCCGTATGATAAAGCGCTCGGGTCAACATGGGGGATTCTAATATAGGTACTTCATTCCCTATTGCTACTTTTCGAATTTGCATCGCCATTTCATCAATGCCTTTAGCAAGCACTATAGGCGCACCTGCGCGCTCCGTGTCGTATTTTAATGCTACAGAGTAGTGAGTTGGGTTCGTAACAATAACATCAGCGTCAGGAACATCTTGCATCATGCGGTTTTGCGACATTTGCCTTTGTGTTTGCCTAATGCGCGCTTTTATTTGTGGGTCACCTTCAGAGTTTTTATACTCATCTTTAATTTCTTGCATTGTCATTTTAAGTTGTTTGTTATGGTTGTAACTTTGAAATGGCGCATCAATGGCGGCAATAACAATTAAAGTGCACGAAAGGCCTAAAAACATCCACCCTAAAATCTCTAAGGCATGAATAATATTACCCGGTGCACTTTCTAAACTTAAATGCAGTATTTCATCAAAATAAGTATTAATTAAAAACACAGCAAAACTTGCAACCAAACCAAATTTTAAGAGTGACTTTACAAGCTCAATGACCGCTTGCGGACCAAACATCCGCTTAAAGCCCTTCATTGGCGACATTTTACTTGCTTTAGGTGCAGCAGCTTCCCAGCTAAAATTAAAACCACCGAGTAACGTATTACCAATAAATGCAGCCAAAACGATAATTAACACAAACATAGCCATAGGAAACATTAACGCGTCTGCAACCTCTCCCCACACGGCAAACATTTTAGTGGTATCAAAGGCTTCGTTGCGGTTTAAGCTAAGGGTTCGGCCCATTACATTGTATAAACCTTTACCAATTTCAGGACCATACATCAAAAGCGATATAGCCGAAAAAATAAGTACAAACATGGTACCTAACTCTTTTGAGCGTGCTATTTGGCCTTTCTTTTTAGATTCTTCAAGCTTTTTGGATGTGGGTTCTTCTGTTTTTTCTTGTCCTGAGTCTTCAGACATGACTTTCTCCTAAGGTGAGCAACCAACTAAAGTACACATTAGCTCAACCATTTTTAACCATTGAAACTCAAACTGAGTAACAAAGTTACCTAGTGTCGCCCAAATAATAATAAGTCCCGCTACCAAGGTAAACGGAAAACCAATAGAGAAAATATTTAATTGCGGCGCTGCACGCGTCATAATCCCAAACGACATATTAATAACGAGCATTGCGGTAAGCGGTGCAAGTGAGAGTACCAGTGCTGTAGTAAACATCCAGCCGCCCCAAGTCACTATGTCCCAGTAATGATCTACAGACCACCATGTGCCATCAATAGGTAGCACTTGAAAGCTATGCACCACCATTTGAATCATCATTAAATGACCGTTAAAAGCAAAAAATAACAAGGTGGCCAAAATAAGGAAAAACTGGCCAACCGCTGGGACGCTTGCGCCATTAGAGGGGTCAATAACCGAAGCAAAACCTAAACCGGTTTGCATCGCAAGTATTTGCCCTGCTAAAACAAAGGTATTTAATAAAAGTATAGATGCAAAACCAATAGCAACACCAATCAGCATTTGTTGAATAACGACTAAAATCATCTCAAACGAAAATAAATTAGTGAATGTAGCGGGCGGCAGAACAGGAACGACAAGAAAAGTTACAACAACTGATAACCCCATTTTTATACGCGTAGGGACATTTTTAGCACCTAAACCAGCCATAATCATAATCATTGAGCTAATGCGTACCAGGGGCAGTAAAAAATCGCTCAACCATTGAATAACGACAGCAAAGGGGTATTCCACGTTTAACCTGCAATTTCAGGAATAAGTAATACTAGGCGAGTAAAAAAATCCATCAGTTCTTGAGTAAGCCAGTGCCCACCTACAATTAGCGCACTAATGGTAATTAATAAACGAGGTAAAAAGCTCAACGTTTGTTCATTGATTGATGTTGCCGCCTGAAACACAGCAACCACTAAACCAATAATTAGGCCTGGGACAACGATTGCAGACACCAATTTAATAACTAAAAACAGCGCGTCACTTAGAATATCAACAAAAATTTCCGGTTCCATGTTGTACTCCTATTGTTGGGTCATGTTAATGCTTTGCATACTAAGTCCCTAAACCAAAGCTTTTAGCTAGAGTCCCCATCACTAAGCTCCAACCATCAACAAGTACAAACAGCATAATTTTAAACGGTAAGGACACTATCATGGGGGAAAGCATCATCATACCCATCGCCATTAATACCGAAGCGACCACTAAATCAACAATTAAAAATGGGATAAAAAACATAAACCCAATTATAAATGCCGTTTGCAGTTCGCTGGTTACAAAGGCCGGTATTAACACTATTAATGGCGTATCTTGTGGCGAATTTAGCTGATCGTAACCAGCAATTTTAGCGAACGTTTCTAAATCTTTTAAACGCACCTGTGAAAGCATAAATGCTTTCATTGGCTCTTTAGCAAGCTCTAAAGCCTCTACTGATGTAACCTGCTCATTTAAGTAAGGCTCTATAGCTCGCTCATTTACCTGCTGATAAATAGGCGCCATTATAAAAATACTTAAAAAAAGTGACATACCTAATAACACTTGGTTTGACGGTGTTTGCTGTAAGCCAATTGCTTGGCGCAAAATGGCGAGTACAACAATAATTCGTGTAAAAGAGGTCATCATAATTATGGCGGCCGGTATAAAACTCAGCGCCGTCATAATTGCTAAAACTTGTAACGTTACTGAGTAATCTTGTGTGCCATCAGCGTTTGTTGTAATGGTAAGGGCATCAATTCCTTCTGCACTAACATTTGGTACAAACACCATGGCAAAAATAATAAGCAGCCACTTTGTCATAGGTTTAATTCTTTTTATTTTGGTTTGATTGCGGGTTTAAAAGTTTACCAAATCGTTTAGCGAGTTCAGGCAGTTCTTTTTCACTTAATGGGGTTTCTAACTTGTGTAAATAATTAATACTGTGGGGAGTTACACCAAGTAAATGCTGAGCATTATCTATCTCAACAACCATTAAACGCTCGCGAGAACCTAAAGGTAGACTTCTAACTACTTTAAACTCATCACTATTTGCTAAATTAGGGTTAAGCTTTTTAACAAAAAATGCCAGTACAATAATCAGTACTAGCACCATTACAAGCGACAGCACCATAGAGAGTATATCCCCAGTGGGTGTTGCCACATCTGCTTTTGAAAAAACGGTAGTCGTTAAAGCAACTAATAAGCTCATCGTAATTTTTTGATCCGCTCTACTTGGCTTATCACGTCAGTTAAGCGAATACCAAATTTGTCGTTTACTACAACTACTTCACCATGAGCGATTAAAGTACCATTAACTAGTACGTCTAGCGGCTCACCCGCAACACGGTCAAGCTCAACAACAGAGCCTTGATTAAGTTGCAGTAGGTTACGAATATTGATTTTAGAGCGCCCTACTTCCATTGAGATAGTAACGGGAATATCTAAAATAGTGTCGAGTTTTCGTTTTTCATCACCACTCATTTCGTGTTTTGAATCACTTAACTCATCAAGCTCTGCAACATGTGCTTCGCCACTATCATCTGGACCTTCGGCTTCTGCTAATGCTGCTGCCCATTCATCCATTGTGTCTTGATCATCGCTCATACTTTTAACCTTTTAATCAATTACCAGTCTAAGTCTACACCGTCAGAGAGGTGTAAATCATCTTCTAGTTCTGCTAATTCTGCATCTGAGTCAATTTTCTTGCCGCCTTTGGTAAATACATGCAGCTCAGATTTAACTGAATCAGGTCGTTTAATTTTTTCACTAATTTGAAGCGCAACATTATCGCGAGAGCGACCCATCTTGGCTCTAAATGTAGGGAGTTCCTCAATAAATACGGTTATATGCTCAGGCATTTCAACCGGAATAATATCACCTGCTTTTAATTCCATAATTTGCTTTAAGGTCAAATCAACTTCAAGTAACTGAGTCGACATATCAACCTCAACATCCATTATTTCATCGCGAAGTGCTTTGCTCCAACGTAAGTCGGTATCCTCTGTATCAGATTGAACACCCGCATCTAAAAGCTCTCGGATTGGCTCAAGCATCGAATACGGAAGTGCAATATGAAAATCGCCACCGCCACCATCGAGTTCAATATGAAAAGAACTAATAACCACAACCTCGGTTGGGCTTACAATATTAGCCATAGCTGGGTTTACTTCAGAGTCGAGATATTCAAACGATACATCCATAACCGGTGCCCATGCTTCTTTATAATCTTCAAAAATGATCTTAAGGAGCATTTGCACAATACGACGTTCTGTAGGCGTAAATTCTCGGCCTTCAATTTTTGCATGATAACGCCCGTCACCACCAAAAAAGTTATCTACCAAAATAAACACAAGTCGTGCTTCCATGGTAATAAGGCCGGTACCTTTCAGCGGTCTAAAACGCACCATATTTAAGCTGGTTGGAACAAACAGAGTATGGATATACTCACCAAATTTAATCATTTGCACGCCGTTAATAGACACCTCTGCGGTGCGGCGCATCATGTTAAATAGGCTAATTCGCATATGACGAGCAAAGCGTTCATTAACAATTTCCAGTGTCGGCATACGACCACGCACGATCCGATCTTGCGAAGAAAAATCGTACTGAAGCGTACTTCCCCCGCCATCTTCACCTTCGTGTATATCTTCCTCTTCAACGTCATCAACGCCGTGTAATAGCGCATCAATTTCGTCTTGGGATAATAAATCGCTCACGCTAACCCCTTATTGCATCACAAAGCCGGTAAACAATACCCGCTCAATTACTTTGCTGCCTTCAACATCCATCAAGGCTTTTTGTACCTTTTCAAGTGCAGAAAAACGAAGTGTTTCTTTACCAGAGCTCGTACTTAATTCATCAGCTGTTGTAGTAGAAAACACACTCAATAGCGTCCCTTCTATTAGTGGAATATGTTTTTTGGCTGTTTCTTCATTTACTTCGCCACGTACTAATAATTGTACTTTAATTTGTACAATTCTATCGCGACTTGAGCCAGGCACGTTAAATACAAATGGGCGTGGCATAGCAACATATAAAGCACTACCAACTTCTGCTGATGAACCAGAAGCTGCAGGAGCAGCATCAGTCGACATCGCAGTCTCTTCATCTAAGGTTTCAACTGGCGCATCCGAACCTGACATAAAAAAGTAACCCGCAGCACCACCTGCAATAAGTAGTACAGCTACTATGATTATTATTAGTTTCTTTTTACTTTTACCGGTTTCTTCGATTTCTAAACTTGCTTCTTCAGCCATCATGATTCCTTTAATCGCAAAGGTACTTGCTTGTTTTAACTATTATAATAGCAGTACTTAGGCATAGTAATCTATTGATGATGAAGTTTGTTGTCGAGAACTTTGTGCAGTGTTATTTGCTTGCTCGTCGTTTTCATCATTAACTGACTTATTATTAGCCAAATTACCTTGGGCTCCACTCTCACTTTGCTCAGCTGTTTCACCACCTGATTGCCCATAAGAAATAGTGCTTTCACCAAGCTCTAGCCCTTGTTGCGCTAACATTTCACGTAAGCGCGGCATTGATTGCTCAAGTGCTTCTTTGGCTTGCTGGTTTTGTACAACAAAGTTTATATGTGCTTGTTCTGCATCGCTACGAATACGTATTTGCATGCTGCCCATTTCTGGAGGATCGAGGCGAATTTCTGCTTCTTTATTATTAATGCTCAACATTGAGCTAACGCGCTCTTGCAGTAATTTAGCTGCATCACTTTTAACAATATTAATTGCCTGCATTACACCTGGATCAATACTTACTTGCTTAACTTGTGATGTACTTTGTAATTGTTGAGTTTGAATTATTTGGGTATCAAGTAAGCTCTGCTCGTAACTTAATGAGTCGTATTGGCTTAATGTGCTCGTTTGCTGAGTATTTAAAGCGGCTGTAATTTGCGTAAATACTTGTGCTACACGTGCAGGCGTTTGTTCTGCCGTTGTTTTTCTAAGCCCATCTTTTTGTAACTCTTCAAGTGATTTTAATAAATCATCACGCTTAGCTGAGGTTGCTACAGCTTTATTAATATCCGCGCCTTCGTTTGTAGATGCCTTTAAGCTTAACTTTTGTGGTTCATATACTGTATTAGGAGTCTCTGAGGCCACAAACGTTTTTGAGTCTGATTTAGCGGTATCAGCAAGCCCAATTTCAATAGAAGCTTTTAACTCATTAACTGTTTGCTTAAGCACTGACAACTGCTCGCCTTTAGGCTGCTCTGTTTTAATATATGCGTTTAATTGCGTTAATAAACTTTGTTTTTCAGTTGTATTAAGTGAATTTATCTCTGCGCTAAAAGAGTGTTTTGTTACCGTGCTTTGTGCTTTTTCGTTATCAGTAATAAATTGTGCAAGCATTTGCTTAATATTTGAAGTGTTACTTGTTGAATCAGTATTTTCTAATACCTTAACTTGCGCGTTAAGTTGTGAGCGCTGCTCAGGCGTTAAACTAGCAATAACGCTATTAGCTTTAATTAAGCTCGCATCTTTAGTCATTAACGTATCTATTGCTGCATTATTATCACCTTCAGTTGTGGCTAAAGGAGACTGAGTAACACCCGCTTTGTCGGCGGGTGTTGGCAAAACTATATTATTTTTATCAGCAGACTTATTTTGTCCTAGCTGCTCTTTAGAACCCATTGATGCAAATTCAGGTTTTTCTAATGTAGAGCCAGGACTGTCATCGGGCTTTTTATTTATAGAATTTAATGGGCTTTCAATAGCTTTGGCAACATCACTTTTACGATGCTTGCCTTCATTTAATGGTAATGAATTCAAAGATGCTGAGCTTAAGCTATCACTTTTTGAATCAGTTAATTTAGCCGTTTTAGAGTCTACATTAGTGGCAATTAGATTTTGCACTACACTGGCTGTATTCGCTTCTTCAGGCGATACTTCATCACTTGTATTAGTGGATGCAATTACTCGTGTGCTTTGTAATTCTGAATTCTCTATTTCTGTGTTTTCTATGTCTGTATTCTCTGCTTGTGTAGCTTCTAACTCTGCATTTTCTGATTCTATACTTTTAGTTGCATCGAACGGCTTATTAATCGAGGTGCTCATTGCTTGTGCTGAATTAATTTGATCAAGCATCTCAACAGATACAAAAGTAACTTCGTCTGTTGTTATTTCATCTAGCTTTACGCTCAGATTTTCATTTTCTTCTGGCTGTTTATGCTTAGTTATGGCAATCGAGTTTTCGGCATCAGGATTTTTATTGCCCTTAAGCAAAGGCCCCATAGAGTTATGCGCTTCGTTTAGCTGGCTTAAAAATTCCTCGCCTAAATTTCCTTCGCCATTAGCTAAGCTATTGTCTTTAAAAGCTAACAGTGAATCTTTTTCAGAAGAAACTAAAAACGAAATGTTATTCATCGCCATAAATCACCTAATACCATTACGGCAATATGCCACCGCATACCGCCAAAAGTTAAATACCACTAAGTAACAAAGCAATTAACGTGCCTGAATTACAAAGCTTTCCGACGTTGAAAAAACTGATTAGCTGAAAACTCATCTAACATTTTTTGCTCGTTTCTAGCCATTAATGCATTTGCTTTAAGTTTTTGATTCTCGATTAATTTGGCAACTGCTTTAGCTTTAATTTGCTGCTTAAGCCATAGCGTTTTACGTTGAGTAACAACTTGCTTAGCGGTATTTACTGTACTTGCTTGTTGGCGAATTGCCTCTTCAATTTTAGCTATAAAAGCATGGTACTGACCAAACCCTGCACTAGATAAACCCGACTTACCTTTTAGGTGTAACTGTTGAGAATATTCAAGTCTAAAGTTATTTAAACCTTGCAGCTTTTGTTGATTTGCTTGCAAATTTTGATTGGCTTGTAAGTAGCTCATGCGCAAATTTTCTTCTTTATCATTTTCAATTTTGAGCAATAAATCGAGTTTATTTTTAGCCATTATGCTTGTCCTAGTAACTGAGCAAGACCCTGCAGACCATCATCGTAACTAATGACATCTCGCATACCTTGTTGTAAAAATGCATTTACTCTTGGCATCATATTTATGGCTTGGTCGAGCATTTGATCGGTCCCTTTTTGATAAGCACCTAAAGTAATCATATCTTTGTTTTGTTGATACATTGAATAAACTTGCTTAAGTACACGGGCTTGTTGCATGTGTGGTTCAGAAACGACTTGAGGCATAACACGCGAAATCGATTTTTCTATATCTATAGCGGGATAGTGCCCGCTGTCGGCTAAATCACGCGATAATACAATGTGGCCATCTAAAATAGCTCGCGCTGCATCAGCAATAGGGTCTTGCATATCATCGCCTTCACTCAACACCGTAAAAAAGGCGGTAATTGAACCTTGCCCTTCACCGCCATTACCAGCACGTTCCACCAGCGCAGGTAATTTAGCAAACACCGAAGGCGGATAACCCTTTGTAGCAGGCGGCTCACCTACAGCAAGTGCAATTTCACGTTGCGCCATTGCATAACGCGTTACCGAATCGAGTAACAATAATACGTTTAAACCCTGATCTCTAAAATACTCTGCAATAGTTACAGCGCTCTCACAGCCTTTTAAACGCATAAGCGGTGATGAATCAGCGGGCGCTGCGACAACAACTGAACGCTTTCGCCCCTCTACACCGAGTATTTCTTCAATAAATTCTTTTACTTCGCGACCACGTTCCCCCACCAAGCCGACAACAATTACATCGGCTTCGCTACCTCGGGTCATCATACCGAGAAGTACTGATTTACCCACACCTGAGCCTGCAAACAAGCCCATGCGCTGGCCTTGCCCTACTGTAATAACCGAGTTAATAGCACGTACACCTACATCCATAGGCTTAGTAATTGGTCTTCTTGAAAGCGGGTTTATAGTATTTTGTGCAAACTTTAAATGATGCTCAGCATTAATTTTACCAAGGCCATCTAGCGGTCGCCCTAAGCCATCAACCACGCGCCCTAGTAAACTCATCCCTACAGGTAAACCTAAGTTATTAACTTGAGGAATTACACGCGCACCAGGAAGTACACCAGAGATATGATCATTAGGCATTAAATACAAAGTTTGATCGTTAAAACCGACTATTTCGGCGTCTACAAAGCCGTTCATAGTTTCTATTTTACATTGGCTACCAACGGGAGCACGTAAACCTCTAGCCTCAAGGGTAAGGCCAACAACACGCGTTAAAATACCTGCCACAGCAGGCGCTGGGGTTTTAATATGTTGTTGATATTGAGATAAGCGTTCGCTTAAAGGTGCACGTTGAGTTGACATAACACGCCAATAAAATAGTTAGATACCACTATTATGCAAAAAACTATCCAACGTTTCTTTGACACGTGTTTTAAGGGTCATATCGAGTGATGATTGCGCTGTTTTAACTTCACAGCCACCGCGCTCAAGAGTGGGCTCTGCCATTAATTGCCAGTTATTATCAATAATGGTTTGTTCGCCGTAGCTCTCTTTTATGAGTTCTAAGTCTTCGGGGTTTAAATGGATTCGTACTTTTTCTTGCTCCGCATTAAGTGAATCAATACTTTGCTTTAACGTATGTAAAATCACATCAGGCGATGTTTTTACTTCTTGATAAATAACAGCTTCCGCCAACATGCTAGCTAGTTGTACTAATTGCTTCTCGGCTTGTTCGTCCACTTTATCTAGCGGTGCAGTTAGCCCCTCTAAAATGGCTTTTAAACTTGTTAACTGCTCTTCAATTAATGGTTTTACATCTTCAAGGCCTTGTGTTTTACCTTGATCTAAGCCTTCTTTGTAACCTGCTTCTTTACCCTCGCCAACGCCTTTTTCAAAGCCGTCTATGTAGCCTTGCTCATGACCTTGTTTAAGGCCTTCTTCGTACGCGTCTTGCCTAATGCGTTCAAGCTCAACCATGGTAAGCGCAGGGAGTTCTGGTTCTTGTGGCTCATCAATAGGCATTTCTTCGGCTAATTCTTTTTTGTACAACTCACTAAGCGGTGTGCCATAAGCTGTAGAGCGATTCCCAAAGCTGCTCTCATCTGGTGCTACATCCGGAATAGCCCAGTTTTTTAATAATTCATCTGCTTCATCAGCCCGAAGTGTGCGTCCTTTGAGTTTGCTCATGGTTTACAGGAACTCCTCGCCACCGCCGCCGCCCAGCTGAATTTCACCTGAGTCAGATAAACGACGCGCTGTTGATAAAATCTCTTTTTGCGCCGCTTCTACTTCGCTTATACGTACCGGTGCCATTGCTTCTAAATCATCAGCAAGCATTTCGGCTGCACGCTTAGACATATTACCTAGTATTTTATCTTTAAGTGCATCATCAGCACCCTTAATTGCTTTCATTAGTACGTCTTGTTGTACTTCTCGTAGGATTGCTTGAATACCACGGTCTTCAACATCCATTAAGTTTTCAAACACAAACATTAAGTCTTGAATTTGCTGCGACATCTCTTCGTCATGCTCACGAATAGAGTCCATTAACTGCCCTTCTACATTGGTATCTAGGTAGTTCATAATATCTGCAGCTGCTTTTAAGCCACCCATTTTAGCGGCTTGTGCACCTGCTTGGCCGGCAAATTGTTTTTCCATAATTTCGTTTAGCTCTTGCAGTGCTGCTGGCTGAACTTCTTCAAGGTTTGCAATACGCATTGTTAAATCTAAACGCACTTTTTCAGGGAACTGAGCAATAATCTCAGCTGACTGTTCTGGCTCTAAATACGATAATACAATAGTTTGAATTTGCGGATGCTCATTACGAATAATGTTTGCTACCTGCTTAGAGTCCATCCATTTTAATGAATCCAAGCCTTTAGCACCTGAGCCCATAACAATTTGGTCAATAAGGCTAGCGGCTTTGTCTTCACCAAGTGCTGCTGTAAGCGCTTTTTTAATAAAGTCTTCTGACTGAAAACCAATGGTACTAAAGCTTTGAATTTGTTCTATAAACAAGTTGTGTACAGCGCTTATTTTAGCTTGAGATAAATCCTGTAGCCCAGCCATTGCCATACCCACTTTTTGCACCTGTTTAGGTTCTAAGTGTTTAAGGATTTGCGCGGCATCTTCTTCTGATAAACTCAAAAGTAATATAGCGGCTTTATCTACCCCATCTAGCTTATCAACATCAAAGGCTGGCGGGAGTTGTTTTTGTTCTTGATCAGTCATCTTCTGTTAACCACGCTTTCACTACTTGTGATGATAGTTCTGGTTCGTTAGCTACAAGGGCACGAATTGCTTTAAGTAAATCTTCGTCGCCATGTAAATCCGGTAACTGCAGTGTACCATCACTTGAGAAACCAACCGAAGCAGAATCAAAGTCTTTATTTAGCATATCAAGTGTATTGTCGCCAATATCTACGCCTGAACTTAATGCATCTTCGTCGTATTCTTCTAGTGTATCGTCTGGGTAAATTAAGCGCTTAAGCATTGGTTTTACTACTGCCATTATCAATACAATGATAACTAAGGCGCCTAGTACAAGGCGGGCTATTTTCATAAACCAGTCTTGTTCCCACAGTGGCACTTCTATTGCTAAATTTGTTGCTTCACGTACAAACGGCACTGTTACTACTTCAAGTGCATCACCACGTTGCATATCAAAACCTACACCACCTTGTAGTAAGCGACGAATATTTGACAATGCCTCTACCGAGCGCGGGGCCATAGTTGTTTCGCCGTTTTCTCCCACTTTAGGGACGTAGTCAACAGCAACTGACACACTTATTCTGCGTATTACACCACTTTGCTGGCGCTTGTGAGAAATAGTTGTATCGAGTTCATAATTACGTGTTGCTTCTTTGTGGCTACGTGTTGGTGACGTAGCTGTGCCTGCGCCGCCTTGTCCTGCAACTTCAGGGATGTTTGAGTTTAGCGGTGGCTGATTTGTAAGCGCACCAGGAATACCAACAGCTAAACCACCAATGTTATTTTCTTCAAATGTGGTTTCGCTTCTAACCGCTGGTAGGTCTGGGTTATAACGCTTTTGAGTTTCCTCAACTGAGCTAAAGTCCATGCTCAAATCAACTTGAGCTGTATAGTTTGCAAGCCCAACAACCGGTATTAAAATACTGTCTATTTTTTCAAGATACTCTTGTTCGCGCTTGCGTTCTAAATCGTATTCTTTACGAGAGCGTGCTGCTAATGAGCTTTGCGAACCTGAATTTAATAATCGACCATTTTGGTCAGTAACTGTAACACGTGCAGGCTCTAAGCCTTGTACTGCTGAAGCAATCATATCAACAACAGAGTCTACTTCTTCACGGTCAAGTGAGCGGCCACGCTTAAGTGTTAATACAACAGTAGCGGATGGTTTTTTCTCTCTGCGGGCAAATACGTTTTCTTTAGGGATGGCTAACAATACTTTGGCGCGAGTAATGTTATTTAGCTCTTCAATGGTGCGGGCAAGTTGCTGTTCACGACCATGCTTTAAGCGTTCACGCTCCAAGCGCTGGCTTACACCAAAGCCCATATCTTGCATAATTATGTCGGAGCCAGATGCAGGGCCTTGCTCTAACCCTTCGCGGGTCATTAGCAATTTAATGTTTTGGTATTCGCTTTCATCAACCGATACAACATTGCCATCAAGTTGATATTCAATTTTTTGCGCATCTAAAAAGTCTAATGTTTGAATAAGCTCTTCAGTTTGCATTTTGCCTAACGGGCGCATATCTGGCTGACGAGCCCAAATAATAATGAAAATCGCGATAGCCAAACAAATCGCTAATGCTATTACCAGTGTTACTTGGCGCAATACATCAACACCACTTAAAGCACTTAAGTAGCCTGACTTTTGTTCTTGTTGATCATCACCACCACTTTGGTCGATACCGCCGCCAGCAAGTGCTAGGTCTGTAGATTGGTTAGATTGCGCCACAATAATTCTCCACTACCTAATTAAACAGGCATGTTCATGATTTCTTTATAAGCTTCAACAAGTTTATTACGAACCTGTACTGTAGCCTCAAAAGCAACTGACGATTTTTGAGAAGCAATCATCGCCTCAGCAAGAGATACACTTCGATCCCCCATCTCAACTGCTGTTACTTTTTGCGCGGCATCTTGTTGTAACCCGTGCACTGAATTTATTGCATCACTTAGCATGTCGCCAAACTGGGAAGTAGAAGTAGGCTGAACTTGAGTTGGCAGTTTATTAGTTTGATTATTACGGCCCGCTTCTAAAGCCATTGATTGCATTTCTTGAAATACAGCACTGTTTTGAATTTTCATAATTTATCTCTGACACGCAGTGAACTCTTATAAGTAATAAAGCACAAAGCATGCCAAATAATTAATCATTAAAATACAATAGGTTAACTTTAACTTATGTGAGTCAGAGTTTTGACAACCCTAAGTTCGCAGCGCAAACTTAGGGTTTATAGGAGGTTATGCAGGAAGTGAAATACCTAAATCGCGCATTTGCGCTAGTTTATAACGTAAAGTTCGTGGGCTTATGCCCAACGTTTCGGCAACGTCTTTACGCTTACCTTGGCAACGTGCAAGGGTTTCTAAAATAATGCGATGCTCTTTATCTTTAAGCTCATCTTTATAGCTACCGGTATCTGCCGCTAGCAAGCCCTGCTTAGGTTCAGCCTCAACAGGTGCTTTTTCATCGTAGTATGCCGAGCTTAGCGTACTTTTATCAACGCCTTTATCTACGTGAGCCACTTCTGTCGGCGATACTGTTTGCACTGGTGCCAATGAAGGCTCCATAACAAAGTTATTAGCTGCTAAGTTTTCAATAAAAATAGCATGCTCGTTTATTGTATCGCCACTTCGCAGTATAAGCGCACGCTGTATAACGTTATCAAGCTCGCGCACATTACCAGGCCACGCGTGAGCCAGTAACTTTTGCTCGGCAGCTTTATCTAAATACGCCATAGGCTCTTTGCTTTTACTGATATGGCGCTCAATTAAATGCTTAGCCAATACAATAATATCGCCAGGGCGTTGGCACAATGGTCGCCACATAAGTGGAAAAACATTAAGCCTGTAATATAAATCTTCTCTAAATTGGTTTTCAGACACGGCTTCTTTTAAATCACGATTACTGGTTGCCAAAATACGTACATCGAGCTGAATTGTTTTACGCCCCCCTAAACGCTCTACTTCACGTTCTTGCAGTACGCGTAAAAGTTTAGCTTGTAGTCCTAAGTCCATTTCAGTAATTTCATCAAGTAAAATAGTACCGCCTTGTGCTTGCTCAAACTTACCCGGACATGCTTGAATCGCCCCCGTAAAAGCCCCTTTTTCGTAACCAAATAACGTGGCTTCGAGCATATTTTCAGGAATAGCCGCGCAGTTAATCGCTACAAATGGCTCATTACATCGGCTCGACTTATCATGAATATAACGCGCAAGTACTTCCTTACCCGAACCACTTGGGCCAAGTACCATTACACTTGCATCAGAGCGTGCTACTTTACTTGCAAGCTCCAATAATTGAATACTAGTTGGATCAGCAACAACGGGGCCGTCGGTTTCTTTTGCTTTTTCAGGCAAATAACGGCTCACCATATTTAACAGCACTTCAGGTGCAAATGGTTTTGCCATGTAGTCAATTGCACCTAGGCGCATGGCCTCTACCGCATCGTCAATTGTGGCATACGCCGTCATCATCAATACAGGTAAATCAGGGTGGTTTAATTTAATACTGCGTAGTAAATCAAGTCCACTCATTGCGCCCATTTGCACGTCGCTTACAACAAGCGAAAATTGATCTTTTTTAAGCAGTAACATTGCTTGCTCAGCACTGCTCGCTGCAACACATTCAATACCCGACATTTCAAGGGTATCTATTAAGGCTTCACGAAGCCCTGCGTCATCTTCGACAACTAAAATAGTGTTACTCATAATGACCCCTCTAATTTAGATGTTGCCTTAATAGGCAGTAACAAGCTAAAGCAGGCACCACCATGCGTATTATTAGTCACATCAACACGGCCTTGGTGCGCACTAGCCACCGAACTCACTACAGCAAGCCCTAAACCTGTGCCCTGACTTTTTGTAGTAAAAAATGGTTCAAAAATTTTATCGCTTTGGCTTAAATCAACACCTGGGCCATTGTCGCTCACACTAATACGAACCATATCTAAATCTTTTAAATCTCTTTGTGCGCTAATTTTTACTTTTGCGCCACCGCCAATAACTTGAATACTATTGTGCACTAGATTTTGAATAGCACTGGCCAATGCCGTTTTATTACCAACTATTTGTATATCGGGTTCTGGTAAGCTTACATCTAGCTCACTTTCATTAAGTGCGACCATCGCATCGGCACCTGCTTTAACTTCTGTTAAAAGCTGCTGCATTGAAACTTGCTCAACAACTTGCTGATCGCCACTTTTAGCAAATAACAGCATGTCGTTTACTTGAGTTTCTAAATCTTTTAAACGCGACATTAACTTTGTTTGAAAATTATCTCGAGATGCTTCTGGTAAGCGCTTTGACCCTAAATTAGCAGCGTACAGCATAGCGGCTGAGAGCGGTGTGCGTACTTGGTGCGCTAATGATGCAACCATTTTGCCCAGCGCGCTTAATCGCTGCATATGTGCAACACGTTTTTGTAGGCGGCGGGTTTCGGTTAAATCCGTCATTAAAATAAGTTGCCCAGGCTCTGGTGCTAAAGCAGTAATATCAAGCTTTATTAGGCGTCCGTCTTTTAAAGACACTTCATGGCCATCATCTTGATGTGGCCTAAAAGAGCGCTGAATAACATTAAACCAGCGTTCGCCTTCAAGTGGCTCGCCAAGCATATCAATCGCTATTTGATTCGCTTTTGCAATCAACCCTTTGCCATCAAGTACAACCACGCCTGCTGGCATGGTATCAACCAAATGTGAAAGCCAACTTGCTTGCTTGCGCAGATCGCTTAATTCACCAATGTACTCCTCTTGAAGTAAACATGGGTTATACTGATTTGCAGAAAAAAACTGTGGTTTTAGCACGCTAGCAAGGGCCATAATCAAATCTCGAATTGATGTAGATACATGTCTAAATGCACGATTTATACCAAAATTTATTTACATACTTATCATTAAGTTACATCAATAATTTGAGCGACATAAAAATGACGCACACAAAAAGGAATAATAATGAGTGAGCAAAAAAAGTGCCGTTGCCCGTGGCTCGACACCACTAAACCCGACTACGTTATTTACCATGATGAAGAATGGGGCGTCCCTCTTTATGATGATACAAAGCTGTTTGAATTTATCACTCTTGAATCAGCGCAAGCCGGCTTAAGCTGGTACACAATTTTAAAAAAGCGCAGCGGTTATAAAAAAGCATTTGCTAATTTTGATGTAGATAAAGTGGCACAACTCACACAAGATGACATTGAGAGATTAATGCTTGATGAGGGTATTGTGCGCAATCGCTTAAAAATTGCGGCAACTGTTAACAACGCAAAGTGCTTTATAGAAATACAAAAAGAATTTGGAAGTTTTAGTAACTACCAATGGCAGTTTGTCGATAATAAACCGATTATAAGTAATTTAAATAACGCTGAGGACTACCCAGCAATTACAGAGGCATCAACTGCATTTGCTAAAGATTTAAAAAAACGGGGTTTTAAGTTTTTAGGCCCAACAACGGTATATGCGCATATGCAGGCCTGCGGTATGGTTAACGATCACAGTAATGATTGTTTTAGGAAAGAAGAAATTATTAAGACTTTTAGTGAGTAAGTGATTTATAACCATAAAAGTGATTAGTTCACAAAGAGGTTAAGAGACGCTGCGCTTTAGAGAAGTAAAGCGTAAGTTGACTATGGTTTCTCATTTACCTTCGTTTTTCTCTTTGTGAAATAACGTTTTATTTAAATGATTAAAAGCTACGCTTTTCACGCGAGCAAGCTCAGCGTCTACCGCCAAGGTTTAAGTTTGGGTTATCTTGTAGACGCCATGCTTGCGTGACGGGCAAAGCCCGTAAAGTGATTGATCACAAATGAATAATAAATAACGAAAAGTATTTCACCATTTTCGTTCTTCTAATCTCGTGAAAGATTATACTTTTTCATTTTCTCAACGAGTGTTGTTCTGCGAACCCCTAATATCTCTGCAGCACGCGCTACAACGTAATCATAGCGCTCTAACGCTTGGGTAATTAAGCTAATTTCAAGCTCTGCTAAATAATCTTTAAGTTCAATACCATCATCAGGTAATAGCCCACTACCCGTTTGGCTAAACTCAGCGTCAGGCTCACTCTCATAATCGCTAAAACCGGTGCTAAATATATCGTTAAAGGCGTCTTTTTCCATTAACTCTTCAGGGTATTCTGGCTCGTAGGCTTCAACTTCAATGTAACGATATTTGTTAGGTAAATCAGGAATATCAACCACTTTGTCAGGGAACATAATAACCATACGCTCCACCAAATTAGCAAGCTCACGAATATTACCAGGCCAAGCATGTTCTTTTAAGCTCTCAACTGCGCGCTCTGTAAACTTAGCGGTAGAACCAGTCTGGTCGTTAACTCGGCGCATTAACTCTTTTAAAAGCAGCGGAATATCATCAGCTCGCTCACTCAGCGATGGGTTTTCGATAGGAAATACATTTAATCGGTAATATAAATCCTCCCTAAAACTTCCCTCTTCAATCATTGTTTCAAGATTACGATGCGTGGCCGCAATAACGCGCACATCAGCCTGAATGGCCTTTGTACCACCAACACGTTCATAACTGCGTTCTTGCAATACTCGCAGCAACTTAACTTGCATTTGCAGTGGCATATCGCCTATTTCGTCTAAAAATAGCGTCCCACCTTGAGCTAGTTCAAAGCGCCCTTTACGAGCCGATATAGCACCAGTAAACGCGCCTTTTTCGTGGCCAAATAGTTCACTTTCGAGCAGCTCAGCCGGAATAGCACCACAATTAACAGGTACAAACGGTCCATTAATACGCTTTGAAAGCAGGTGTACATTACGGGCAACCACTTCTTTACCTGTGCCTGATTCGCCTAAAATTAAAACATTAGCGTCGGTTTTTGCCACTTGCTCAATTAAAAAGCGAACATCTTTTACGGCTTCTGTTTCACCAACAAGTCCGTCAAAAGTTTTATGTGGTTTAGTATGCTTATGCTCATTAGGCAACATGCGCTGATACTGCTGGCAATCGTGAAGTAACTGCGTTGTCACTTCGTGATTAAATGGCTCGCAAATAAGCCCCACCACATTAGCGATACTTAATAGTGGTTTTAGCGTTTCGCCAATCAATAAAAACGGTAATGTTGGATAGCGTTTAATTAAGCTTTCGTGGTCAAGTGATTGCAACGCTCCTAAAATAATCATGCATTCTTGCTGCTGATATTTTTTGCATTCTTGTTCAAAGCAGTCTTCGCTTAATAGTTGGACAGCTTCACCAATAAAGCCAAGTGAAGCATTTAATCCTATTGCGCGGTTGTTATTATTATCTAAAATCAAGATCATATTTAGCGAGCCGTACTTTCACTAATTTGTATAATTAGTTAAATTGTAAGCCAGTTCAGCATGGATGCAAGTGATAGCGGCAGTTTTTTGACATAAACGCCAAAAAACAGACGGGCTAGTTAAGTCAATCATACTTAATGGTTAATCATTAAGTATGGGTTATAGTTTTAACTTAGTTATTACTTAACTATTACCTAACTATAACTTAGCCCTAAAAATTAATTTACTCGTCAATAAAAATGCTATTGTTAGTAAATAAACTCAATTATAAATTTAAGTTGAAGTTACAAGTGCCGATACATAAATAAGTGAAAATGCTTGGCATTAATATTGCTTTGTTCTTATAAAAGTATAAAAGCTTTATTGATTTTTTATATAAGTTTTTATACAAGTTTTTATATCAACTTTCACATAATTTTATTGTTTTAAATTTTAGGATCACCCCATGGCTCATGTCTCAGTAAAAAAATACAGTCAAGTTCGTGCCAGCAGCATTGCCGAAATGGCCCCATACGAACAAATAAACCTTATATTCAGTAATATTATCGGTCGCTTAGCAGCTACAAAAGGGTTTATTGAGCGCAAAGAAATAGCAAAAAAAGGGGAAAACATTTCAGCATGTATTTTGTTATTTGGTGCACTGCAAGATGCACTTAATTTAGAAGTAGAACAAGACCCTAGTATTTCTAACAATTTATTGGCACTTTACGATTACTGCCAACGTCGCTTAACGCAAGCTAACCTACATAACGATATTGAAGCAATTACTGAAATATCAAGTATTGTTAAAGAAATTAAAGAAGGCTGGGATAACATTCCACTAGATCAACGCAGCCCTGCGGTTTAATTTAAATTATGGACTCGCCAACATCTTCAGAGCAACTAACTAACTACTCTGAGCTCATACGAACGTTGCTTAGTAAAATTGAAGTGTTAGTAAATGATAATAATGCAGACGAAGCTCAGCCTTTTTTAGGCACTTTAAATACTGAACTAAAGCAATGGTGTGAAAGCAGTGAAGGCCCAAGTGCAGAGCAGTTAGAATTAATTCAGCTTCGTATAAATACTATTTTAGTAAATGCGAATAGTGCAAAAAACGAATCATCAAAAGCTATTATTAAACATAAAAAATCAGGAAAGGCGATTAAAGCCTATAAGGCAAGTCGCTAAAATCTACTCAAATAGAAAATACAAAAAAACCGTTTTAAATAACGGTTTTTGTGTTTACTATTCAATAAGGAGTTTTTTTAGTTATTACTTACAACTCCAGGCATATTTTCTAACTGAGCTTGAACGTAACTGCTGGTATTATTGAGGCTAGCAACTAATAAATCCATCGCATTATATTGCGCATACAACCTAGATGAAAGAGATTCCATTTTGCGTGTGAGTGAATCCCTTTCATCATCAAGGTCGCGTAGCTGTCCTTCTTTACTCTCAATTCTATTTTCAATTAAGCCATCTGATTTAGTATAAAAATCCATTAAGTCATCGAATGCTCCTGCAAACCCTATATCATCATCGTCTGCTTCGTCACCTATAAAAAACTTCTGAGCTAAATCAACATCATTTTTAAGCTGCTCATCAAGTTTTTCTTTATCAAAACTTAAGACACCGTATTGATCTGAAGACACACCAAGTTGTAAAAGCGATAAAGAATCACCATTGCCTAAATCTATCGACTCAGTTATCTCACTTCGAAGTTTTGACATTACTCCTCGAAGTAATGAATCACCCGCCATAACACCTGCGCCGTCAGCAGTGGAAGAACCTAATGTATTACTTAAGTTAAGTAACTCGTTATAGCTTTCAATAAAGCTATTAAGGCCTTCTTCTATATTATCGTTATTTTCTGCAACAGATAAATTACTAACATCGTCATCGATACTATGGCTTTTATTAGCGGTAATAGTTATCCCATCAATAACATCTTCAAACGTGTTAGAGGGGCTACTTATTGTTAGCGAGCCATCAATAGTAATTGATGCGTCTATTGCCGCTATTATTTCACTCGCATTTTGTACACCGGCAGAGTCAAATGCCAAACGTGAAAGACCATTTACATCTGTGTTACTACCATCGGTATCAGCAATTTCTATTTTAATTTCATTTTCAGCGCCACTATTTTTAGCCGATATAACTAAGTGTTGACCGTTATCATCAGTAATAATCGTGGCATTAATACTGTCATTATCGATGCTGTCGTTTATTGCATCGCGAATTTCACTCAAGGTCGCAGTATCTGACACGTCAATAACGAAACTGTTTTCACCCGAGGTTAAGGTCATTGTCCCCTCACCTACCGCTGTTTCAGGATCAAATGCTTGCGATAATACTTTATGCTCTGTAGCTAAATTATTTACTTTAACTGAGTAGCTTCCTGGCTGTGCATTCTTATCCGAAGTAAGCGAAATAAAATCATCCTCACCAGATATTTCTCGCTTTTGATAATTATCAACGTCTCCAAGGTTAGCCATAGAATCTTGAACTTTTTCGAGTGCTGATTTAAGTGCGCCGACAGCAGAGATATCAGTTGTTAAGTTGTTCTCTTTTGTATCTAATCGAGCTTCAGCAGGGGCTTGTTCAGCATTTACTAGCGCATCAACAATATCTGATACAGCTAAACCTGAGCCTAGGCCATTAAACGAAATAGACATACTTCACCTCATTAAATACTTAAAATAAACTAACTTAACTAGTAACATTTAAAACTTAGCACCTAAAAATCGATACTTAATGAATAATGCATTAAATTACCCGCTAAACTGTTTGGTCAATTAAAATACCTGCCGACTCAGATAGTTTAGATACCAAATTTAATACTTCCTCAGAAGGATATTGCTTAATAACTTCACCACTATCTTTATCTAATACTTTAATTACATCGCGACCTGAATCTTCATCGACTTGAAATTGCAAACTACGGTTCATTTCGCCCATAAAATCCTGCAATTGTCGCGCCATTTGTTCTAGTTGTTCACGCTCTAACGGCTGAGCTTTTTCATCTTGATTGTTATTTTTATATTGGTTTTGCTGTAGCTTTTGTTGATTTTGTGTATCGGCTTGCTTTACATCGTCAACAGCACGTTCAGTTAACGAACTAGCTGCCTGACCAACTACTTTATCTTCACTCGCAATCGAGAGAGATAATGCAACTTCTGCATTGGAATTAATAGTATTCATAACAGATTCCTATTTTTCACTTAATTAAACCAACAATAGCTCAATTAAAACCCTTAAACCACAAAAGGAGGTAGCTAAAGCCACCTCCTTGTTTTAAAACTAATACTGACTCTATGTACTAGCTACCCATTAAGCTATAACGTTTAACTCATTAACCTAATAAGCTAAGTGCTGCTTGTGGTAACTGGTTGGCTTGCGACAAAATAGACGTACCTGCTTGTTGCAATATTTGGTTTTTAGTCATTTCTGCAGTTTCTGTTGCAAAGTCAGTATCTTGAATACGACTACGTGATGCAGATACATTTTCTTGAATATTAGCAAGGTTACTAATTGTATGGCTAAAACGATTTTGAACCGCACCTAAATCCGCACGCTTAGAGTCAACAAGAGCAATCGCAGCATCGATAGCAGTAACTGCAGCATCCGTATCTCCACCATCGCCTATATCAACAGCATTTACTGATAGGCCTGTACTATCTACATCAACCATATCAAAACTAATTTTATCTGCTGCATCTACATTAGAACCAACCTGAAAAGTAAATGTTTGAGCGCTATTAAGTAATTTTTGGTCCCCGAAAGAAGTTGTCTCCGATATACGATCCAGCTCAAGGTTCAATGCTGTCACTTCGGTTTGAAGAGCATCTTTGTCAACTGCGGAGTTAGAACCATTAGCAGCTTGTAATGATAGCTCACGCATACGCTGTAGAATATCTGTTGACTCTTGCAATGCACCTTCTGCGGTTTGAGCCATTGAAATACCATCATTAGCATTACGTTGAGCTACACCCAGACCATTAATTTGTGATGTTAAACGATTTGAAATTTGAAGACCTGCCGCATCATCTTTAGCACTATTGATACGCATACCAGATGCTAGGCGCTCCATCGATGTTGCTAGGCCTTCGCCTGAGCGAGTTAAGTTACGTTGAGCGTTAAGCGAAGATACATTTGTATTTACTGTTATAGCCATGATAAGACTCCTGATTACTTTCGTAATGTTACTGTTTTAATTTAACCAAGAGCTGTTACAAATGTATGTTCAGCTCCGTACTGATTAAGTTAACGGCAGGAGATAAATTATCTTTAGAGGTATTTTAGAAATAAATTAGTTTATTTGATCAAAAGAAGCTAACTAATTGTTTTAAAGGGTGAGTTATTTTAAGTGTATTTAAAATACGGGCTAAATACCATGCTACCAACTAATTTATAACAATCTAGAAACAAAAAACGCACTTAATAAAGCTGTCTCTTATACACAAATCCCTGCTAAGAAATTAGCGGGGATTTTTTTGAACTAAATCTCAATGTCATGATCAGATCTTCAAATCTTGTTTGAGGGCACATTATGATTAACGAACATAC
>NZ_JACJFA010000014.1:0-122409 GCF_014164345.1 Pseudoalteromonas sp. SG43-5
AGTATGTTCGTTAATCATAATGTGCCCTCAAACAAGATTTGAAGATCTGATCATGACATTGAGATTTAGTTCAAAAAAATCCCCGCTAATTTCTTAGCAGGGATTTGTGTATAAGAGACAGCTTTCGAGTGGCTTTTTTAATCCTAAAAATTAGTCAAAATCATAATTTATTGGCCAATTACACTCTATGTTGTTCAGCTTAAAGTCACTAAAATTTAGAGTGTTTGTTATTTACCATTATGATTTTAAATGCTTTATTTTCTTTTTGATGGACTTGGCACAACTCTTGGAATCTTCTTGTTGAAATTAATTAAAAATCAACAGGAGAATACCATGGGAATATTTAACCGCGTAAATGATGTAATTCAATCAAACATTGTCGCCATGCTTGATAAAGCAGAAGATCCAGAAAAACTTTTAAACCTAATGCTTACCGAGATGCAAGATGCATTGAATGAGTGTCGTAGTACAGCAGCCGCTTTATTGTGTGAAGAGAAAGTAATTAATCGCCAAATTGATACTAAAAAAACAGAATTAGCAGCTTGGCAAATGAAAGCAGAACGTGCGGTTGAGAAGGGCAGTGATGACCTTGCTAAATCAGCTTTACTTGAGAAGCAACGCGTTAACGAAAGCATTGAAAATAAGCAAACTCAACTAGAAACATTGCAAGAGTCTATTGCAAAAATTAAGTCTGATTGTGAACGCTTGCAGCAAAAAATGGCTATGGCTAAAACTAAGCAAGCTCAGTTAATGCAACGCCATAATGTTGCTATTGCTAGAGGGCGAATCAGTACGCAACTACAAAGCGATAAAGTTGCCCATGCGTTGTCTCGTTTTGAACAAATAGAGCAGCGTGTTGAAGGTATTGAAGCTCAAGTAGAGGCTTATGAGCTGACTGATACAGCAAGTTCTACCAGTGCCCAAATTGAGTCGTTAGTTAAAAATGAAAAAGTTGATGCTGAGTTGGCTCGCTTAAAGGCGAACTTAAATACTAATTTAAAACACACTGCTTAGGAGATTGCTATGAACAGCTTTAATCGTCAACAAGGTTGGTATAAAGATACTCTGAATAAAAAAATATCTGGTGTTTGTAGTGGTTTAGCCCATAGATTGGACTTTCCGGTTTGGGCAACACGCGTAGTTACTATTTTGTTGTTTTTGAGTTTTCCGTTTGCAGTTGCACTTGGCTATTTTATAGCGCATTGCTGCCTTGAAAATAAAGAGTATTAATACCAACAGGCATAAATATTTGAACAATTTAACGAATTAAATCACCCTATAACGTTGTTAAAAATTTTAATTTAGAACAGCTAGGTATAAAAATTTTTGCCTAGTTATAACGCAATTTTCTTATCGTTAAATAGACCTCATGTATAAGCCGGTTGGTATAAGGAGAATTACTATGAAAGCTTTGGCAGTATGTGTAATTATCTATTTATTACTGTTTACTGATTTAATAACGTTTGTGCAGATTGATTCTTGGCAGTTGCCGTTATGGATTGCTGACATTAGTTGGGCTGGGCTCGAGCTTGTAGGTGCTTTGGCCGCAATTATTGCTGTAGTTGCGGTAGTGGCTTTAATTACTATGGGATTAGTTGGTGCCGGTGTAGTGGCATTAGCAGGGACTGTTTTAGCGCTTTTATTCGGATCTATAATGATTGCATGGCCGTTACTATTTGTTGCAGTGTTGTGTTGGCTTGTTGCTGATAACAAAAAAGTAGCCTCTTAATCCTTAATTTGACTGACTATTATAGGTTAACTATGTTAAATTTAGCCTGTAATTTAAAGTTTTCATAAGGATAATAATGATGACGAAACTATGTTTTTCGATGGCTTCTGCATTAATATTTAGTTTTTTTTCGTCATCGTTGGCGGCGCACTCAGGGCACGATCATGGTTCTGATGTGGCTGTGCTCGAAGTAACTAACGCGCAAGTTAGAGAGTTTTTACCTGGCAGTACTTCAACTGTAGGTTATTTAACCCTTATTAATCACAGTGGAGCCGCAGCAACTTTAACTAAGGCAACTATTGATGGCTTGGGGCGTGTTGAAATACACGAGCATTCACATGTAGACGGCATGATGAAAATGCAACAAGTTGAATCGGTTGAAATTAAGGCGCACGAAAGTGTCAGCTTTCAGCCTGGCGGTTATCATTTAATGGCATTTGAACCACAAGAGCTATTAAAAGTAGGACAAGAACGTAAACTCACACTATATTTTAGTGACGGTAATCGCTTATTTACTAATGCTCAAGTCGTGTCGCTTGAGGCGCAAGCTAAGCAGTCAAAACCATCTACTCAACACGCTCATCATTAGGAGTACACATGTCGCAACATAAAGGAAAAATAGCAGGAATAATTGTTTTACTGCTTATCATTTTTTACGCAATTGCTGTTTATTGGAGCACAGAACCTTCACGTTTTGACGTTGTTGCAAACGCGAAAGAGCAAGCGCAGCTTCGTAATGAAAAAATAGTAACGGGTTATGTAACTACTTCTACATTAATTACGGTAGCCAATACCTTACTAGATAAACCGGGTGGCTACTTATCAAATGATGTAATACCACCAAGTATTATTATGGATGATATGCCAGCGTGGGAATATGGCGCACTAGAAATGGTACGTGATTTATCGCTTTCTATGCGAAAAGATTTTAGCCGTTCTCAATCACAATCAACGGAACATGAAGCCCTTAAAAAGGCGCAGCCGCAGTTTAATATAAGCTCTGAGGCATGGGCATGGCCAAGTGCCGAAGGTGAGTACCAAAAAGGTATTGACTACTTAATGGTATATCGTGGACAAATTGCTAATGAGCATGAGCGCGATAGCCAATTTTACGCACGAGCAGATAACTTACGTAGTTGGCTTAAAGAAGCTGAGAAACGTTTAGGTAGCTTAAGCCAACGTTTAAGTGCCAGTGTAGGCCAAGAAAAAGTGAACACCGATTTAGCGGGTAATTCATCTAATAAACAAGCAACTCTTGCGCCACTGCAGCAGCAAGTAAGAACACCGTGGTTAGAAATTGACGATGTGTTTTACGAGTCGCGCGGTGCTACTTGGGCGTTACTGCATTTTTTACAAGCGATAGAGTATGACTTTAATGACGTGCTTGAAAAGAAAAATGCACGTGTAAGCTTACAACAAATCATACGTGAACTTGAGGCGACTCAAGAAACAGTATGGAGCCCACTTATTTTAAACGGTAATGGTTTTGGCTATGTTGCTAACCATTCTTTAGTTATGGCAAATTATATTTCTAGAGCCAATGCGGCTTTAATCGAACTCAGCGAACTACTAGCTCAAGGATAAAAAATGAAAAAGTATTGTTTAGCAGCAGCCCTTTCAATGGCATGTTTAGCACCAGCAGCGCAAGCTGACACTCTACTAGGTTTATACGTAGGTGTTGATGGGTGGAAGTCAGATAACGATGGTCAATTTTCTTATAAAAATAATGCATCTCAAGATTTTAATTTTGAAGATGAGACTTTTGTAAGTTACTACGCGGCACTTGAGCACCCTGTACCATTAGTTCCAAATATTAAATTAAAGTATACCGAGCTTGAGTTAAATGGTTCTGCGCTACTTACAGATACATTTAGCTTTAATGGCTCTGATTATGTTGTAGGCTCTACGGTAAATACTGTAAGTGATTTAACACACATCGATTACATTTTTTATTATGAGATTTTTGATAACGATTTAATCTCAATTGACTTAGGTTTAAATGCTAAGCAGTTTGATGGTGATATTGTTGTAAATGGTACTACTCAAAATGGTGGTACTAACTTTACCGAAACAAAAGACTTCTCTGGTTTTGTTCCTCTTGCATATGGCCGTGCCGAAGCAGGCTTACCATTTACTGGTTTAAGTGTATTTTTTGAAGGTAGCTTTTTGGCTATTGACGATAGCAAAGTACAAGATTACCAAGTAGGCGTAGCGTGGGAACTTATTGATAACCTAGCAGTAGATGTTGCTGTTAAAGCAGGTTACCGCTCTATGGTATTAGAACTTGATGATGTAGATGATATTACAACTGATATTGATGCATCAGGCCCATTTGCGGGTATTCAGGTTCACTTTTAATTAGTATTTTCTAATTAAACAAAGCGTGGCATATTATTTTATTGCGTGCCACGCTAAATCAAACTCTCCCTCCAGCGCATTATTAATTAACTGCTTATAAATTTTATTTACAGGAAAATTAATGAGTTTAGATAACTCATCACCTGTTTGCGTGAATTTATAATAGCTTAATACCAAATCACTGCTTTTTGCTTTTAACGTTACTTTTTGCGATAAAAATGAAAGGGTAAGTTCTTGCCCCGCTTTAAGCACTGCAGATTCAATTTCTTTTCTATACAGTAAATTAAGATCCATAAGTGTTAAAATATCAGGAAAACTAATACCTGTTTTTCCTAAATTTAGAGACACTTTATTGCCTTTTCGTAGCAAATCAAACAATGACGGTTTTTTGTAAAAGCCGAGTAAAATAAAGTGGCTGTCGTCTTTTTCGTTATAGCCTGAGAGCGACACACATTTTTGCAAAGAGTCAGCTTCTCGCTGTGTCATATGCTTTAACGTTTGCAGGCTTTTAATTGAAAACGTACCAGGGTTGAGTGTTTCTCCCGTTAAAATTTTGGCCCATAAAGTTTGCATTGACGCATTTGAAGTATCTTCGCACAGTGCGATAAAATGCTCTACCCAGTCAGCATCGGGTTGTTTAGTACTTGCTACATCGGGGCAAAACCCCATAGCCATTGCTAAAATTGACTCTATATTTTGTTGTTGTTTTATTAGTAGTAAATCTTGGCGCTTTTGGGCACGAGCTAAAACAGAGTTTTCACTGTTGATATGATAAAGCGGCTTAACTTGGCCTTTAATATCGTAATTTTGTTCGGGGGTAGGCAATATTCCGTTACTGCCTATTTTTGTTATAGGGTAACCAAGTAAGGATTCGATAATGTTAGCAAGGTTAATTCTCGCTTGTGCTGTCTTGACTGGCATGGCTGTGCATTGTCCTTTGTGAATGACTAAGCTGAGCAACAGTTTTAAGGTTATTTAACCCCATTGAAACTGTATTACGGAGCACATATTCGCTCAAAATTGCGGTGTAACCCGATATTAAAGGGGCGGTTGTTTGTCCGTTAATCTTACATATTAAAGTGACGATACCGTTTTGCTCACTAAAATTAAAAGTCCCCCTAATAATATGCTCAGCATTTAAAAGTATATTAAAGCTGACCTTATTTTGATTCACCGAAGTTATGATCATTTCACCATACCCCCATTTTCCTTTCCAAGACTGATGAGCACCTAGGCCAGAGCTAGGTTCGCCCAAGGTAAAACGTATACTGGGGTCTACTTTTTCCCATGGAGACCATTTTTGCCATTGATTAAAGTCAGTAATAAGCGGTTTTACTGCGTCAATATTTGCATTGATTTCTATTGTTTTATTTACATTATAACTTTGGGGAAGTATCAGCCCTACCAGCACTAATACCAATAACAATAACAGTACGCCTTTGATTAATATTTTTAATGGTTTAATAAGCACACCTTTTATTAGTTTTTTGAGTTGAAATACAACAACTTTTTATTAATCGACTATAGTATGAATTAGATTATAAACCAAAAATAATTTATAAATTGCTACCTAGGAGAGCGAATGTCGTCAGATCAAAACGATTTTTTATTTTTTGAACAAGACTATGAAGATGATGCAGTAATTGAGCCGACTAAGTTTTGGGATATTTTAATTGTTGATGACGAACCTGAGATCCACTCTGTAACAAAGTTAGCTTTGTCTGGGGTTGAGTTTTTGGGGGCAGGCTTGCGATTTCATGATGCCTATTCGGGAGCTGAAGCAATAGAGATTTTAGCTGAAAATAACGATATTTCAGTTATTTTTTTAGACGTTATTATGGAAACTGACGATGCTGGCTTGCAGGTTGTAAAAAGGGTGCGTGACGAATTAAATAATCAACATGTGAGAATTATTTTAAGAACAGGGCAAGCTGGTAATATACCAGAAGAAAAAGTAATACGTGAATACGATATAAATGATTATAAAACTAAAACAGAACTCACTCGCTCTAAATTAGTAACATCGCTCATAACCGCTATTCGCTCTTACGAGCAGGTATGCCAGCTTGAATATCAAAGTGATGCAATGAACACGATTGTTTCTGCATCAAAGTCTATTTTAGGGCTTACTGATATTAAGCAACTATGCAAAGAAATCATCAAGCACATGAGTATTATTTTAAAGTGTTCACCTCGAGGGCTTGTGTGCAGCAAATTAGACGGCGATGACTTTATTCAAGTATTAGGTGGTTGTGGGCATTACGAAGACTACTTTGGTGAAAAATTAATTAATGTTGATAGCAAAGTATTTAAACAAGTTGAGTTGTGTTTTGATTTATCAAAGCATCAACATACAGACTCAAGTGCAACATTTGTATTAAAAAGTAAGCATAGAAAAGCGGCTTTATATATAGAATGTGACCATGTTCCTTTGCAAGCACAATTGCAGTTTGCTGAAATCTTCTTAACAAATGTGAGTGTTGCCCTCGATAATATAAGGCTGTTTGTAAAGTTAAGAGATGCAGCTTATAAAGATGTGCTTACAGGTATTTCAAATCGTACCAATTTTATTGAACGGGTAGAGCGTTATCAAAAGCCGCACGTGAATGATTATGTATTTGTACTACTTGATATAGTTAATTTTGCAGATATTAATAATGGCTTAGGGCAAGAGGTCGGTAATAAAGTATTAATTGGCATTGTGCAAAGGTTAAAAGAAAACTACCCAACAGCTAAGTTACTATCTCGTATTGGTGCTGATGTTTTTGGTTTTATTATTCGCCGTGATGAACTCGACTTAAAAAAATTGAATGAGCAGTTAGGTGTTCCATTTTGCGCAGAAGAGCATACATTGCCTATCGATTTTAGATTGGGTTTATGCCAACAGCAAGACTTTCAAAGTAGCGGGATTGATACACTTAAAGTTGCTTATATTGCACTTGACCAAGCTAAAAAAGCAAAGCATAAAGAAGGCGTTTATTACAATATCGACATGCAAGATAAAATGGCTTGGCGCATAGGAATTATTAGGCAATTACGCCATGATTTTGCTCGAAACAAGTTAGAGGTATGGTACCAACCTCAACTTTCATTAGGAGACTTGTCTCTAATTGGGTGTGAGGCATTACTTAGGTGGCCCACCGGTAATGGATCATATATATCGCCAGCGGTATTTGTTCCACTTGCAGAAGATGCGGGCTTGATTGTTGATATAGGGCAGTGGGTTTTAGAGCAAGCTTGCCAACAACAAAAGCGCCTAGAAAATATGGGTACCGAAATTTGTATTGCGGTTAATGTGTCTGTTCCGCAGTTTAAAGTAAAAGGCTATGCTCAAAACGTTAAAAATACATTATTAAAATATGGCGTTAAGCCAAAAAACATAGAGTTAGAAGTCACAGAAAGCGTAGTAATGGATGAACTCGAAACTGTTATTAATACACTTAGAGAGCTTCAAGAGTTAGGGATTGAGGTTGCTATTGATGACTTTGGGACTGGCTTTTCATCGCTTAGTTATATACAAAGTTTACCCTTGGATAGGTTGAAAATAGATCGTGCATTTATTAAGGATCTGCCAAATGATGACACTGGCGCTATTGCTGCCTTAGTTATTTCTCTTGGTGCTAAGTTGGGTTTAAAAACGATTGCTGAAGGCGTTGAAACACAAGAACAAGCTCAGTTCTTAAAAAACTTAGGCTGTGATGAGGTACAAGGTTTTATGTATGCTAAACCTATGCCTGAGCATGAATTGATAGAATTTATAAATAAACGCTAAAAAAAGATTAACTTATTATTTAAGCTAATGAACGATTTAGAATTTAAAGCGCGATATGCTTTGACTACTTTGTATATATAAAGAATTTAGTAGGGTATAATTCGCGCCTTTTGTTATTCTACGGCCACAATTATGAGCACACTCAAAGCTAAGCGCGCCTTATTTTCATACCCTAAATACTGGGCTGAATGTTATGGCACCGCGCCATTTTTACCAACTACACGTGAAGAAATGGATGCACTTGGCTGGGATAGTTGCGACATAATAATAATTAGTGGTGATGCGTATGTTGATCATCCTAGTTTTGGGATGGCGGTAATTGGCCGTGTACTTGAAGCGCAAGGCTTTAGAGTGGGGATTATTGCCCAACCTGCATGGGACTCTAAAGATGCATTTATGGAGCTCGGCAGACCGAATTTATTTTTTGGTGTAACAGCCGGCAACATGGATTCGATGATCAACCGCTATACAGCGGAAAAGCGCATGCGCCACGATGATGCTTACACGCCTAATAACGTTGGCGGTAAGCGCCCAGATCGCGCCGTGATGATTTACTCGCAAAAATGCCGTGAAGCATACAAAGGTATCCCAATTGTTATTGGCGGTATTGAAGCCAGCCTTCGCCGTATTGCTCATTACGACTATTGGCAGGAAAAAGTACGTCGTAGTATTTTGTTTGATGCAAAAGCCGATATTTTAATTTACGGTAACGCAGAGCGCCCGCTAGTTGAAGTTGCACACCGTATTGCGGCGGGTGAAACGATGGATACGATTCAGGATATTCGCGGCACGGCTGTTATTCGAAAAGAGCCTCTACCTGGTTGGCGTGGCAGTGATTCTACCGCTATTGATAAAATTGGTAAAATAGACCCTATTCCAAACCCATATGGCGCGGATGATGTTGGCTGTAGTAAATCTGAATTTAAACAAGCGGGTATTGATTTAAAAGCAGAAGCGGCAAAACCAATCATGGTTCAGCCTGCACGTCCTAAGCCGTGGGAAAAAACCTATGTTAAGTTACCTGCTTATGAGCAAGTAAGTGTTAACAAACCTTTATACGCCCATGCCTCGCGAATTTTACATCAAGAAACAAACCCTGGTTGTGCAAGAGCGCTTTACCAACGACATGGCGATCGCTCTATTTGGGTAAACCCGCCAGCATATCCATTAGAAACACATGAGATGGATGCTGTATTTGGTTTGCCGTATCAGCGTATTCCTCACCCAAGTTATGGTGATGCTAAAATACCTGCTTACGATATGATTAAAACGTCAGTTAATATTATGCGTGGCTGTTTTGGTGGTTGTTCGTTTTGCTCAATTACAGAGCATGAAGGGCGCATTATTCAAAGTCGTTCGCAAGAATCTATTATTGAAGAAATTGAACAAATTAGAGATAAAGTTCCCGGCTTTACTGGTGTTATTTCTGATTTAGGTGGCCCAACGGCGAATATGTATAAGCTGCGCTGTACTAGTAAAAAGGCCGAGAGTACCTGTAGACGCTTATCATGTGTGTATCCAGATATTTGTAAACACATGGATACAGATCATACGCCAACAATAGATTTGTATAAAAAAGCACGTGAAGTTAAGGGTATTAAAAAGGTATTGATTGCTTCAGGTGTACGTTACGATTTAGCTGTACGCGACCCGCGTTACGTTAAAGAATTAGTAACGCACCATGTAGGCGGTTACTTAAAAATAGCGCCAGAGCATACAGAGGATGGTCCATTATCAAAAATGATGAAACCAGGTATGGGAGCGTACGATCAATTTAAAGAACTATTTGATAAGTACTCTAAAGAAGCCGGTAAAAAGCAGTATTTAATTCCTTACTTTATATCTGCTCACCCAGGTACAAAAGATGAAGACATGGTAAACATGGCTTTATGGCTTAAATCAAACGACTTTAAGCTTGATCAGGTACAAAATTTTTACCCATCACCTATGGCTAATGCGACGACTATTTACCATACAGAGATGAACTCTTTACGTAATATAAAAAACAACTCAGAAGTTGTTCCAGTACCTAAAGGCGCACGCCAACGTAGATTACATAAAGCTATTTTACGCTACCACGATGCAGCTGGTTGGCCAATGATACGTGAAGCTCTACGTAAAATGGGTAAAGCTAATTTAATTGGTAAAGGGCCTAACTGTTTAGTGCCAGAAGAAGGGCGCGATGAAAAATCAGGTAAAGGTGGTAAAAAAGGTGGGCGTCCGGCACTAACGCGACATACTGGTTTTAGCCAATTTAAAAAGGCAAACACTAAGCCAAAAGTGGGCGCTAATCGTCAAAGCACACGTTAGTAATTTTATTCGCTAATAGATAAGGCTAATTGCGGTACGCGTTTTTTAGCTTTTGTATACGTAAATTAAGTCAGCTTTGCTCTTTATTATCTATATTATTGTAGGTGATAAAGAGTGAGGTTTTAGAGCCCCCCTCTCTTTAGATATCCTGTGCTAAGTTTAGCTTTTTTTTAAAGCATTGATGATAACCACAAACGCAATTTAAGTGACCATAACGGCTGAATGCCGGTGAGTCCTTGCGTCATTTTATTATCTTTTAAGATTATATAAGATGGCGTGACTTGTCCCTGCCAATCGGAAAATATCTCCCCGTGTTGATCGTTAACAGTACTGAAGCTGTAGCCTTGCTCATTTAAATAATCATGCAGCTCTTGATCAGAGCCTGATTTTATCGCGATGCTCACAACAGGGTATTTATTCTCGTTTGCGAGTTCGTTTATGGCAGGGGAGGTAATACTACAAATAGGACACCAAGTTCCCCAAAAATACACAAGCGTGGGTTTATCTTGGCTCATTGCTGCTAAATTAATGTTTTGCCCTTTATAGTCGATTAATTGTAATTGAGGATTTGCTGGCATGACAGGTTGCCGCCACCAATTGACGGCGGTATAAATGACGAAAAATATAGAGCCATATACCAGTAGACTTTTTAATATGGATACGCTTTTTTGTTTTAGCGTTTTTTTAGGTATGTCATTTTTATGTTTGGTATCCGTTGCCATAGCTACTGATTTACCCTAAGTATTTTTGCTGTAGTTTTTTACATTTAAAGCGTTTAATTTATATCAGCAACCATGTAGCAGTACCTAAAAAGGCGAATATACCAACAATATCAGTCACCGTGGTTAGCACCACACTCCCTGCAAGAGCAGGGTCTATATTCATTCTTTTAAGAATTATTGGAATACTTGCACCAGCAACACCTGCCACCACTAAGTTCATAAACATAGCGAAGGCGAGTACGCCACCAAGCATAAAGTCCCACTGCCATAGCGCAATAACACCCGCAATTAATAGTGACCACAAAATACCGTTTAGCGCGCCAATGGCCAGTTCTTTCATCATCAAGAAACGTTGGTTTGTTTGGTTTATATGACCTACTGCAATACCACGGATAACAAGCGTTAATGATTGGCTACCAGCAACACCACCCATAGAAGGGACAATACCGTTAAGCACAGCCAAAATAGGGAGCACATCTAAAGTGCCTTCAAAAAAGCTAGCTACAAAAGCAGCTGCAAGTGCGGTTAGTAAGTTAACTCCTAGCCAAACTGAGCGTTTTTTAGAGCTTTTTAGTACTGGCGCGAATGTATCCTCTTCATCATCAAGACCGGCTAGGCTTAATAAGCTATGCTCGGCATCTTCTCGGATTACATCAACGATGTCATCGATAGTAACACGACCGAGGAGTTGGTCGTTATCGTCCACCACTGGGGCCGATATCCAATTATGACGCTCAAATAATTGCGCTACTTCACTTTCATCCATTGAGATTGGGATAGACTCACAATCTTCATCCATTAAATCGCGGACAATTTTTTCTGGCGGATTAGTTAATAATGTACTCAGCGATAAAGCGCCTATAAAGCAGTTATGTTTATCAACAACATATAAATCATCTGTACCCTCTGGTAACTCACCACGCAGTCTAATATAACGAAGTACAACATCGAGTGTTACATCAGGGCGAATGGTCACCGTATCGGTGTTCATTAGCGCACCTGCTGAACGCTCTTGATATGACAGTGCTTGCGTGGCACGTTCACGGTCTTGAATGTCCATCGCGCTAACAACGTCTTTATAGACGGTATCTGGCAGGCTACGTAATACTTCACCTAAGTCATCGTGGCCCATGTCTTCAGTTGCGGCGGCAATGTGCTTAGGTTCCATTTGGGCAATAATGCCTAAACGAACATCTTCAGATAATTCTTCAAGAACATCACCCTGCACATCAGGATCGACCAATTGCCAAAGCAGTCGGCGAATTTTATGCGGTGATGATTCTAATAATAATGCGGTATCACAAGGAGCCGTTTTTGCGAGCATGCGCCTAACTTGAACAAATTGACCACTATTGAGTGACTTCGTCACCTGCTTTAGTTGCTGTAGTGGATAATCTTGTTCAAAAGCTTCTGGCATTGGCGTCCTTTATAAATTGTTATATTACTTTATGGGGGGAGGTGAGTTAACTGGCGTTACTAACCTATTTATTTTATATATCTGTTTTAATTGAAGCACTAGTAATGCGAATATTGTTTTTATAAAACAGATTATTCTTGTTCATTAAAGCGTTGTGCTATTAATTCTCCAACAGCGTGTAAAGCTTGCTCAGAATCAGGGCCTTTACAAACAACTTTAACTTCTTTTCCTTGGCTACTTTCAAGTAACATTAATGCAAGTACGCTATCGCCTGCTGCTTCTTTGTCATCTTGGAATAATGTGATTGTAGCATCAAATTGTACTGCTAATTGCGCAAGCACAGTAGCTGCTCTGGCGTGTAAGCCTAATTTGTTTTTTATTAAAAAGGTATCTTCACAATGCATAACTTACTCTACCTAAGCTGAACAGGTGATTATTCAGCTATATTATTTTTCTTGTTCGCGATGGCGAATTTTTACATTGGGATGTGTCATTGCAAAACTTTCACCGATAGTTTGCGCTAAATACACAGAGCGATGTTGCCCACCTGTACACCCAATAGCAATGGTTAAATAACTGCGGTTATTTCGTTCTAAATGCGGTAACCACGTTTGTACAAATGTTTGAATTTGCCATGTGAATTTTTGCACTATGCTGTGATTAGCTAAATAGTCTTTAACCGGTTGATCTAACCCATTTAAAGGCTTCAACTCTGGTTCCCAGTGTGGATTTGGTAAAAAGCGTGCATCAAATACGTAGTCTGCTTCTTTTGGTATACCGTGTTTAAAACCAAATGATTCAAATGTGACAATCAGTTGCTTATCTTTTTTACCTAAAATCTTTTCACGAATAGATTCAGCGAGTTGATGAACACTTAAATCAGTCGTATCTATCATAAAGTCGGCGCGAGTGGTTAATACATCAAGTAATTCTTTTTCTTTTTTGATGGCTAAATCAAGAGGCAACGAGTCTATTGATAGTGGGTGTAATCTGCGTGTTTCAGAAAAGCGTTTGATCAATGTCTGATCGTCACTATCTAAATAAAATAACGTAGGGTTTGCAAAGCCTGGTAAGTATTCAAGAATATCGTTAAATTCATCTTGTTCTTTAGGGATGTTGCGCACATCTATGCTAACAGCAATTTTATCGTAGCTATCAGACACACTGCGAACTAATGAAGGTAGTAGGTTTACTGGAATATTATCTACGCAATAATAACCTAAATCTTCTACAACGCGCAAAGCAACCGACTTTCCAGAACCGGAACGGCCGCTTATGATAATTAACTCCATTTAACACCCTTTATAAAACTATGATTGATCGACAATAACTTGGTAAAGCTCAGTATCAGATTTTGCACTGCGTAACTGTTTACAAAAATCTTTGTTGTTTAGTTTATCAGCAATGGTTGCTAGAGTCTTTAAGTGCTGCTGGTTATCGCCATCTGGTACGATGAGTGCGACAAAAATATCAACAGGGCGATTATCGATTGCATCAAAGTTTATTGGAGTTTCGCTAACGAGCACTAAAGCCAAAGGCTCTTCTGCACCGCTCATTCTTCCATGAGGAATAGCAATGCCACGTCCTATACCTGTACTACCTAATTTCTCTCTGCTCATTAAAGCATTAAGAATATCTTGTTGCGGTAAATACGGAAGTTTGTCGTGAGCAAGTTCGCTAATGAACTCTAAAATTCTTTTTTTGCTATTAAAAAGGACCGCAGCTTTGCTGCAGTCCTGGCATATAAGTGAACTTAATTTCATCATATTAGTGTCGAGCAAGCTTCTCTTTGTGTTTGATTACTTGGCGATCGAGCTTGTCGATCAACGAGTCAATAGCGGCATACATATCTTGATGTTCTGTAGAGGCAAATAGCTCAGCACCGCTTACGTGTATTGTGGCTTCTGCTTTTTGATTTAATTTTTCTACATCGAGAATGACATGAACATTATTAATATGATCAGAGTGTCTTTCAAGCTTCGCAAATTTAGTATTAATATAGTCTCTTAGTGAATCGGTTAATTCTACGTGACGACCAGTTAAGTTTAGTTGCATAAGCATTACCCTCTTAGTTTAGCGTCTTAAATCAGACTTTTACGCTGATTTGACGGTGGAATAGCAAGAGATTCGCGGTATTTTGCGATTGTACGTCTCGCTACTTTAATTCCTTGCTCAGCCAATATATCCGCTATTTTGCTATCACTCAATGGTTTTGCTGAGTTTTCTGCTGCGATTAATTTTCGGATAAGCGCACGTATTGCTGTAGATGAACATTCACCACCGTTTTCAGTACTTACATGGCTTGAGAAAAAATATTTAAGCTCAAATATACCACGGGGTGTATGCATGTACTTTTGAGTAGTTACGCGAGAAATTGTCGATTCGTGCATTTCTACCATTTCAGCAACATCATTTAAAACCATTGGTTTCATGGCTTCAGGGCCATGTTCAAAAAAGCCTTGTTGTTGCTTAACAATACAATTAGTAACTTTTAATAGCGTGTCGTTTCTACTTTCTAAGCTTTTAATAAACCATTTAGCTTCTTGTAAATGTGAGCGAATAAACTGGCTGTCGCCACTTGATTTTACAGTGCGAGACATTGCTGCGTATTGGCTATTAACACGAATTTTAGGCATGCTATCTGGGTTTAATTCGACAACCCAGCGGCCTTTAATTTTTTTAACTGACACATCAGGAATAACATACTCAGATTCTTCCCTTACAATAGTATCTGCAGGTTTTGGGTTGAGAGTATGTATTAGTGTCATTACTTCTTTAAGCTCTTCTTCTTTGAGCTTAGTTTTTTTCATTAATGTACGATAGTCGCGAGCTGCTAATAGATCAATATGCTCGGTTAAAATCATTTTCGTTTCATTAATATAAGGTGTTTCTTTATCAAATTGATTAAGCTGAATACACAAACACTCTTGTAAACTACGTGCAGCAATACCAACAGGATCAAACAGTTGGATGCGTTTTAATACCGCTTCAATTTCATCAAGTTCGACTTCGTTATCATCTTCGTTTTCTTGATTAAAGCTTTCTAAAATCTCTTCGCAGCTTAGTGTTAAAATACCTGAATCATCGACAGCTTCTACAATAGCAATAGCAATAGCTTCGTCTGTAGGGCTAAATGGCGTTAGTTGTAATTGCCACATTAAATACTCATGGAGCGTTTCAGTAGAGGCGCCTTGGTATATTGATTCGTCTTCAGGCATTGGACCTGATGAGGCTGCAGGAGCGGCACTCATGTACTCATCCCAACTGACATCCATAGCCATGTCGTCACTTAGCGTGTCTTTTGCAAGTGCTTCACCAGTATCTTGTTCGTATTCGCTCGGAGCATCATCAGCAGATGCGCTAACAGTTATGTCATCGGTATCAGCTTTTTGCTCGTTTTTACCAGCAGCGTCTTCGGAATAGTCTGCCTCTTCAACCTCTAATAGTGGATTACTGTCGAGAGCTTCTTGTATTTCTTGCTGGAGATCCAATGTACTGAGTTGCAACAAACGAATAGCTTGTTGCAACTGTGGAGTCATTGTAAGTTGCTGGCCCATGCGCAGCTGTAGTGATTGCCTCATGTATCTCTAACAATCCTTTTATGTTGTTATAATTAATACTAGCAGATGCTTAAAGACATGGCGTAAATGTTACAGCCTAAATTGCTCGCCTAAGTAAACATCGCGTACTGTTTTATCATTTAATACGTGTTCTGGAGTACCTGATGCAATCAGCTCCCCATGAGAAACAATGTAGGCTTTTTCACAAACATCAAGGGTCTCTCTTACGTTATGGTCGGTAATTAATACACCAATCCCACGATTTTTAAGATGTTCTATTATTTTCTTTATATCTAATACCGAAATAGGGTCAACACCGGCAAACGGTTCATCCAGTAATATAAATTTAGGATCTGCTGCCAGCGCTCGTGCTATTTCTACACGACGACGTTCTCCCCCCGATAATGCCATACCTTGGCTATCACGAATGTGTTGTATGCTAAATTCATCTAATAAGTTATTGAGCGTGTCTTCTCTGGCTTGTTTATTTAGTTCTTTGCGCGTTTCTAAAATGGCCATTAAGTTTTGATAAACAGTCAGCTTTCTAAAAATCGATGACTCTTGTGGTAAGTAGCCTATGCCTAATCTAGCACGACTATGCATAGGTAAAAGAGTAATATCGTTATCATCAATAGATATTTTACCTTTGTCGCTAGGAACAAGCCCTACAATCATATAAAAAGTCGTTGTTTTACCAGCACCGTTAGGGCCAAGTAAGCCAACTATACTGCCAGCTTGTACTTCAAGGCCGACGTTTTTTACAACTTCACGACCTTTATAGCTTTTTGCTAATAGTTCTGCTTTTAATGTGCTCATGGTTGACCTTTATCGCCTTTTTTACTTTTTTTAGTTTCGATCGGTACTAAAATTGTGTGAACGCGGTCAGTTGAGTTTTCATCTTTTTCGGCACTGATGAGCTGCTGCTCTATGTCGTAGGTAATGCTTTTAGCATTTATTTTTTGTCCGGCTTGCGAAACTTGTGCATTACCAACAAGCGTTAAAAAACGCTTAGATACATCATAACGTACTTCGTCAGCACTGGCGCTCATAGTCGTGCCGTCTGATTGCTTTTCTTCAAAGTGCGCAGGGCTACCTGTGGCAATTAATAATTGTTTATTATCACCAAGTTCATCACGTTTGTGTACTTCTAGGCGATCGGCTGTAATGCGGCGATTACCGTGAATAATCTCAACGTTTTTCTCAAAAATACCCACATTAGCTTTCAATTGACCTTCTTGCTTGTCGGCACTTATTGAAATTTGATTGGCAGCAGGTTGCGTGTTTTGCTCTGCAGCACTACTATTAAACGCTAGTATAAGTGTAGGAATTATAAGTGATTTTAATATTTTATTGGTCATAATATATGGTTCGCGTATGGTTAATTAGTTTTATCACTTCGGTTTTCAAGTCGGCTTCTAGGCCTTTACCGGTGATTTTTAAATTGGGTCCAGTGATAATGACGGGTTGCTCCGAACGCATTGTTAATAACTTTATATCAACCTGAATATTATCAGCATTGATTTTGTCTATCATGGCGTTATCGGTTAAATTTTTGGCAACCACATTACCTTCTAAAATTAATTGTTTATCTTCATATAATGTTGCTTCGTCTGCATTTATTTGCCACGTTTGTTGCTCGTTATATAAAGTAAAAATGGGTTTTTCAAAAAACGTGAAACCTAATTGCTGGTATAGCTCCATTTTAGCCGCAGTGACTTTGTGGCTAATTTTACCTTGCTCATCATAGGCTGTCTGTTTGAGCTCAATAGCTATGTAATCAGGCTTAGCAACAACTTCAGGCTCAGCCTGAGGCACAATATTTGTTTGTGTAAAATAAGGGTACCAAAGCCAAACCATACAGCTAATGAATAAAACGCTTAATATTATGCGCGCTGCATTCATGAACTAGTGCCTTGTGTAGTCAATGCTTTACCATTTTCAAGCATGAGCAAATCGGTGAGTTCTCTCACAGCGCCAAAACCACCAGGCATTTGCGTTACATAATGTGACAAACGCTTAATAAGAGGGTGGGCATCATTTACTGCAACGGCAAAGCCTACTAACTCCATAACAGGCATGTCAGGACCGTCATCACCAATATAAGCAATTTGTTCATCGCTAAGGTTGAGTTTATCTTTTAATTCTTGATAGGCAATGAGCTTATTTTCTTGGCCTTGATAAATATGCTGTACGGTTAAGCTGCTCATACGTTGTTGTACTATCTGTGAATGACGACCAGTAATAACAGCTACTTCAAAGCCACTGTTTATAAGTGCTTTAATGCCAAAACCATCTTTTGTATTAAATGCTTTTAGCTCTTCACCTTGATTGCCAAGGTAAATACGGCCATCAGAAAATACACCATCAATATCGCATATAAGTAGTTTTACTTTTTTAGCGCGTGCTTTTGCATCATCGCTCAGCGGTTGATAGAGTTCTTCAAATTGCATTTATAACACTCCTGCTTTTAATAGGTCTTGCATATTTAATGCGCCAATAGGTTGGTTTTTCTCATTGACGACGATTAGGCCATTTATACGTTTACGTTCCATAATATTGAGCGCTTCAGCGGCTAAAATATCTTGCGTAGCTGTAGTGCATGACTTAGTCATAACAACATCTATTTGTGTTGTATGAATATCAATTCTTTGTTCTAAAATGCGACGTAAGTCACCATCGGTAAATAACCCTACGAGTTGCTGATTTTCATCAACAATGGCTGTCATACCTAATCCTTTAGCTGACATTTCTATTAGAGCATCTTTAACTGTTTGTGAAACATCAATAATAGGTGTATTTGCGCCGCTGTGCATAACATCTTTTAAAGTAAGTAATAAGCGCTTGCCTAAACTACCACCTGGGTGAGATAGCGCGAAGTCATCAGCTGTAAAGCCGCGAGCTTCTAATAATGCAACTGCCATGGCATCGCCCATCGCAAGCGTTGCAGTGGTACTTGATGTAGGGGCTAGACCCAATGAACAAGCTTCTTTTTCTACTTTAATGCACACATGTACATTAGCAAGGGTTGCCATGGTTGATTGTGTATTGCCAGTCATCGCTATCATTTTGGCACCAAGTCGTTTTAAAACCGGAATGATATTTAAAACTTCGCTGGTTTCCCCTGAATTAGAAATAAGCATAACCACGTCATTTTTAGTGATCATACCTAAATCACCATGACTTGCTTCACCAGGGTGAACAAAAAACGCTGGGCTGCCAGTACTTGCAAGGGTTGCCGCTATTTTATTGCCAATATGGCCTGATTTTCCCATGCCAATGACAATAATACGGCCTTCACAGTCGTACATTAATTGGCACGCGTTATGAAAATTTTCATCTACATATTGTGCAATATCACTAAGTGCTTGGCGCTCAACATCTAAAACGCGAAGGCCTTGTTCAATAAAGTTTAGCGTTGCCATCATTTACCCTACTTGACTAAAAATATACCCTTGGTAACCCAAAAACGCTATTAGCAATAAGCCGCCTTCTACCCTATTGATACGCTGGGTGCCTCTAAAGTTCAATGACATAATAATAAGAGCAAGTGTTGCACCAATCATAATTAATATATCTCGGCTTACTAACGATGGATCAATTGCTGAAGGATTAATAATACCTGCTAGAGGTAATACAGCTAAAATATTAAATATGTTTGAGCCAACAATATTACCTAGTGCTAAATCATCTTCATTTTTAAGTACACCTGCAACCGAGGCGGCAAGTTCAGGCAAGCTAGTACCAATGGCAATAATTGTTAAACCAATGACTAAGTCGCTTAAGCCGAAGTATTTAGCAATATCAACAGCTGAGCCGATTAAAAAATGAGAACTAACCGGCAGGAGTATCATGCCAACAATTAACCAAAATACTGCTTTTTTAGTAGGTACATCGTTTGGTACATCGTCGCAGGCTTCTGAGACAAATGGGTCATCTTGGTTTTTTGCACGCATAGATACAATGATTAACCCACCGATGAATACGATAAAGCCAACTAAAAGCGCAACACCTTCACTAAATGAAAAGTAGTTATCTGAGAACACATACCAAGTAGCTAAAGATACGAGCATCACTAATGGCATTTCACGTTTTAACGTACTAGATGAAACTGAAAGAGGGCGAAATAGAGCAGTGATACCTAACACAAGTAAAATGTTTGTAATATTAGAGCCAACAGCATTGCCAACGGCTGTGTCGGTTTTGTTAGCCAGAGCGGCAGAGGCTGAAACCATCATTTCAGGGGCTGAAGAGCCCATGGCTACAACGGTCAAACCAACAATAAGTGTAGGTACACCAAAGTTTTTAGCAAGAGCCGCAGCCCCATAAACAAACCTATCGGCACTCCAAACAAGAGCTGCAAAACCAAGAATTAAAATAACAAACGAGGTAACCATTGTGTTAAGCCAGTTATACAAAATACGGATGGCGCGAATAGTAACAAAAGCCAAGATGAAAGTATAAATAAAAGAGTAAGGTCAACTAGGTAACAATGTTGCTTTTAAACAGCTAATTTAAAAATTTAAGCCGGGGTTAAGCTGTTTTGAGCGAGTCTTATAATCCTTTTCATGGGTGTATTACAAAATCTTACGAATTGTTTTTTCCATCTTTGACAAAAAAGCTTTAAAATAGGGGCACTAGTGAACATTTTTATGGAGAGCGACTTGTCGCAATCAATAGTAGAAGTCAAGGATGTTAGCTTTTCGAGAGGCAATAGAACCATATATAAAAATATGAGTTTTAGCGTTCCTAAAGGTAAAATTACTGCGATTATGGGGCCAAGCGGAATTGGCAAAACCACTATGTTGCGTTTAATTGGTGGTCAGCTTAAACCAGATTCAGGTGATATTTTATTTGAAGGTGGCAGCATTCCTAAAATGTCTCGTAAAGAGTTATACGAAGCACGTACTAAAATGAGTATGCTTTTTCAAAGTGGTGCGTTGTTTACTGATATGTCGGTATTTGACAATATCGCGTTCCCTATAAGAGAGCACACAAAGCTAAGTGAAGACCTGATTCGATTAGTTGTGTTAATGAAACTGCAAGCGGTTGGACTACGTGGCGCTAAAGATTTAATGCCATCTGAGTTATCCGGCGGTATGGCAAGGCGTGCTGCACTTGCACGCGCTATAGCACTTGATCCAGAGCTAATCATGTACGATGAACCATTTGCAGGGCAAGATCCTATTTCGATGGGCGTATTGGTTAAGCTAATTAAGTCGCTCAACGAAGTATTAGGTTTATCGTCTTTAATCGTGACGCACGATGTAACAGAGGTAATGAGTATTGCCGAACACGTTATAATTATCGCCGATCAAGGGGTAATTGGTTCTGGTACTCCAGATGAAATGCGTAATCATGAATCTCCTTTAGTTCAACAGTTTTTAAAAGGCTTGTCGGATGGTCCTGTACCATTTCATTTTCCGGCTCAGGCTTATGCAGACGAACTACTTGGAGAAAAAGCATAATGTTGGATTTATTTCAAAAGCTAGGACATAAAACGCTAGGACGCTTTGCGGCCCTTGGTCGTTCTGCTTATATGCTGTTTAGTGCATTAGCGCATGTTCCTAATTTTAAAAAAGGCACACCGTTACTTGTTCGCCAGCTTTATATGGTTGGTTCGCAATCGTTACTCATTATTATGGTGTCGGGTTTGTTTATCGGTATGGTGTTGGCTTTACAAGGTTACACCGTATTGGTTGGTTATGGCGCTGAGGATAGTTTAGGGCCGTTAGTGGCACTGAGCTTATTGCGAGAACTAGGCCCGGTTGTTACTGCATTATTATTTGCAGGACGCGCAGGTAGCGCTTTGACAGCTGAAATTGGCTTAATGAAAGCAACAGAGCAACTTTCATCACTTGAGATGATGGCAATCGATCCGCTAAAACGTATTATTGCACCGCGCTTTTGGGCGGGTTTTATAAGCATGCCATTGCTTGCATTGATATTTTCAGCTGTAGCAATTATAGGCGCTCATTTAGTGGGGGTAGATTGGCTGGGGGTTGATACAGGTAGTTTTTGGTCAATCATGCAATCGCAAGTGTCGTTTCAGCAAGACATACTAAACGGTATTATTAAAAGCTTTGTATTTGCCATAGTGGTGACCTGGATTGCGCTTTATAAAGGATATGACTGTGTGCCGACCTCAGAAGGGATCAGCAAAGCAACCACCGAAACGGTTGTTCATTCGTCATTAGCAGTTTTAGGTTTTGACTTTATTTTGACAGCGGTAATGTTTACCAGCTAATAGGGTATAGATAATGAATTCACGGAAATTAGAAATTTTAGTTGGTTTTTTTGTAGCACTTGGCATTTTAGCTTTTGCGATGCTTGCACTTAAAGTTGCCAATTCAGGTATTAGTGGCTCTGGCGAAACATATACGCTTAATGCCAAGTTTGAAAACATCGGCTCGTTAAAAGCGCGTGCGCCAGTAAAAGTAGGTGGTGTTGTAATTGGCCGTGTTGAATCAATTTATGTTCACCCACAAGAGTTTTTACCAGTCGTTAATATGACCATTGACGCACAGTACTTATGTCGTTTTTCAGACACAAGCTCAATCTCTATTTTAACGTCGGGTATTTTAGGTGAGCAGTACTTAGGTATTCACCCTGTAATTTCTCCAGATTCTGCTAAGCAACGTTGTTTAGGCGAAACAGTGACAGAAAACAAGCAAGATGAAGCAATTGACGATTTATTTGGTGTGGAAAGTAAAGCACTAGGTGATGGCGATTCAATCACTGATACTAAGTCTGCCATTGTACTTGAAGAATTAATCGGGCAGTTTTTATTCAACCAAGGTAGTGAGTAATTATTATGTTGAAAAAGTTTTTAGCTATTGTAGCAATTGGCACAATGACGCTAACTCAAAGCGTAAGTGCAGCAGATGTGAAATTAGTCGATCCTAATAAAATGGTACGCCAAGTTGCCGATAATACATTTGCGCGCATTAAAAAAGATCAGCCATTAATTGTTAAAGATCAGGAATACCTTCGCGTAATAGTCGAAGAAGAATTAATGCCTTATATCGACTATAAATATGCAGCACTTCGTGTACTTGGCAGTGAAGTATCTAAAGTTCGTGCAATTACCGACGAGGCTGAAAAGGCCAAAGCAATTAAAGAAATTCAACGCTTTATTGGTGTATTTAGAGAGTACTTAGTTGCTACTTATGCAGGTGTATTTACTCAATACACAAACCAGAAAGTTGAGTTTGGTGCAGAGCAAGCGTTTAAAGGTAAAGACGTCGTTGTTGTTAAGACTAAAATTATTGAAGACGGTAAACCTGATATCAGAATCGATTTTAAAGTACGCGAAGACCGCGACGGTGAATGGCGCGCGTACGATATGATTGCCGAAGGTATTAGTTTACTGGATGCAAAGCAAAGCGAGCTGCAAGGTATTTTGCGTCAGCAAGGTATTGATAATGTAAGTAACCTTTTAGAGCAAAAGAGTCAGCTACCAGTTCAGTTTAGAGGCAGTAACTCGAATGACTAAATTGGCAATAAGCCAAGTTGATGGACAACATTTTGGAGTAAGCGGTGAGCTTACTCGAAATTCAATTGGCGATGAACAGCTTCTGAACAATAAGTTATTAACTAAGCATAAAATCATCTATTTCGACCTAAGTGGAGTATCAAGGGTTGACACAGCTGGCTTAGCTTGGTTAATTCACTCTTTTGCAGAATTAAAGCAGCAAGGCATTCGCCTTGAATTGCAAAACCTACCTGAGCAATTGCAAAATTTAATGCAATTGGGTCAGGTTACAACCCTATTTGAGTGAGAGTTATGGAAACTAGCCAAGTCGAAACATTATTACGCGAAGAACTTCAATTAGCTGAAGTACATGTAAAAGCCAATGGTAGTCATTATGAAGTTGTTGCAGTAGGCGAATGCTTTGACGGTTTAAGCCGAGTTAAAAAGCAGCAGCTAGTTTATGGTCCATTAATGAATACAATTTCAGATGGGACAATTCACGCAGTATCTATTCGTGCATTTACTCCTGTAGAGTGGAAGCGTGAACAAAAATTTATTTTACCGCAATAACTAGGGCCTCCTAATGGATCAATTTGTAATTCAAGGTGGCACTTCACTTGCTGGTGAAGTGACTATTTCGGGCGCTAAAAATGCCGCACTTCCTATCTTATTTGCTTCACTATTAGCTGATGGTAAAAGTATATTTACTAATGTACCGCGTCTTCGCGACATAGTGACCACTGAAGCCTTATTAAAAACTTTAGGTGCAGATGTTAATTGGCAGGGCGATACGCTAGTAATTGACGGTGCAACGGTTAATAAAACATTAGCGCCTTACGACTTAGTAAAGCAAATGCGCGCCTCTGTGCTTGCATTAGGCCCTCTAGTTGCACGTTTTGGTGAGGCTCAAGTGTCTTTACCTGGTGGGTGCGCTATTGGTGCTCGCCCTGTTGATATCCATATTCAAGGTTTGGAGCGCATGGGCGCACAAATAAACGTTGAAAATGGTTATATTAATGCCAAGGTTAATGGTCGCTTAAAAGGCGCTGAAATTTTTATGGAAATGGTAAGTGTAGGCGCTACCGAAAACCTATTAATGGCAGCGGCCCTCGCTGATGGTAAAACCATACTTGATAATGCGGCACGCGAGCCTGAAATAATTGATTTAGCTAACTGCCTAATTGCTATGGGCGCTAAAATCACAGGTGCAGGTACTAGCCGCATTGAAGTTGAAGGCGTTGAGCGTTTAGCTGGCTGTGAACACAGTATTTTACCTGACCGAATTGAAACTGGGACGTTTTTAGTCGCAGCAGCAATGGCTGGCGGTGAAGTACTTTGTAAAAATACAGACTTTCATTCTCTTGAGCCTGTGATTGAAAAGCTACGTGCTACGAATGCGCACCTAGAAGTACATAACAATAGTATTTATCTTGATATGCGCGGCCGAGAACTTAAAGCCGTGAATATTAAAACAGCTCCACACCCAGGTTTTCCTACGGATATGCAAGCTCAGTTTACAGCATTGAATGTAGTAGCAAATGGTAGTGCAACGATCACAGAAACGATTTTTGAAAACCGTTTTATGCATGTACCAGAGTTGCAGCGTATGGGCGCTAATATTCGTTTAGAAGGGCATACCGCAATTTGTGGTGAGACTGAAAGCTTAACGGGTGCGCAAGTGATGGCAACCGATTTACGCGCTTCAGCTAGCTTAATTTTAACGGGTATAGTGGCACAGGGTGAAACGGTTGTTGACCGTATTTATCACGTTGATAGAGGCTATCAGCGCATTGAAGATAAGCTAAGTGCGTTGGGTGCAAACATTAAACGTAGAAGTAGCTAAGTAGATAACTAGTTAAGCTATTTAAAAAAGGTCGGATACGCAAATTGCTATCCGACCTTTTTATTGACGATTGGTATTACTCTTTTTTAAAGCTTTGTTTCAAGCTCAGCTACTACCACCATGATTTTTTCTATTTTGCCATCTCTGTATAGCTCAAATTCTATTTCTTTACCGGGCTCCGTATTACCTATTTTTTCAAGCACTTTTTGTGGGTTTGCTACCGAAAGCCCTGCAATTTTAATGACGATATCTTGCTCTTCAATGCCTGCTTGCCATGCTGGCCCCAAAGGGTCTAAATTAGTAATACGCATGCCGGTAACCGGCGTTAGGCTGTCGTTTACTTCTTTACCCGTACTATCTACTGCTGTGCCTTCAAAGCCTAAATAGCCGCGCACAACCCGACCGTGACGAATGAGTTTACCCATCACTTTTTTAGCAAGTGAGTAAGGAACCGCAAAAAATATTCCTTGAATATTCAAGTTCTCACGCGTTTTAAATTGTGCAGAAGTAATGCCGACTAAATCACCATTGGAGTTAACTAATGCGCCGCCGGAGTTGCCCACGTTAATAGCTGCATCCATTTGCAATAAGTTATTGTAAGGGCTATCTGTAATTTTTTGCTTACCCGTTGCACTAATAATGCCTTGAGTGATTGTTTGCCCTAAGTTAAGCGGGTTGCCTATAGCAAGTACAACATCGCCTACATTTGATACATAGCTATCGTTTACGGGAATCACTGGGAGGTGATCTGCATTGATTTTAAGTAAGGCTAAATCAGTAATAGTATCAAAACCAATGAGTTGCACATCAAAAAAGCGTCGGCCATCGGTTAAGATAACCATAATTTGGTCTGCATTATTAACAACATGATAGTTAGTAAGAATATAACCGTCTTGCGACATAATGACGCCAGAGCCTAGCTCTTGTACCGTGTTTTTTCTTTTATAACGAGGTTCTTTGGAAATGCTTTCTGAAAAAATAGTAACTACAGAAGGAGCTGCTCGTTTAACTGCATCAGAAAAACTCAGGTGACTCGCACTCATCGCGCTTGGAAGGGGAACATTAGGAAGTAAGGCGGCTCGCATATTAGGGCTGAAAAAAACCACTAAAAAAGCAATACTTAGACCTGCAAATAAAGGGGGAAGAATAAATTTTATTAATTTCAGCACAGTTTTCTTATTATGTAAGTGAGCAATCTCTTTATGATGACATAAAAAAAATAACAGCGGCAAGTGCCACTGTTATTTTTATTACATTAATAGTGCTATTTATTACTGAATTAAAATAAATATAGACTCACGACCACGTTGCACGCCAAGTACGATATTACCTTTAGTGTTTTCGATAATCTTATTCATATCACGGATAGTCTCTACTCTTTGGCGATTCACTTGCATAATAATATCACCTTCTTCAAGGCCAACACGGGCAGAAGGTGAGCGAGGGTCTACAGACGTAACCTCAACACCTTTATTACTATTTTTTTGCACGTTTTCAAGTGCCGCGCCTTGGAACGCAGGATGCAGCTCTTCGCCAGTCGCTGTAACACCTGATGCACCATCAAGAGTTACTTTTACCGTTTTAATTTTACCATCGCGGTAAATACCAAGTTTTATTTCGCGGCCTTCACCTAGCGTAGCAATTTTGCTGCGTAGTTCATGGAAACCACTAATATCACCGCCATTAATGCTAACAATTACGTCACCTGCTTTTATACCTGCTTTACTTGCAGCAGTGTCGTCCATTACTTGCATTACATAAGCACCTTGTTTAACGTCAAGTTGCTGCGCTTTAGCAAGGCCTGCATCAAGTGGGCGGCCAGAAATACCCAGCGAACCTCGGCGTACTTCACCGTGTTCAACAATTTGATCAACTAAGTTTTTCATCATGTTTGATGGAATGGCAAAACCAATACCCACGTTACCGCCAGAAGCACCTAAAATAGCAGTGTTAATACCAATCAATTCACCGTTTAAGTTAACTAATGCACCACCAGAGTTGCCTTGGTTAATAGCAGCATCGGTTTGAATGAAATCTTCGTAGCCCTCAATATTTAAACCACTACGGCCAAGAGCACTAACAATACCAGATGTAACTGTGTGGCTAAGTCCAAATGGGTTACCAATAGCAACAGCAAAGTCGCCCACTCGTAAACTATCTGAATTTGCGAGTTTTATTTCAGTTAAGTCATCAGCGTCTATTTGTAAAAGAGCGATGTCTGATTCTGTATCAGTACCAATTTTAGTTGCTTCAAATTCACGGCCATCTTCTAGGGTTACTACCATTTTTTCGGCATCTTGGATTACGTGATTATTAGTGACTACATAACCCTCATCAGCATCAATAATCACCCCAGAGCCTAATCCACTAAATTGACGCTTTTGACTGCGAGGCTGTTGCTGTCCAAAAAAGTATTCAAGCGGATCTGCACGGCGGCGTACTTCTTTTGAGCCTGAAACTTGGATACTTACAACACCTGGAGATATTTTCTCTAGCATGGGGGCAAGAGTTGGTAGTTGTTGACCATTTACTGCAATTGGCATTTTTGCATAAGACGCTACTGGGCTCATTAACAAGCTTGTAGATAAAATAGCTGCGCTGATAAGTGATAATTTCATTTTCATAGTCAGGGGTAACTCCACTTAAGATAAAGCAAAACAAAAAGGGCTACTTTACAGCAGCCCTTTTCGGTTTATTAAGATAAAACAACAAAGCTGTTATATCTAAAGACTATGGGGTCAAAAAAAAGTTCATCAAGATGCTTTAGAATGTTCTGAAACTTTATTTTGACCAGCAAATAAACCTGATTCACCTGATACATAATCAGCTGGTTGTGCTGCGGCTGTAGAACGATCGCATTGACGCTCTTTTAATGAAGCCTGCAGTTGTTCTGTTGTTTCTTTTGAAAAGAATGGTTCAGCTGGTGCTTTATTTCTATCTTCTAGAAGAAGCTGGTTTGTTTCTTCAACGTGACTAAGCAGTTGATCATAGTTTTCTTTCATTTTATTTACGAGCTTACCAGTATTCGCTAAATGATCAGCTACATCTTGGCGATACTGCTCTAACGCATTTTTAGCTTGCTCTGCTTGCTCTTTTAATTCATCTTGTTTGAACTGTTTTTTAGTAACAAATGCGCCAATAAAAAATGCTACAACAGCAACAATAACAATCAAACCTACCCACATAACTGTGCCCATAAAAACTACCCCTTTGGGAAAATAACTAACGAATGCCGATTCAATTATAAATCATACTAAGTGTAATATACCCCGAGTTATGATGCGTGTTAATATGCTTTGCAAATTAAACTGTGTTTTAACTGTAAATAGATATGACTCCTTGGCAAACATACCAACAAGACTTAAAGCGAGATGACTTTGTACACGACGCAGCACAAGAAAATGCTGTGCGCCATTTACAACGTCTATACGATGACCTAACTCAGACAAAGCCAAAACAAAAAGGCTTTTTTGCTAAGCTATTTAGTAAAGAAGAACCTGCGCCTGTAAAAGGTTTGTACTTTTGGGGGGGAGTAGGGCGTGGTAAAACTTATTTAGTTGACACTTTTTACGAATCATTACCGGGCACACGTAAAATGCGTGTGCACTTTCATCGATTTATGCACCGAGTGCATAACGAGCTTAAAAAGCTAAATAATACGGCTAATCCATTAGAAAAAATTGCTGACACTTTTAAAGCAGAAACAGACATTATTTGCTTTGATGAGTTTTTTGTACAAGACATTACTGATGCCATGCTATTAGGTGGCTTAATGGAAGCGCTATTTGCACGGGGCATAGTACTTGTAGCAACCTCTAATATAGTGCCTGATGAACTTTACAGAAATGGCTTACAGCGAGCGCGTTTTATGCCAGCAATTGAGCTTGTTAAAAAAAATACCGAGATAGTTAATGTAGATTCAGGTATCGATTATCGCTTACGTACTTTAGAGCAAGCTGAAATTTTTCACAGCCCATTAGATGAAGATGCGGATAAGAACCTATTTGAGTACTTCGATAAGTTATCGCCAGAGCCAGGGCAATTAGATGAGCCGATAGAGATAGAAGGGCGAAAAATCAAAACGCGTAAAGTAGCTAAATGCGTTGTGATGTTTGAGTTTAGTGAATTGTGCGAAACAGCACGTAGCCAGGTCGATTACATGGAGATTAGCCGCTTATACAATACGGTGATTATTTCTAACGTAAAACAGCTAGGGCAAACTAATGATGATGCTGCTAGACGCTTTATTGCTTTAGTGGATGAATTTTATGAGCGCCATGTAACTTTAATTATATCGGCTGAAAAACCTATTACCGAACTTTATACCCAAGGTAATTTAAACTTTGAATTTAAGCGTTGTATTAGTCGTTTACAAGAAATGCAATCCTTAGAATATTTAGCTAGAGAGCATTTAGTTTAAATAAGTAAGTAAATGTGTAATAGGGCAACTATAAAAAAGAGGTACATATATAGTACTTCTTATTTCTGAAATTTCTTGTGGAAAAAACAACCGGCGAGTAGCAATGTGTTTTAAGTGCTGGTATACTCCCGCGTCTGCCACGTTGCGTTCTATGTCCTCATATAGTCTAGCCACTTGTGAGCGGCGCAAAAGTCTAAAACTCGAAGGGGTTATAGCAAACTTAGAGCAGTAGTTAATATTAACTACTTGTGGTTTTAATTGAAAAACATTGGATTTTTATAAATGAAAACGTTTGTTGCTAAACCAGAAACAGTAAAACGTGACTGGTACGTAGTTGACGCTGAAGGTAAAACTTTAGGTCGCATCGCTACTGAAATCGCTCACCGCCTACGCGGTAAGCATAAAGCTGAATACACTCCTCACGTAGATACTGGTGATTACATCATCGTTATCAACGCTGAAAAAGTTACTGTAACTGGTAACAAATTCAAAGATAAAGTGTACTACGCTCACTCTGGTTTTCCAGGTGGCCTTAAGTCTACTACTTTTGATAAACTTCAAGCTGCAAAGCCTGAAATGATCATCGAGAAAGCTGTAAAAGGCATGTTGCCACGTGGTCCTTTAGGCCGCGCTATGTACCGTAAACTTAAAGTTTACGCAGGTACTGAGCATAACCATGCTGCACAACAGCCTCAGGTTCTAGACATTTAAGGAGCACCATCATGGCAAATCAATACTACGGTACAGGTCGTCGTAAAAGTTCAAGTGCTCGCGTATTCTTACGCCCAGGCACTGGTAACATCGTAATCAACAAACGCTCTCTAGAAGAGTATTTTGGTCGCGAAACAGCACGCATGGTTGTTCATCAAGCTCTTGAGCTAGTTGATATGACTGAAAAATTTGACCTTTACATCACCGTTTCTGGTGGTGGTACAACTGGTCAAGCTGGTGCTATCCGTCACGGTATCACTCGTGCACTTATGGAGTTTGACGAGTCACTACGTCCACAACTTCGTAAAGCAGGTTTTGTTACACGTGATGCACGTAAAGTTGAACGTAAGAAAGTGGGTCTTAAGAAAGCGCGTAAGCGTCCACAGTTCTCAAAACGTTAATCTATACGTTATCAAGAATTCAAAAACCCAGCTTATGCTGGGTTTTTTGTTTTCAAATCAAAAAGTTTACATTTGCTACTTAATTTAAATTTGTTTATAGCGGTCGCCATACTTGGTATTGCTGTAATTAATGATGATCAAATTTATTAATAACTGCGTATTAATCGAACGAAAGTTAAAAAACACTCAGATAGCTGCAAAAAAGTTAAATAATTATCGTAATTAGTTTAAATCCATCAGTTAATTGGTGGAATTTTTTGCTACAATTGGCGTGGAAGTAAAATGAGTGAGTTTAACGACACTATGTACAGTTTTTACTGTTTCCTCTTAGTGGTGTTGATCTCGGTCAGTATATTGTTTTTACAGAAGCGTTATTATAGTCGTTCGGCTTTATTCTCGAGCTAGCTTAATCAAATTTTTGATCAAGTCAGGTTTATTCGAGCATGGGGCTTTGAATAACCTTGTTTTAATCAAGGGTTTTAATTATGATCGCTTCTATTTTAAAAATTTCGAATAATTAACCTGCTGTAACTGATGTTCTCAATATAGCAAGTGTTGAGAATCATAGTGGAGATAAGTGGATGAGCAATGCGCCTGTAGACAATGGCCGACGTCGCTTTTTAACCATAGCTACCTCTGTTGTAGGTGGTGTTGGTGCGGCTGGGGCTGCTGTTCCTTTTATTGCGTCTTGGAATCCAAGTGAGCGAGCTAAATCTGCGGGTGCGCCTGTAGAAGTAGATATCAGCAAACTTGAGCCTGGACAATTAATACGTGTCGAGTGGCGTGGTAAACCTGTATGGGTTGTATCACGTACCCCAAAAATGCTTGAGCAGATGAAAGAACATGAAGGTCAACTTCGTGATCCGCAATCGCAAGAGCCACAACAATTAGAATCATCAACAAATGATTACCGTTCATTACGTCCAGAAATATTTTTGGCTGTAGGTATTTGTACGCATTTAGGATGTTCACCAGGCTTTTTACAAGGTAATTTTGGTGAGAAAGTAGAAGGGACTGATGACGGTTTCTACTGCCCGTGCCACGGTTCTAAATTTGATATGGCTGGTCGAGTATTTCAATCGGTACCTGCACCATTAAACTTAGAAATACCACCTTATACTTTTCTAGATGACACCACTATTTTAGTGGGCGAAGAAAGAGGGGTAGCCTAATGTTTGGTAAGATTATTGGTTGGATAGACGACCGAATCCCAATGACACGTGTTTGGAACATGCACATTGCACAGTATCCAGCACCTAAAAACTTTAACTTCTGGTACTTTTTTGGCTCACTAGCCATGTTAGTACTGGTAAACCAAATCCTAACAGGTATTTGGTTAACGATGAACTTTGTTCCGTCTGCTGAAGGTGCTTTTGCCTCGGTAGAGTACATCATGCGTGATGTAGAATATGGCTGGTTACTACGTTACTTGCACTCAACAGGTGCATCAGCGTTTTTCATCGTTGTATATATGCATATGTTCCGTGGCATGATCTACGGTTCTTATCAAAAACCGCGTGAATTACTGTGGTTATTTGGTATGTTCATTTTCTTAGCGCTAATGGCTGAAGCATTCATGGGATACTTATTACCATGGGGCCAAATGTCGTTCTGGGGCGCACAAGTAATCATTTCATTATTCGGTGCTATTCCGGTTATTGGTGATGACTTAACACTTTGGATCCGTGGTGACTACGTAATATCAGGTGCAACGCTTAATCGCTTCTTTGCATTACATGTAATTGCACTACCACTGGTTATTGTAATCTTAGTTTTCTTACACATTGTTGCTCTACACGAAGTGGGTTCAAATAACCCTGAAGGTATTGAGATTAAACGTAAGAAAGGCTCAGTAGCTGAAGAAGATAAGCCTAAATTTAAATTCCACGAGTATTACACTAACAAAAAAGACATTGTTGATGCGATACCGTTCCACCCTTACTACACAGTTAAAGATATTGTGGGTGTGGTTGGTTTCTTAATACTGTTTTGTTGGGTTGTGTTCTTTATGCCGGCGATGAATGGCTTCTTTTTAGAAGGTCCAAACTTCGAGGCAGCTAACCCACTTAAAACACCTGAGCATATTTTCCCGGTTTGGTACTTTACGCCATTCTATGCAATCTTACGTGCAATCCCTGATAAGTTAATCGGTGTTGCGGCGATGGGTGCATCGATTGTAGTACTTGCATTACTACCTTGGATAGACCGTGGTAGAGTTAAATCGGTTCGTTACCGTTGTGGTTTCCATAAATGGAACATTGCAGGCTTTGTTGTAACTTTCGTTCTTCTTGGTTGGGTGGGTGCAACTCCACAAACTGATATGAAAACGATTATTTCTCAAATCTGTACTGTGACTTACTTTATGTTCTTCGTACTGTTGTTTGTATACAGTAAGAACGAAAAAACTAAGCCATTGCCAGAGAGGTTAACGAAATGATGAAGAAGCTTATTATTGGTTTATTTGCTTTATCAGTAAACTTGTTGCCTAACATGGTTATGGCAGCAGGTCCGTCGGTTCCTTTAATGGAAGCGAATAACGACCTTACTGATCAACCATCTTTACAACGCGGTGCAAAGTTGTTCATGAACTACTGTCTTGGTTGTCACCAAATGCAGTATCAACGTTATGAGCGTACTTTTCGTGATATCGGTATCCCAACAGAAGTTGGTTTAGAGCAGTTAATTTTTGACGGCTCTAAAGTAGGTAGCCATATCACCAACGCAATTACAAAAGACGATGCAGCAAAATGGTTTGGTGCGGCTCCGCCGGATTTAACTCTAATTGCACGTGTAAAATCACCAGATTATATTTACACGTACCTAAAATCGTTTTATAAAGATGAATCTCGCCCGTTTGGAGTTAACAATATTGTTTTTCCATCGGTAGGTATGCCTCATGTTCTTCAAGAACTACAAGGTTTACCAACGCCTATCACTAAAGAAGTAGAAGAACATGGCCACACTGTGACCAAAGTTATTGCTACTGAAACTGATGGTACGGGTGAATTAAGCGTAGATGAATACGACCAAGCGGCTCGTGATTTAACAAACTTCCTTGAGTACGTGGGTGAACCTTCACGTCTTGAATCGGAAGCGCTAGGTATTAAGGTAATAGGATTCTTAATAATTCTATTTATCTTGGCATTTATGCTTAAGAAAGAATACTGGAGAGATGTTCATTAACTTGAACATTTTTAAAGGTAATTTTGCAATAGGGGCTTAAGCCCCTTTTGCTGTTTTAGTTATTTAATGGAGGTATAGGCATGGCCGTAGCTGCCAATAAGCGCCCTGTAATGACCCTTTTTTCTGGTGCTAACTGTATGTATAGCCACCAAGTACGTATTGTACTTGCGGAAAAAGGTGTAAGTGTAGATATTCATTTGGCTGAAAAAGATAACTTGCCAGAAGCACTTCACGAAATTAACCCTTACGGCACAGTGCCAACACTGATTGACCGTGAGCTTGGTTTATACCAGGCAAACATCATCATGGAATACCTTGATGAGCGTTTTCCTCATCCTCCACTAATGCCTGTTTACCCGGTAATGCGTGGTCGTAGCCGCTTAATGATGCATCGTATTGATACTGACTGGTACAGCCTAGCTGACAAAATCAGTAACAACACGTCAGATGCTGCTCAAGCTCGTAAAGAGCTAACAGAAGCATTACTTGCTGTAGCACCTATTTTTAGCGAAGCACCTTACTTTATGAGTGAAGAGTTTAGCTTAGTAGATTGTTATTTAGCTCCACTATTATGGCGTTTACCAGAGTTTGGTATTGAGCTTAATGGTGCAGGTTCTAAAGAGCTTAAAGAGTACATGATCCGTTTATTTGAACGTGAGTCATTCCAAGCCTCTTTAACTGAAGCTGAGCGTGAGATCCGTTTATAATGACGCCTAATCGTCCTTATTTATTACGTGCTTTTTTTGATTGGATAGTCGATAACGAGTGTACACCGCATTTAGTGGTAGACGCTGGGTTTGCAAATGTACAAGTGCCAACACAGTTTGTTCAAGACGGACAAATTGTTTTAAACATAAGTCCATCAGCGGTCACACAGTTTTCGTTAGACTTAACCCAACTTAGCTTCAATGCGCGCTTTGGTGGTCAGCCAATGCAAGTGTACGTGCCTCTAGGTGCTGTGCTTGCAATATACGCGCGTGAAAATGGCGAAGGAACAGTCTTTACTGCAGATGAGTTTTTAGAGGACGAAGACGATTTTGTGCCTGAGCTTGAAAGTGTTGATTCATCAGCTGAATTTATTGATGAAACACCACCAGAAAAGCCACAGAAGAAAAAAGGCTCTCATTTACGCGTTATTAAATAATAAGTAAATGCAAAAAAAAACCGCTTAATAAGCGGTTTTTTTATGTCTGTATTTTACTTTACATATATTCAAATACTTTAATTACCCGCTCTACGCCAGATACATTTCGGGCAATGTTTACAGCTTGAGTAGACTCAGAGTCAGATACTAAACCCATTAAAAATACTTCAGCGTTTTCAGTAACTACTTTAATGTTATTACTGCTAATGTCTTTTGCTGTTAGTAGCTGAGCTTTTACTTTAGATGTTAACCAAGAGTCATGCGTTTGTGTAGTAATGCCAATATTTGAGCCAATACGAATTTGGTTATGTATCTTACGAATACCTGAAACGCCCTCAATGGTACGCTGTGCTTCGTTTCTCATTTCTTCATTAGATACTTGGCCTACAAGTAAAACAATACCGTTAACGCTTACAGCGCTTATATTGGCAAACTTTTCAAGGCGTTCTACTTCGCTAAGTGCAATACTGGCTTTTATTTCAATATTGTTATCGTCAATTTGAGAGCCAATGGTACGGCGATCGTTCGCTGCAGTTACTGCACTGGCTGTACCTGCAACAACAGCAGCTGCGCAGCCTTGTAGTAATACAACAGTACCTAAAACAATAAGAGAGCGTTTAAACATAATTTTCATCCTGAGGGAAAAGCGTTAAATCAACAAGTTCGCTTAAACAATGTAAGTTAACTAAATGGGATTCGATAATGCGGCTAGGGCGTTTAGATGGCGATCTAATTTCAACATCGTTAGGGCCAAGTAGGCCAACCAACTCGCCACCATCATCACCAACCATAACTATGACCTTCATATCTTTAGTTAGTGCTGCTTCAACGGCAGAAATAACATGCTTTTCGTTACCGTTAATAGCCAGTACGAGCAATAAGTCGCCTTGCTGGGCAAAAGCGCGGACTTGACGAGCAAATGTATCGTGATCGTCTACCTGGGTACTTTGCCCAAGATTAACGTTTTCTTGCGATAGAGCGATTGCCGGCAAACAAGGACGCTCGGTTTCATAGTGATTAACCAATACACCCGCCATATGCTGAGCGAGCATGTGGCAATTTGCAGTACCGCAGCAAATGAGTTTATTTCCGTTGATCAGACTTTGTGCAATAGTAAATGCAGCTGACTCAAGCGCACTAGGTAGCACTTCACCAGCAGCGATTTGAACTTGAATGCTTTCTGTAAAAATTTCTTTAATTGTGTCTTGCATAGCCTACCAATAATTTATCTTTGTATTTGCGTTTAAAATACATTTTTAAGCCAATTAATATTAGGAGATGCTTCTCCTGTAATGGCTACATAATCAATTCTTAGTGCTTGGTTAGTTAAATTTTTAGCTGCTAAGTAATGATAAATACTACGTTTTAATCGAGCTTGTTTTTGTGGGCTAAGTGCATAGTTGGCACCGCCACGGGCATTATTTTTGCGAAACTTGACCTCAATGAATACAAGGGTGTCGCCTTCTTTCATAATGACATCAAGCTCGCCAAAGGGGCAGTAATAATTACGTTCAATGGGTGTTAAGCCCTGAGTAACTAAGTATTTTTGCGCTTCAAGCTCATAATACTGGCCTTTTTCGCGACTATTTTGCCACAGCTCTTTAAACCACGACATGCCGCCCCCTTAACTTAATAAAGTTTAATTTATAGTTTGTATATCACCCGCTGATTGCATAAACAATGGTACCGGGCGTTGTGTTTCTAATTGCACAGGCTTAATGCGACGGTTTGTATATTGAGCCCAGTCGAGCATGCGTTCTATATGGCCGCTGGTATTAACAGACAACTTACCACTTAAACCACTATATTGATTGCCTGGCATTACGCTTAACTGTCTAATGTCATGTAATATTGATACAGCATCGTACGCCATTGCAAATAAGCGTTGGCTAATATCAATTTGCTCAGGCCATAGAGAGTTGTACTGCTGGCGTAAATTATGTTGTTTAATTTGTGAATCAAGCATCCACGGTAATTCTGTGAAGTATAGGCCGTCTAAGTCGCCTTTGTCTGTACTGTCAATTTGTTTACTATGACTTTTAGAGCTTGCATAAAGTGGGATACGATCAGCAAATGTACTGACGTTTACATCAAGGTAAGGTTTAATTAAGCGAGTTTCTATGGCATCACCCAAAATATAAATAACGTCTATATCACTGCGTGAACGCGTTTCGTTTTCTACTTCTTGCTTAAATAATGCTTTAACTGTTTGTATGCGATCTTTTGACTTATCAACTTCTAATAAGCTGGTAATTGTGTTTGGCATATCTTTTTTATCGTTATAAAAACCGATTTGTGGCTTGGTTTCGCTGTAGCGTTGCCACTGTAGGTTAAAATAATCAACTAAACGTTGGCCATTTGCATTATTTGGCGCAAGCAGCATAGGCTTTTGATAGCCCTTAGTTAAAAAGTGTTCCAGAGCTTGTTGTACTTCGTGCTCAGGGTTCAATGCAAAGTAATAATGCTGAAGCGAAATGCGCTCACCATCAAAGGTGTTTAAATGCAGTACCGGAGTATCAATAAGAGTTTGTGCATTGGCTAGTTTATCAATATTTGCTTTAAGTAGAGGACCAATTACAAAATCAGGCTTTATTTCTTCAAGTTGCGCTGCGATTTCCTCAGTGCTTAGGTTTTCATCAATAAAAATAGTGTCGTTGATAGTTTGCGTATCAAGTGCAGCTAACACACCCGCTTTAAGCGCATCACCTAAGCGTTCGTTAGGGCCTGATTGTGGAAACAACACAACTAAACGCTCTATATTAATAGGGGCGAGCTCAGTAAGCATTTCGTCTTGTTCAGGTAATACAGAAAAAGCCGGATGCCCAATATAGCGCCTGCGCCAATTATTAATTGCTTGGTCTAGCTCCACGCCACTACTTGCATATACTTGATAGTATAGACCAAGGTTTACCCAGCCTTGCTGGATAACCGAACCACGGTTAAAACGTTCAAGCGCATATGAAGAGAGCTGTTTTAAGTTATCCCACAAATTTTGATTGAGCTGAGGGATTTCTATATTGTTTTTTGTAGCTGTTTCAGAAGCTCTAAAGAAATAGGGGGCAGCTTTTTTTGGAAAATTTTGCGATGCATAAATACTGGCTGTTAAAAACTGATGCCAAGCAAAATGCTCAGGTTGAGTAAGTTGTCCGTCTAGCGATTGTAAAATCACCAAAGCTTGATCATTCTTATTCTGTTGTTTTTGTGCAAATGCAATATAAAGACGGTTTTGGATTTGATCAACACTTGCGGTTAATTCAAGCTCATTACCAATTTTCTCTAACAAAGGCCAATTTTGCTCACTAATTGCAGCATCACGGGCGCTATACAATAACTGTATTTTATCGGCACCTTGGCGGTTTTGCGCCAATTGATAGATAGATTGCGCACTGGTTGCCTGATTTTGCAGTGCATTAGTGCGGTTACTTACGTTATCGCTGTTTTTAGTTGGTTTTTCGGTTGTGCTACACGCCGATAACCCTGACAATATAATTAATAGACTAACTAGTTTAAGTCGCACAATGATTTCCCAATACGTTAACGCGATTTGCTTATATTACTGACTGACGCAGGAGACCTCAATGTTAAATGAGGAGAATTCACAGAAAATTGGCACTCTTTACATTGTTGCCACCCCAATTGGCAATTATGACGACTTAAGTCACCGTGCCATTGCGACATTATCGCAAGTTGACTTAATAGCTGCTGAAGACACTCGCCATACCGGCAAGCTACTTAGCCACTTTGGAATTAAGGCAAAAACGTTTGCATTACACGACCACAACGAAAAGCAAAAAGCACAACAAATTATTGATCAACTTAATCAAGGTTTAAATATTGCTTTAGTATCTGACGCTGGTACGCCACTAATTAGTGATCCAGGCTACGCGGTTGTAAATCTATGTCGTGAACAAGGCGCTCATGTTACACCTGTTCCAGGTGCATGTGCTGCAATTACAGCAGTATGTTGTTCAGGCTTACCAACCGATCGTTTTCAGTTTATTGGTTTTACGCCAGCTAAAAGCAAAGCTCGCCAAGACTTTTTTACCGAAGCTGTTAACTCAGGTATTACCAGCATAATGTACGAAAGTACGCACCGTATTATGGCAAGCCTTGATGATTTAGCACTAGCTCTTGGTGATGAGCAGCAAGTTGTGTTTGCTAAAGAGCTAACCAAAACCTTTGAAACATTTTTTAATGGTAGTGTAAGTGAGCTTAAACAGTTTTTAACAGATGATCCCACTAAGCAACGCGGCGAAATTGTATTAATGTTGCCGGGCAAACCAAAACTAGTAGACGATGTTCCACCAGAAGCGCGCAAAATGCTGGCACTGCTTGAGAGTGAAATGCCAATGAAAAAAGCCTGTGGCGTTGTTGCTGAATACTTTGGAATGAAGAAAAACGCTTTATACAAAACAATTATTGAAGAAAAAGAGTAAATTTTACTGCGCTTGGTATTAGCCTCATGTATACTGCGCGCCGAGTCAGCCAAGATGATCGCTGCCTGTGACGAAAATGATCAGGGGGAGGAAAGTCCGGGCTCCATAGGGCAGAGTGCCAGCTAACGGCTGGGGGGCGTGAGCCCACGACAAGTGCAGCAGAGAGGAGACCGCCAATCTCGATTGGTAAGGGTGAAAGGGTGCGGTAAGAGCGCACCGGGCCGCTAGTAATAGTCGGTTGCAAGGTAAACTCCACTCGGAGCAAGACCAAATAGGGTTCTATCATTTTAAATAATGAACGCGTGGCCCACGTGAGAACCGGGTAGGTTGCTTGAGCCATAGAGCGATTTATGGCCTAGACGAATGATTATCACTTTCTTCGGAAAGGACAAAACCCGGCTTACCGGCTGACTCACTCATTCAATAAAAAAGCCCGCAGTTAACGCTGCGGGCTTTTTTGTGCTTGTAAATTAAGGCAAGTAATTAGTTTTTGGCTATCTGTTTGCAGTACTCGTTAGAATTTCAACAAAGAGTGATAACCGGGCAGTGAGAAATTATGATGTATGAAGTCAAGATTTGGCCCCGTTGGCTTTTGCACATTGGCTTTTGTTAAATTTCACATAACACTAACAGCTTTACTTGTTAATAAAAAACCGCCATTTGGCGGTTTTTTTGTATAATTTCATTTTAGGAAGGTTTTGCTAATGCTATCGCTTCACCCGCAAGTGCGAAAATATTTTTAAGCATTAATTGTAAAATATGTCTAATCGAAGCGTAAGTAAAAGAAATTACCTTAAATGGATAGCCACAAAATGTTAGTATGTGCCCTAAAATCCCTTTTATATCTTTGGTACAGTTTTTAGAGAAGTCAATGCTATCAGCTAATGCTTTAGCTATCTGATCGTAGACTGTGAGAGCGTTCGATAAATGATTTTGTATCGCATATAGCTTACCAGTATCACGTAAATGAGTTATTAAAGCTGCACCAATTTTCCTAGCCCATTTAGACGTGCGGCTACATTCGAGCCGTCTATCATAATCAAGCCTTACCTCTTCTTGAATTCGTTTTTCCATTCCTTTGTTGATAGCAGAGTAACTTTTGAAGTTGCTTGCTGTATGTAAATATCCTGGCGTCTCATTAGTCATACTATGTGCTTTTGGAGTAATAGTGGCAGCACCGTGTAAAATATATTCTTGTTCAGTATGCATAAATGGCCACACAGGCACTAAAGGAACTGGATCTGCGGCATGTACGCAACGATAGATGTTGTTATCTGTTGCGGACTCTGTTTTTACAGCAAAGCTATTATAACCAACGCGCGGCGCACCAAAAGTATATAATTTTACATTGGCACCGAAACGTTGCTTTAGCCAGTTAGCAGCTAAGTTTGCTAAAGCCCCACCTAAACTATGACCTACAACATGAATGTTTAACTTTTTCTTAGTGCTTTTTTTAAAGTATAGTTCTAACTGATTTTTGAAAGAGTTAAATGTATGGTTAAAGCCTGCATGTACAGGTTGATTATTACTACAAGTACTTAAGCCACAATGTAAATCAGTGACAACATCACGAACTTTAGCCGTGCCTCGTAAAGCTAAAACATAATCATCTTCATCTTCATATGCTCCTTTCTTACCCTCTGCAATGCAGCCAAAATTGGTCGAGTGGTTAAAAACTCGTTCGAGAATAGAACCACTTACACCTTTTATAGATTCTGATTCGAATGAAAATAAAGAGCTAATTCTTTCAAAATATGGATTAGCTCTCAAGCCTCTTTTGTCAAGGCTTTCGTATGAGATAGCTGCAAAATTAGCAGCTATTGCAGGGCTTAAAACATTCATTAATATTTCCTTATAATTTAGTTTTTGATTTATTAATTATTATCCGTTTCAATTTCTGAAAGGTCAAAATAAGCATTTTGTTCCACTACTTCAAAATCATCAGACCAACGACAAATACTTAAAGCCTCAAATTTATAGCCTTCAGTTTTCTTATTCTGAAATTTAAAAAGAACCTTTCCATTAGAGATGTCGGCTATTAATTGCCTTAACTTTCTTGCATATTCCTCTCGATATTTAACGCCTGATAATCTAGAACCCCAAAGGCAATATTCTTCATTATTGTAGGATAGATAAATAGCTTGAGAAGTGAAAATCTCAGCAAGTGGGACTGCTGGTTGATTAGAACGGATATTAATTTCAGGTAATGAGAAGCCCCCATTATTATCCGTGTAAGTGAAATCTTCAACACTTTTACCATCAGAAAAATTCAATACTCTCTCTATTTTTACATTCGATAAAGGTTTGCCTTTTTCACTAGCTTGGCCTTTTACCTCAGGGCACAAGTGCACTTTGTAAGCACCAATATGATTACCAAACTTTTTAAGTGTTGTTAAAAATGACATAAACAAGAAGCCTTAAAAATAGGCTGTGAATTTTTTGTGGGGAGGCTACATGATTCCCTTGCAAACTTTAATATTCACATGCCTTTGTAAATAGATCTCATATGATAAACAAGCTTATATAAAGTACAATAGTTAAAACTTAAGATGTATAGATAAAGCGAGAGATAAAGCTGGGCGCGAAGAAAATGACTTTGAGCTAAGGTCATTAATATAAAGGTAGGAGGGTGTTAACTGCTTTTTAGCGATTCGGCAGGGTCAAATCTTACCTTCATACATCAATGATCTAGATTTATAGTTTATTGCTCATTGAGTTTATTATTATGGCTAGACCACTACGAATAGAGTATGAAAATGTGTTTTATCATGTGATGAATCGCGGAAGAGGGCGTGAAAACACCTTTTTGAGCGATGACGATTCTAAGCATTTTTTATACTGCATTGAGGAAGCCAGTTTTCGTTTTAATATTGAAGTGCATTCGTATTATTTAATGACCGATCATTACCACCTACTAATAAAAATCCCTGATGCAAACATGGGCAGAGCCATGAAACATATTAATGGTCTCTATACGCAATATTCTAATAGAACACATAATACAGATGGTGAACTGTTTAGAGGTCGATACAAGGCGGTGTTGGTGGATTGTAGTAGTAACTAGACCAGACTAGCTGTGGGCATCTGACCAATGAAGTAAATTTAAATCCAGAGAAAAAAGAAGCAATGCGGGCGGCATAAAATTTTATTTGATGCGACAACTAACTTGAAAAACTCCGCAAACAAAGGGCAAAAGTCGATTAATATCCTATAAAGCCTTTTGCCTTTTCATAAGATACTTCCTAACCAGCGTTAATATATATTAGCGTTGATTACTTATTTTGCTTATTGGGTCGAGAGTATTAATATTGAGCTAAATACTAATATATACAACTTCAGCATTATTAAATAATATTTTTACCTTGTTCTGGATCTCGAGATTGCTCTGCTTGTTCACGTATTTCGTCGGTATCACTGCTCACATCATCAAGTGTTTTAGTTTGCTCAACAGTTTCACTTTTTTCGCTTTGCACTTGCGGTGGTTGTTTTTCCTCTAAATTAGAAACATTTTCACTAGGGTCGGTGAGTATAATTCTTTCTCGTGCGTCATCAGGCATGCTGATGTTTTGTTTTGTGAACTCATTGACTAATTCGCGCATAAGCTGGGAAGCTACTTTTAATGGACTGTGCTGCTCGCTATTAACCCAAAAATACAAAACGAAGTTAATAGTAGATGAGCCTAAGTTTTTTATTAAAACCTGCGCAGGTGGATCGCTAAGCACCGCATTTTGTTGATTGGCAATATCTAGGGCGAGGGTTTGTGCGCTGCGTATATCGTTATCATAGCCAATACCAATTTCTACTTTTCCGCGCATTTTTGGATTGGCAGTCAGGTTTTTAATAGTATTTTTATATACCGTTGCATTGGGTATTTGAATATGATTGCCATCATAATCAACAAGTGTGGTTGCTCTTGCGGTTACTTTTTTAACAACACCTAAACGATTGTCTACTTCAATTACATCGTCGATTTTAAAAGGCCTTTGTATGCTCAGTAATAAACTAGCGATAAAGTTCTCAGCTATGTCTCTAAAGGCAAAACCTAATATAAGTCCTATTAGTCCCGTGCCACTCATAATGGCAACAGCAAACTCGGTAAGCCCTGCTAAACGCAGGAATAAGTACACGCCAAATAAAATAATTAAAGTGCTTATACTGCGCCTTACAACTAGATGAACTAGTTTACTGTCAGTCATGTAGTCAACAGGCTTTATAAGCAATCGAGAAAGTGGCCCTGCAATTAAATAGCTTAATGCTAAAAGTATTATACCGAGTAATAGTGTGGGTAATATTTGCGCTGTTGCATGAAGTAATTGCACAGCTTGTTCATGAAAAAACTGCCACGTAAACACATCGCCTTGAAAACTTTGCGTGCTGGGAGGCGTATTGTTTAAAGCTATAATGTTTGATTGGCTACTAGGCATGGCTTATCGTCCGTGTTTGGTTTTTATAATCGCTAATATTAGGTAACAGCAAGTTTAGTACCAAATACTTTATTTAACTTGGCAAACATTTTGCTGTAGTAATGTAATACAAATATTGAGGTTTAGAATGAAAGAAGCTAAACGAGGACAGCAAGCTGAGCAGCCTGGTCATATCCCTTTTATAGGTTGGTGGGATATTGTTAAGCGCATTTTTAAGCAAATGAGTGAAGATAACTTATCTATAGTGGCAGCGGGTGTGGCATTTTATGCGTTACTTGCTATTTTTCCGGCCATTGCGGCGATGGTATCTGTGTATGCGTACTTTTCATCCCCCGCAGATATTAGTGATCATTTAAGTAAAATAGTTACTTTGCTCCCACCAAGTACCAGTGAACTAATTTTATCTCAGGTTTCTAGCCTTGCAAAAACATCAAGTGCAAGCTTGAGCTTAAGTGCAATCGGTACGCTTATACTTACTATTTGGAGTAGTTCTAAGGGCAGCCAAGCACTTATTACTGCGTGTAATATTAGTTATCGTGAATATGAAAAACGTTCATTTTTTAAAGCTCAATTAGTACGCTTTTTATTTTCGGTAGGGGCGATTGTTGTCGCAATTTTTGCGTTATTAATTATTGGTATTTTACCTATTGTACTTAATTTAGTGGGACTAAAAGAAAGTATAGATTTATTAATTAAACTCATCTCTTGGCCATTATTAGCTTTTACCTTTAATTTTGCATTGGTACTTTTATATCGTTATGCCCCACATCGTAAACCGGCCAAATGGCGTTGGATCACGATGGGTTCGTCTATTGCTACTGTACTTTGGATTTTGGCATCTATAGGTTTTTCTTTTTATGTGTCGCGTTTTTCTAGTTACAACGAAACTTACGGCTCACTAGGTGGTGTAGTGATCATGTTGATGTGGTTGTATATCAGCGCTTATATAATCACATTAGGTGCTGTTATTAATGCAGCTACTGAGCAGCAAACAGGTAAAGACAGTACTATAGGCCCAGCTAAAGAGCGTGGGCAGCGAGGCGCCTATGTGGCAGATCACCTCGATGTAAAAAACGAATAGCTATTAGCTAAAGTTAGTGAGAGCTATAAGCTGCTCTTTAAACTCTTGTGCTGCAGGACCAAGCCTGTCGTTGTCGTTGCACATTAAATATAAATTAAGGGTACGGGTTGTACCTTGGTCTAAATTAAGTGGGATGAGCGTTTTATCTTCAATTAAATGTGCTATTTGTGTTTTTGGCAGCCAAGCGTAACCCAAATTTTGACTAACCATATCAATAGAGTTGCGTAAATGGCTGACTGTCCAGCGCATATCAGCACCTAACCAGCCATCATTGTGACTGGTGTGGGTTGCTGAGTCGCGAACTACTATTTGCCGGTGTAGCTTTAAATCGCGAAAGTTGAGTTGTTCAGTTTGTTGGTGTAATACATGGTCTTTATGCGCAACGGCTATAAACTCTATATCGCATAACGTACTGCAACTAATTCCATAGATAGGGATTGATGAAATGGCTAAATCAACCACTGAGTTATGTAGTAATTCGTTTGCACCGGTTAGCACGCTTTCTACTAAATCAATCTTTAAAAGCGGGTAAAGTTCACTCGTGTTAGCAAGTGCCTGGTATAAAATGGTGTGTGGAAAAACCTCATCAACAGCTATTTTTAACGTGCTTTCTACGCCTTCGCTTAGTGTACTTGCTACCGATTCTATTTTAGTTGCTTCTTCAATTAAAAATTCAGCTCTGCGTAAAATAAGCTTACCGCTATCGGTTAAAAATGCTTTACGACCTTTTACTTCAAGCAACTTAATTTGCAAGGCGGCTTCAAGTTTTTGCACTGCATGGTGTACGGTTGACTGACTTTTATGTACAGCTGCGCTTGCGCCTGCGAACCCGCCATGATCTACAACAGCTTTAAACATTCGCCATTGCTCTAATGTTGCTTTTGCCATTTTAAAATCCTGTTACTACTTTATATCTGATTGCTTAACTTGACCGCGCAGACGCATTATTTATTGCGTAACAGTTATTTTTTGTCTAATTATTTTAACAAAGCTACTTTTTTATCCGCTAGAAGTGCCATAAAACTGCTTTTATTTAAAGGTTTTGAAAACAAATAACCTTGTCCGTAATCGCATCCAGCTTCCAGTAATAGCTGCATTTGCAATTTAGTTTCAATTCCTTCGGCGATTACTTTTAAGCCTAGTTGATGCGCCATAACAATTATAGCTTCACACAGTGCAAGTTCTTGACTGCCTACTTGGATATTATCAACAAAACGTTTATCTATTTTTAAATAATCGGTATCCATTTCTTGTAAGTAAGCGAGTGACGAATATCCTGTACCAAAATCATCAAGGGCAAGCTGCATACCTGATTTTACTATTTCTTTTAAGCGACGTCGCGTTAATGCTTCGGGGTTAATCATTAGGCCTTCAGTTATTTCTGCCACAATTGAGGATGCAGGTAATTTTGCAGCTTTTAGCATATCGTACCATTCATCTATACCACTCTCTGGCGTGGATAACTGCACTGGCGACACGTTTACACTTATTTGAAAAGTGTCATCGGTTAGGGTTTTTATATCGTTAAGCGTTTGCAAGGTTTGAGCAAATACAAATTGGCCAATTGCATTTATTTGCCTAGTTTCTTCAGCAAGAGGAATAAATGCGACAGGGCTAATTAGGCCTTTTTCGGGATGTTGCCAACGAATAAGTGCTTCAGCTTTATGAATATGTAAATCATTCAAAGCAACAATGGGCTGATAAAACAACTCAAACTGTTCAAGTTCAATGGCACTTCGTAAGTCTTTTAATAGCACCATGCGCGCGTGTGCATATTCGCGCATGTCAGCAGAGAAAAATTCAAAACAGTTACGACCATTACTTTTTGCTTTATACATAGCCTGATCGGCTGCCTTTAAAAGCTGTTCAGTATTTTCACCATCATTAGGGGCGCATGCTATGCCCATGCTGGCGCTAATAAATAACTCTTCGTTTTCAAGATGCAAAGCCGACGATAGGCTAAGCAAAATATTACTGGCAATTTGATTAATATGACGCGTACTTTTTATACGATTAAACACAATAACAAACTCATCACCACCAATACGTGCCACAAACTCAGCATTTTTTGCCGACTGGACTATACGCTGAGATACGAGTTTTAATAAGTTATCACCATAGTGATGGCCTAATGTGTCATTAATATCTTTAAAGTGATCTATATCTAAAAGCATGACAACCAATTGATTGTCGGGAGTAACAACGTTTGAAAATCGTTGATTTAATCGCTCCTTTAACTCTAGACGATTTGGTAAGTCAGTTAGGTGATCATAGTGAGCTTGTCGCCAAATTGTTTCATCGGCTTGTTTTTTCTCAGTGAGGTCTGTGAATATCGCGATTCGACGAATAGGTGCTTTGTTTGTATCATAAACCGTATCGATTGTGAGCCACTCAGAGTAAAGCTGCCCGTTCTTTTTACGGTTAATAACCTCGCCTTGCCAGCGGCCTGTTTGCTGTAATTCAGACCACATTTTATTGTAAAAATTCTTATCATGTTTTCCTGATGAAAGAATTGAAGAGGATCGCCCAATAACTTCTTCTTTATTATATAAAGTCGTTTCGCAAAACGCAGGGTTTACATCAAATATTATACCTGCTGGATCGGTGATTGCCATGCCTTCACTACTGTTGTTATATACTAGCGAGGCAAGGTGGAGTGCTTCTTCATTTATTTTTCGTTGTGTTATATCTCTTAGCACAACAACGTATTCATTTTTACTTTGCATTGCACTAATACGCGCTTCAAAGCTGCGTTTAGGATCTGATTTTTCGAGTGTAAATTCTAAATTACTCGAAACATCAAGCTTAGATAACTGCGATAACAAAAGCTGAACATTGCTGTGTGAAAGTATTGATGATAAATGAGGTACTGCAGTGCTGTTTGGGTTTACTTGAGGCTTAAATTGCCCCGTTATGTTGAGAATATCGCCATGGATGTTAATTCTAACGTAACTGTCGGGTAGAGTATTAAGCAAGCTGGTAAGCTCATCGTGCTTGTTTTTTAAATTAGCCTCGGCGGTTAACCTAGTTTGCGCCATTGATTTAAAGCGCTGATAGAGAGTATTTAGCTCTGGATTATTTGGCTGTGTATTTTGTGACGGCATTTCGCCCTTAGCCAACACGTTTGTTGCATTTGTTAGATTATTAATTGGGTCGATAATGCTGGTTTTAAGCAGCTTACGTGCAATTAAACATAGCACTAGCAGTGATAAAATAAACACACCAATCGCTATAAAAAAATTATTATTTATTTGCTTTAAAGCATGCGTAATAGGAAGTGCAATATGTATATTTAAGCTGTTATTACTCGGATCTTTATAAATAATAGAGTGATGAAGCATTCGATCTTCACCCTCAATAGATTTTATTTTTGTTGATGCCTCATTATCAATCGAAGAATCAGTTGCTAATAAAGTCTTTGCAATATTATCGCCAAGGGCTGCAGTTGTTGGTGGGTAACGCGCTAGAATTTTTCCATTAGAATCAGCGATTGCAGCAACAGAGCCAGTCGGCAGTTCAATATTATTAAAAGCATTGTTCCACCAGTCAAGCGCAACAACGATAACTACAACGCCCTGAATTACATTTTTTTTATTAATGATAGGCAACGCAAAGTTAAGGGTGTTTTTTTGCAAGTTTCTATCGTGCTGAAAATAACCTACCGACAATTGGTTACTTTTTAAGGCATTTTGAAAATACGCACGATCTGCAATACTTATTGTTTTGGTTAATCCGCTTGTTGTACACATAACAATGCCATTTGGATCTATAATCCCGATATTGGCAACATGGGCATAAATAGCTCTAAATTGATTAAAATAATTAGGGCAGGACGTTGCTATATTTTCTTTCTTACTTTCCTCTTTAGCCAAATAACGCGCTAAACGGTCAATATCATCGACTAAGTGCTTTTGCTGTAAAATTAATTGCTTAGCAATGTTTTCTACTTTTTTTTCACTTTGCTCAATAGAGTGGTGGCGTTCAAGCAGCAGAGTAAAAATAATTACAGCGGTGCCCGGAATACTTAGCAATATAAGCAAACGATAAAGCTGATGTTTGAGAGAATAAGTAAAAATAACCATTCCTTAGTTTCGTATTTTGCAATAACAATTGTAGCCAAATTCACTCCAAATAACCATAGTAATTATAAGGTTGAAAATGTAACCAATGAATCAATGTCGTTCTATTTTTTAGAACCTTAAGCTCGATTTAAAGACATAGTTGTTTTGTTTAATGAATGATTTAATAGCCTCATAAACTTATTCTTTAGAGTGAATTAAAAAATGAAAATATCAAAAATACTTACAGCTTATGCAACTCAAGATGGCGATGGCGTGAGCATTAGCCGTATACCTGGGTTTGATGGTAAATATTTAGATCCGTTTTTGATGATTGATGAACTTAAGTCAGACGACAAAAAAGATTATATGGGAGGCTTTCCAGAGCATCCGCACCGAGGAATTGAAACGTTTACTTATATTCTAAAAGGTGGCTTTGAGCATCGTGACCAAATGGGTAACAAAGAAGCAATTAAAGCAGGCGATGTGCAATGGATGAGCACAGGGCGCGGCGTCATGCACAGTGAAATGCCACTCGCTGATGCTATAGATGGTCTGCATGGCTTTCAAATTTGGATAAACATGCCAAGCGCAGAAAAAATGCGTGATTCACGTTATCAAGATACGACTAAAAACCCAGCTCCTAGTTTTACAAATACGCAAGGCGTGACGTTAAAAGCACTTGCGGGATCGTGGCAGTTCGAAAGTAAAACGCTTGCAAGCAAGCTGCAAAGTTTAGCTGCTAATGCGGCGCTCGCTGATATTACATTACCTGCTGGTAAAAGCATTTATTTAGATCCTCTTAGCCAACAAAAAGTAATGCTTTATATTCATAGCGGCTCACTAATAATGAGCGACAATCAAACAATACCAGCGGGTAAGTTACTTATTTTAGAACCAGGCAGTGATATTAATATTAGCTCTGAACAAGGCGCTGGCGTTTTGGTTTTAGCAGGCGATCCACTTAATCAGCCAATTGCTCATATGGGTCCGTTTGTAATGACGACGCAAGCAGAAGTACAGCAAGCAGTGCGTGATTATCAAAACGGTGAGTTTGGCAAAATATAACGGTATTTTTAGGAGAGTTTTATGGGATTATTAGTTAACGGCCAATGGCAAGATAAATGGTACGACACAGATTCAAGTAACGGTAAGTTTGAACGCGAAACGGCGCAGTTACGTCACTGGGTAACTGTTGATGGTAGCGCTGGAATAACGGGCGAGGCCGGATTTAAAGCACAAGCGAACAGGTATCATTTATATGTGTCACTTGCGTGTCCTTGGGCGCATCGAACGCTTATATTTAGAGCGTTAAAAGGACTGCAAGATTTAATTACGGTGTCGGTTGTTAGCCCTGATATGCTTGATAGTGGTTGGGCTTTTGATACGCAAAACCACAGTACTGGTGATGCTTTATTTAATAGTAACTACTTACATCAAGTGTATACAAAAAATAATCCTAAGTATTCCGGGCGAGTTACCGTACCCGTATTGTGGGATAAAAAGCTAAATAAAATTGTCAGTAATGAGTCTGCCGATATTATACGTATGTTCAATAGTGCATTTAATGAATTAACAGGTAATAACGATGACTACTATCCGGAGGCACTACGACCAAAAATTGATGAATTAAATGCGTTGATTTATCCAAATATAAATAATGGTGTTTATCGTACGGGATTCGCAACAACTCAAGATGCATACGAAGAGGCGTTTAACGGTTTATTCAAAGCACTCGATGAAGTAGAAGGGATACTGAGCAAGCAGCGTTATTTAACAGGTAATAGGCTCACCGAGGCAGATTGGCGATTATTCACTACACTCATTCGGTTTGATAGTGTGTACGTTGGCCATTTTAAATGTAATTTACGCACAATTGAAAGCTATCCTGCATTAAGTGGATACCTTAGGGAGCTATATCAAGTTAAAGGAGTGGCTGAAAAAGTTGATTTTTATCATATTAAGCGTCACTACTATTTTAGTCACACAATGATCAACCCAACACAAGTTGTGCCAAGTGGTCCAAGTATTGATTACTTATCTGATCACGGTAGAAATGTTTAGCGCTTAAGCTATCAAGTTCACTAGCCAGCCGTATTTTCTTACGAAGCTGGTTTCGCTTTTACCCGCTTGTACTGCTGCACCTGCGATAAAGGCACTTGAAAGTCCAACTTTGGTTACGGCAAAACGCTTTAGTCTATATTGGAACGCTGCATGATGTTGGCGTTTCAATTCACTGCGCGTATCCATTTGCTTACTTAGAGCATCAACGTTTTCATTAGGTGCTTTAATTAAGTAGTTAACTAACATACTAATTTCCTTGTAAGTTAAATAGCTGCTTTAAACTTTTAAGTGTTTTACTAAAGCCAATTTTATTGCTTAAGTAAACTGTATTTTTCCAAAGCCATATTAAACAAGCAACTTGTAGTAAAGTAGCTGTTGCTATACTTAGCCATACCGACCCAAAAACATCGTATACACCGTATCCAACAGCACCTAGAAATCCTGCCCACAACAAAACCAAACCACTGGCAAAGCATCCTAAAAATATAGTGATCAATGCAAGCGATCTAAGCGATAACCGCCATTCAGCTTTAGCAAGCTGGTGGGTGATCTTTCCTTGAGTTTGGTAATCATCCTTGAGCTGCTTAGAATACTCTAAAAGCATTGCAACATGATCTTGCCAACCATCCTTTTGGCTATGTTGCTCAGTAGTTTGGTCTTGCGCATTACCATCCTTGGTTGCTGTTGTTTGTGGGTTATTCATCACTAATTACTTACGACGAAGTAGTGATGTGATTAACATACCCGCAGCAAAAGCAATACCCGCAGTTGCTAATGGATTTTCAGAAGCAAAAGCACGAGTTTTTGCAGTACATTCGCTTAGTTTTTCACGTGCAATAAGTTGTTTTTCGCTCAATGCATCTGCTGAGCTAGAAGCTCCTTTACGCACACTGCTTTCAGCTGTTGCAGCTTTGCTAGAAAGTGCATCTACAGCATCGTGCGCCGCTGATGTTGCTTTCTCTGTAAGAGGAGACTCAGTATTTGTTAGTTTAACGTCAGGCTTAACATCTGAAGTTGTATTTGGTTTCGTATTCGTTGCAGTAGCCATAATCAATCCTTAATAAGTTAAAAATTTAAATAGTGATTTAGATGATGCAATGATTAAACCAAACTTGTTATTTATTTTAACTGCCTGAATTTGAAAGGTTTTGTTTGTGTTTTTTAATTTTTGATAATTAGTATTTTAAAATAAACAGTAACTATTACTACACGGCTAGGTAAATTTTACAAAGAGGATAAAAACGCCTTAAAAATTGTAAATATTCATTGGTTATTCAGTAAGCAATGCATGTAAACAGAAAGTTACAAAAGCAAAGCTGATATTTTTCTTTACCTCAATCCCACTTTTTCCCACGTAATTCAAACGCTTCGCTTGAGCCCTTATTTTTTCTAGCTTTGAGACTCACTAAAGCTGGTCAGCTTACTTGACAAAATGGCTTGTCAAGCCCTAAACTGGAGCACTGTGGTAAAAAGTGGTTTTTAGTGGATCTCATTGGATAAAATAAACAAAAAATTGAATAAAACAATTTCAAAGTAGGTTTTTTATGTTTCGTGGCGCGAGTTCACTGAGTTTGGATGATAAGGGGCGTTTTGCGGTACCGACAAAGTACCGAGAATCTCTGTTGTCTGAAGATCAGGGGACAGTTATTTGTACCGTCGCATTAAATGAACCGTGTTTATGGTTATATCCATTGGCTGAGTGGCTCGAAATAGAAAGCCGTTTAGCGAAAATATCTAATATGAATCCACGAGCTCGACGAATGCAACGTATGTTGCTAGGTAACGCTACAGAGTATCAACTTGATAAAAATGGTCGAATTTTGCTTGCGCCGTCATTACGTGCCCATGCATCTCTTGGCAAAAAAATCATGCTGGTTGGTTTGATGAATAAGTTTGAAATTTGGGACGAGGCGCGTTGGCACGAGCAAATGCAGCAAGATACTGAGCTTGAAAGGCTTGGTGATTTTGAACCTAACCAAGATTTAGATAATTTTACACTCTAACGGCACAAAAAAAGGCACACAATAGCTAATGACAGCGCAATTTGAACACGTATCCGTATTAATGGATGAGACCATCGATGCCCTTGCAATTAAGCCAGACGGTATATACATGGATGGTACATTTGGACGTGGTGGCCACTCTGGGCAAATTTTAGCACGCCTTGGTGATGAAGGTCGCCTGCAAGCAATTGACCAAGATCCACAAGCAATACAATCAGCTGAAAAATTTGCTGATGACCCACGTTTTGCAATTGCACATACTCGCTTTTCAAACCTATACGAAGTTGCACAGCAAAACGATCTAATTGGTAAAGTCGATGGCATTTTATTAGACATTGGTGTTTCGTCACCACAATTAGATGACGCTGAGCGTGGCTTTAGTTTTATGAAAGACGGCCCACTCGATATGCGTATGGACCCTACAACAGGTCGCAGTGCAGCACAGTGGTTAGCAGAGGCTGAGTTGGATGATATTACCCACGTAATTAAAAAATTGGGCGAAGAAAAGTTTGGTAAACGCATTGCACACAAAGTACTTGAAGTTCGTGAGCACACGCCAATCACAACTACCAAGCAGCTTGCTGACCTTGTTGATGAAGCTGTACCGGTAAAAGATAAGTTTAAACACCCAGCTACCCGTACTTTTCAGGCTATTCGTATTTACATTAATAGTGAGCTTGAAGAGATTCAAACTGCGCTACAGTCTGCAGTTAAAGTGCTAAAGCCAGGCGGACGTTTAGTAGTGATTTCGTTTCATTCTTTAGAAGACCGTATTGTAAAACAGTTTATTAGAAAACAGAGTAAGGGAGAAGCATTACCCAGAGGTTTGCCTTTAACTGATGCACAAATAAATAAAAATCTGACGTTAAAAGCAGTGGGTAAAGCTATTAAGCCAAGTGCTGCAGAAGTAGAGCGTAATCCACGTTCTCGTAGTTCTGTACTTAGGATTGCACAGAGGTTGGGATGAGTAAAAAAGCGAGCTATCGGCAACCTAATTTATTCTTTGAAATATTAAAAGGCCTAGGAGCTAATAAGCTAACCTCGGCCTTGTTGGTTGTGATATTCGCTTCTAGTTTAGCTGTTGTGCAAACAACCCACTTAGCTCGTGGCCAACTTATACAGCAAGATCAATTATTACAAGAACGCGATGAGCTCGATTTAGAGTGGCGCTACTTACTTGTTGAAGAAGAATTTTATTCGCAACATGCACGCATTGAAGAAGTAGCTACATCACAATTGAAAATGAAAAGACCTACGAGTCAAGATGAGCAGGTAATAATAGTACAATGAGAAATAGAGGCAAAAAACCAGTCACTAATTTAATCACATGGCGCTTTATGCTGGTGTGTGCAGTTGTGTTTATGGTGTTTGTAACACTCGTATCTCGCGCTGCTTATTTACAAGTAATAGAACCTGATAAAGCACGTTCAGAAAGTGACAAACGTACCGTGCGCGTTGAAAAACTACATGTGCAACGCGGGATGATTTTTGACCGTAATGGTAAAGAGTTAGCGGTAAGTGTGCCTGTTGTAAGTGTATATGCTGATCCTAAAGCATTGCACAAGTCGCTTGTCTCTAAAGTAATTAAACAAGCGCGTAAAAGCGGCGAAGATCATTTATCTTTAGCTGAAAATACCGCTGAGCTTGATAAGCGTACTGCACTTTATTATAAAAACGATTTACGCTGGCGTGAGCTTGCAGATGTATTGCGCATTGATCCTAAGAAGATTAACTCTCGACTATTAAACGATCCCTCGCGTCGCTTTGTTTATTTAAAGCGCCAAGTTACTCCTGCTGTAGCAAATTATATTGGCGATTTACGCCTACCAGGTATTCATTTACTAGATGAATCTAAACGCTATTACCCCGCCGGTGAGGTTACCGCGCATGTTATTGGTTTTACTAATATAGACGGTAAAGGCATTGAAGGTATTGAAAAGCTATACGAAAACGCTTTAACGGGCGAGGAAGGCCGCCGCACTATACGTAAAGACGCACAAGGGCGTGAAGTAGAAGTGCTTGACGAGCGTGAGCGCGTAGAGCCAGAAAGTATAGAACTAAGTATTGACCAGCGAATTCAAGCTATTGCCTACAAAGCTGTAAAATCAGCTGTACTGACTTACAAAGCCACATCGGGCTCAGCTATGGTAGTTGATGTTAAAACCGGTGAAGTGCTGGCAATGGTAAATAGTCCTTCATTTAATCCAAATAACTTAAGCGATGCTGCACCTCATAAGCGTCGTAATCGCGCAATTACAGATTTGTTTGAACCAGGCTCAACTGTTAAGCCTCTAGCCATTTTAGCTGGGCTAGACTACGGCGCCATTCAGGCAGATGACACGATTGATACCTACCCAGGTTGGATGCGTTTAGGTGGTAGTTTAGTTAGAGATACTCGTAATCACGGCGAACTAACACTGCGCGAAATACTAAAGTACTCCTCAAATATGGGGGTTGCGAAGGTTACTCAGTTAGTGCCTAAAGATTACCTTGTTGGCTTATATCAAAAAGTAGGCTTTGGCAGTGACACCGGTACTGGAATGGTAGGTGAAAGCAGCGGTTTGTTTTATCCAAATCGTCGTTGGTCTGACTTTGAAATTGCCACTTTATCATTTGGTTATGCAATTTCGGTAAGTACTGCGCAAATGGCGCGCTTTTATACCATGTTAGGCGCTGGTGGAGTTAATCGACCACTGACTATTTTAAAGCAAGATAATATACCTGAAGGCGAACGTATTTTTAAACAAAAAGACGTAGAAGCCGTAGTCCACATGATGGAAAGTGTATTTGAAAAAGACGGTACTGCTCGCAACATAAAAGTTGATGGGTATCGTGCTGCCGGTAAAACAGGTACATCTAAAAAAGCCGTAGCAGGTGGTTATGGTGATGAATATGTAGGTTACTTTGCAGGTGTAGCACCGGCAAGTAATCCTCGTTTAGCCGTGGTAGTTATGATTAATGAACCAGGTGGTGATGTGTACTATGGAGGTGCCACCGCTGGCCCTGCATTTGCAGAAATCATCTCTAACGCATTAAGAATATTAAACGTAGCGCCTGACAAGGAAGAGGTTGCGTACGTACAAGGTAAAGATAACGATGCGTGATTTAAAGGATATTTTAAAATACATCGAAATAGATGCGCCCTCGCAACTGGTAAAGCATTTACGCCTTGATAGCCGTGAAGTAACGCCAGGTGATGTATTTGTTGCTATTAAAGGCCATACACTTGATGGCGGACAATTTATTGCTAAAGCAATTGAAAATGGCGCAATAGCTATCATTGCTGACAGATTATGTGAATTTGAAAGCAGTTTTGAGCCACTGTATTTAGTCTCAGAGCTTGATAAAAAGCTTCCAGAATTAGCTAGTCGCTTTTATAGCCAACCAAGTCAGACTCTTGATTTAATTGGTGTGACAGGTACAAATGGTAAATCGACCACCACAGCAATGATTGCCCACTTAGCACAGTTTTGTAGTACTGAGTCGGCTATTATAGGTACTTTAGGTTATGGCCATCCTGATAACTTAATTCCACTGATAAACACAACGCCTTCAACAGTTGATTTACAGCATATTTTGAGCGATTTAAATTCGCAGCATAAAAAGCTGATAGCCATGGAAGTATCATCTCATGGGTTAGTGCAACAACGCGTTGCTAAATGTCAGTTTAAAGCGGCTGTGTTTACTAATCTTTCGCGCGATCACTTAGATTACCATGGTGATATGGCAAGTTACGGTGATGCGAAATTAATGCTTTTCCGTGATTTTGAGCCGCAAGTTGTAGTGCTCAACCAAGATGACTTTCAAGCTGAGCAATGGCTTGAAAAGTATGATTTTAATAACCTAATTTGTTATGGCCGCAAAAACTTAGCTCCTAAAAATGCCCGATACGTTTATTTTTCTGATGTTGAATATTCAAGTGAAGGTATTTCGGCGCAGTTGTCGACAAGTTGGGGTGATATTTCTATTAAATCGCCTCTGTTTGGCGAATTCAACTTATATAACTTAACGGCAGCGCTCGCTACATTACTAGGGCTAGGTTATCCGCTTGAACAACTAGTTGCTGGTTGTGCGCAGTTACAGCCAGTCGCTGGTCGAATGCAAGCTTTTAGTCAAGCTGGCATGCCAACGTGTGTTGTTGATTACGCCCATACACCCGATGCACTTGCACTTGCATTACAAGCATTGCAGTTGCATGTGCCAGGTGGTGTAAGTTGTGTATTTGGTTGCGGTGGTGACAGAGACAAAGGTAAGCGCGCATTAATGGCGCAAGCTGCAGAGCAAAACGCTAATAAAGTGATTATTACCAGCGATAACCCTCGAACAGAAAATCCTGATGACATTATTGCAGATGTAGCAGGCGGTCTAACCCATCCTCAAAATGCACATCTAGAGGCTGATAGAGCAACTGCAATTCGTTTTGCTATAGAAAACGCTACAGCTGATGATGTTATTTTGATTGCAGGTAAAGGCCACGAAGATTATCAAATTATAGGCGATAAGCGCATCGACTTTTGCGATCGCCGTTATGTACAAGAACAACTAAAAAAAGCAGTAAGAGGGATAACACAATGATCCCAATGGATTTTGATTGGTTAGCTAATGTGCTAACAGCCGATTATCAAGGTGATAATCAACACGTGCTAAATATAAATACTGATACTCGCACAGTGTGCGATGGCGAAGTGTTTTTAGCACTTAAAGGGCCAAATTTTGATGGCCATAAATTTATAGCTGAGGCTAAACAAAAAGGCGCTATAGGCGTTATTGTTCAGCACAAAGTTGATGTAGATATTCCACAATTTATAGTAAGCGATACACGTATTGCACTAGGTACAATTGGCACCGCTGTTATGGCCCAAGTGGCGCCTAAAACAATTGCAATTACAGGGAGTGTAGGCAAAACCACCGTAAAAGAAATGTGTGCGGCAATATTGTCGGTTCACGGTGATGTATTAGCTACTAAAGGTAATTTTAACAACGATATTGGCGTCCCTCTTACGTTATTGCGCTTAGAGCCTCAACATCGTTTTGCTGTTATTGAGCTAGGTGCAAATCACTTAGGTGAAATTGCTTACACAACGGCAATGACAAAACCAGATGTGGCCGTTGTATGTAATGTTGCAGCAGCTCACTTGGAAGGTTTTGGTAGCTTAATGGGCGTTGCAAAAGCTAAAGGTGAGATTTTTGATGGCCTTAAAGATGACGGCGTTGCCATTGTTAATTGCGATAGTGAATTTAGCCAGTATTGGTTAGATAAACTTGAAGGGCGTAATGTTAAACGCTTTTCTACAACCGAAAAACTAGACATTTGGGCAGAGAACATCACGCTTGATGCCAATGCACGTGCAAGCTTTACGCTTTGCACTAAAAACAAGCAAGTACCTGTTACTTTGGCACTACCTGGTAAGCATAATATTAGTAATGCACTTATTGCAGCAGCACTGACCAGTGAATTTGATGTAACCCTTGAAGAAATAGCCAATGCACTTGCCACAATGGGTGATGTAAAAGGGCGCGTTAATTTAATTGAAGTGTCTGATTTACTTACCGTGGTTGATGACACCTATAATGCCAATGTTAAGTCGGTAAAGGCTGCAATTGACTTGTTAAGTGATATGCAAGGTCACCGCATTTTAGCACTCGGAGATATGGGTGAGCTTGGTGAAGATGCACGTAAGTACCATCAAGAAGTTGGCGAGTATGCACTTGAACAAGGGATTGATGAGTTATTTACATTAGGCGTGTTAAGTAAATACGCAAGTGATGTGTTTGAACTCCCTAATCGTCACTTTTCGAGCCGCGAACAGATGCAGCAAAAAATTCAAGAAAGCATTAATAAAGTGAATAAAAAAACAACAATAGTAGTGAAAGGATCGCGCAGTTCTCGCATGGAATTATTAGTAACCGATTTAGTTAATGGCCAGCAACAAGCCATCAATGGAGTATCATAATGTTAGTTTGGCTGGCAGAGTATTTAACACAGTATTTTAGTGGTTTTCATGTTTTTTCGTATTTAACGCTACGTGCCATTTTAGGTATTTTAACTGCGCTAATTATGTCTCTTTATTTGGGGCCTAAATTAATTCGTGGTTTGCAACGTATGCAAATAGGTCAAACAGTTCGCGACGATGGTCCGCAATCGCATTTGTCTAAGTCGGGTACACCGACAATGGGTGGCTTACTTATTTTAGCGGCTATTTTTACCAGCACGCTACTTTGGGCCGATTTATCAAATAAATATGTGTGGGCAACACTGTTTGTAATTGGCTCATTAGGTATTGTTGGCTTTGTTGATGATTACCGTAAAGTTATTCGTAAAGACCCAAAAGGTTTAATTGCTAAGTGGAAGTACTTTTGGCAATCGGTCATTGCATTAGTTGTAGCTACTGCTTTGTACTTTACCAGTGCACAAGCATCTGAGACATCTCTTGTTGTTCCATTTTTTAAAGACGTATTACCGCAATTAGGTTTGTTTTATATTGTGCTTACGTACTTTGCGATAGTAGGTACATCAAACGCAGTAAACCTGACCGATGGTTTAGATGGCTTGGCGATTGTGCCAATTATTTTGGTGGCTGCAGCATTGGCAATTATTGCTTACTTAACAGGTAATATTAACTTTTCGGCTTACTTACATATTCCACATTTACCGCTAGCGAGTGAGCTTGTAGTTGTGTGTACTGCCATTGTGGGCGCAGGGCTTGGCTTTTTATGGTTTAACACTTACCCAGCACAAGTATTTATGGGCGATGTTGGCTCATTAGCACTTGGTGGCGCATTAGGTATTATTGCTGTTTTAGTACGCCAAGAGTTACTACTTATTATTATGGGCGGTGTATTTGTAATGGAAGCACTATCGGTAATATTACAAGTGGGGTCGTATAAATTACGCGGTCAACGCATTTTTAGAATGGCGCCGATTCATCATCATTATGAATTAAAAGGTTGGCCAGAGCCTCGCGTTATTGTGCGCTTTTGGATTATTTCTGTTGTGCTAGTGCTTGCTGGCTTAGCTACTTTAAAGATTCGATAAATGCAGTATTTAAACGAGATAAAAAACAAACAAATAACAGTGCTCGGACTCGGTGTAACCGGTCTGGGCATTGTGCGTTTTCTATTATCTCATGGCCTCGCCCCCAAGGTCGTTGATAGCCGAGCAACCCCGCCGGGGATTGATTGGTTAAAAGAGCATGCGCCAAATCTAGATACCCACTTTGGTAATTTAGATGACGCTGAGCTTTGTTCAAGCAATATGATTATTATAAGCCCTGGGCTTAGCTTAAAAATACCAGCTGTTGCAAATGCAATTAACGCAGATGTTGAAGTGATTGGCGACGTTGAGTTATTTGCACGTATTAATACAAAACCGGTTGTTGCTGTTACGGGCTCTAACGGTAAATCAACCGTGGTTACGCTCGCTTATGAAGTATTAAAAGAAGCCGGCTATAAAGTTGCTTTGGGTGGGAATATTGGCACAGCGGTGCTTGATTTACTCAACGATGATTTTGATGTGTATGTACTTGAGTTATCTAGTTTTCAGCTAGATACCACAACGAGTTTAAAACCTGTGAGTGCAACGGTATTAAATGTGTCAGAAGATCACCTTGACCGATACGACAGTTACCAAGCTTATATAGACTCAAAGCTAAGTATTTATGGCGGTACAGAGCTTATTGTTGTCAATGCAGACGATATTCAAACACATCCAGTTGAGCGCGGTACAACCCCCCTAACCAGCTTTGGTGCTCAACAAGGTGATTACCATTTAGCGCAGCATAATGGCGAAACTCATTTTATGCTTAAAGGCGATACCTTTTTACCTATTGATACGCTTGCGGTAGTGGGTAAACACAATTATTTAAATACGCTTGCAGTAATGGCGCTTTTAAGTCCGTTTGAAGTAAGTAAAGAGCAATATAAGAACGCGTTAAGTCAATTTAATGGGTTGGCTCATCGCTGCCAATTTGTAGCTGAGCTTAACGGTGTAAAGTATTTTAACGATTCAAAGGCAACGAATGTTGGAGCGACCATTGCTGCAATAGATAGCTTGGCTAGTGATGGTGAAAACCTGATTGTTATTGCAGGTGGCGATGCTAAAGGCGCTGATTTAAACGCACTTAAACCTTACATAGAACAGCATGTAAAAGCATTAATTTGTTTTGGTAAAGATGCAAGTGACTTAGCTGCGATTACCAATAAAAGCTATTTAACTAACAATATGGAAGAAGCCGTTGCTTTGGCCAACGTACTTAGTAGTACAGGCAATATTGTTTTGTTAGCACCTGCATGTGCCAGCATTGATATGTATAACAACTATATGCAGCGCGGTGATGACTTTATTCAATGTGTTATGGCAGGGCAACTATGATTGCTTTTGCCGATATAAGAGATGCATTAACACCAAAACCTTCAGGTCAGTTGTATGATGTACCGCTGCTGTACTGCGTAATTATGTTAATTGGTGTTGGTTTTATCATGGTAACCAGCGCTTCAATGCCGACCGCTGAGCGGTTATTTGATGACCCATACCATATTACTATTCGCCACAGCATGTTTTTGGCAATGTCTTTTGTGCTTTTTTGGATAAGTGTTTGTGTGCCAATGGATTGGTGGAAACGTTCCAACCCTTATTTATTAATACTAGGCATGGTGTTGTTAATAGCGGTATTGATTGTTGGGCGTGAAGTGAATGGTGCTAAACGATGGATACCTATTGGTCCTGTTGGTTTTCAGGTTGCTGAGGCCGCTAAATTATACTTTTTTAGTTATATTGCGGGTTATTTGGTAAGAAAACGCGAAGAAGTACAAGAAAATATTAAAGGCTTTGCAAAGCCAATAGCTGTATTTGCAGTGTATGCGCTACTTATTTTGCTGCAACCTGATTTAGGCACAGTGGTTGTTATGTTTGTAACAACGGTTGGTTTACTGTTTTTAGCTGGCGCTAAATTATGGCAGTTCTTTGTGCTTATTCTAACTGGCGTCGGTTTAGTTGTATTACTGATTATTGTTGAACCATATCGAATGGCGCGTGTTGTCGGCTTTTTGGACCCTTGGGATGATCCTTTTGGTAAAGGTTATCAGTTAGTTCAATCGCTAATGGCTTATAGCCAAGGTGGTTGGTTTGGCCAAGGCTTAGGTAACAGTGTACAAAAACTGCAATATTTACCTGAAGCGCATAACGATTTTATTTTTGCTGTAATAGGTGAAGAACTTGGTTTAATAGGCGTTGTAAGTATTTTAATGGTATTAGCTACTTTAGTATTTAGAGCGTTATTAATAGGCCAACAAGCGCTTAAATGTGGCAAAGAATACGAAGGCTATTTTTCGTTTGCCATTGGTATTTGGTTTGCATTTCAAACCATGGTGAATGTGGGTGCGAGCGCGGGTATTTTGCCAACTAAGGGTTTAACCCTGCCATTTATTTCTTATGGTGGTTCAAGCTTGTTAATTATGACCATTGCCACAGGCATTTTATTGCGCGTAGATTTTGAAACCAAAATGGCAACCAAACAAGCCACCTCACGTGGAGGCAAGCGATGAGTAAAAAATTAGTAGTAGTGGCTGGTGGAACTGGCGGACACATTTTTCCTGGTATTGCAGTGGCTGATTATTTAAAACAGCAGGGCTGGCAAGTTAGCTGGATTGGCACACCAGATCGAATGGAAGCAAGCGTTGTACCTAAGCATAATATAGATATTGATTTTATTAATGTAAAAGGTGTTCGTGGTAACGGATTAAAACGTCTTATTAAAGCCCCATTCATGGTAGTTAATGCAGTATTGCAAGCGCGTAAGGTATTGAAAGAACAGCGTCCTGATGTAGTACTCGCAATGGGCGGTTATGTTACGGGACCCACGGGAATTGCCGCAAAGAGTTTAGGTATTCCGTTAGTTATTCACGAGCAAAACGCTGTAGCGGGTATGAGTAATAAACTGCTAGCTAAGGTGGCTACACGTGTATTAGCAGCATTTCCAAGTGCTTTTGCACAGGGTCAAGCCGAGCTAGTAGGTAACCCAGTTCGCCAAAGCGTTATGAATATAGCCAAACGCGATGTATCAAGCCCTATTAATATTTTAGTGGTAGGGGGCTCGCTCGGTGCACAAGTGCTTAATCAAACATTACCAGAAGCATTTAAAGTACTAAATAATACAGCTCCTATAAGCGTATGGCATCAAACAGGTAAGGGTCATTTATCTACTGTAGAAACAGCTTATAAAATGCATGGCTTTGCGGATGGTAGTACAAAAATAGCTGAATTTATTGATGATATGGACGCGGCGTATAGCTGGGCTGATATTGTTGTTTGCCGTGCTGGTGCGTTAACTGTTAGCGAAATCGCAGCGGCAGGTAAAATGGCTGTTTTTGTCCCGTTTCCTCATGCGGTGGACGACCACCAAACAGCGAATGCACAGTATTTGGTAATGGCGAATGGGGCATTATTAATGCCGCAAGGACAGTTTAATAAACAATCAATTATTGAACTATTAAGCCCGTATTTAGCCCAACCTTCATTAATTACTGAAATGGCTACAAATGCAAAAAAACAAGCCATTTTAGATGCCACAGCAAGCGTAGCTACGCACTGTGAGCAAGTAACAAATAAGAGAAAATAAGTGAAAGAGATATCAGTACAAGAAAAGCATACACGCCCTGCAATGCGCCGAATAGAAACCATCCACTTTATCGGTATTGGTGGAGCTGGTATGGGCGGGATTGCTGAAGTACTCGCATTTGAAGGCTACCGTATTACAGGTTCTGACATTGCTCATAGCGCTATGACAGATCGTTTAATTAAAGCCGGTGCTGAAGTATTTATTGGCCATCATGAAAATAACGTGAAAGATGCCAATGTAGTGGTTGTTTCAAGCGCGATTGATGAAACAAACCCTGAAATTATCGCAGCTAAAGCCGCAAGAGTTCCGGTTGTACGCCGTGCAGAAATGCTTGCTGAACTAATGCGTTTTCGTCACGGCATAGCCATTGCGGGTACGCATGGTAAAACAACAACAACGAGCTTAATTGCAAGCATTTATGGACAAGCAGGCCTTGATCCAACGTTTATTATTGGTGGCTTGTTAAACAGCGCAGGTAGTAACGCAAAAGTAGGTAAAAGCGATTTTTTAATTGCAGAAGCAGATGAAAGCGATGCGTCGTTTTTACACTTACAGCCAATGGTATCGGTGATCACAAATATCGAAGAAGATCACATGGATACTTACGGTGGCAGTCTTGAAAAGATGAAAGACACCTATGTGGATTTTATTCATAACTTGCCTTTTTATGGTTTAGCTGTTGTATGTATTGACTCTGAAGTTGCTGCTGAGCTTATTCCGCGCTTTGGTCGCCCAGTTATCACGTATGGCGAATCGAAGGATGCTGATTACCGCATGAGCGACTTTAGCCAATCAGCTAATACATGCACATTTACAGTAACTAACAAACAAGGTGAGTGTTTAACTGCCACGTTGAATATGCCAGGTAGACACAACGCACTTAATGCAACCGCTGCGATTGCTGTGGCAAAAGATCAAAACATTGCGAATCATGCAATTTTAGAAGCGCTGCAGAAGTTTGAAGGTATTGGTCGTCGTTTTCAGCACTATGGTGAATTTGAAAACGAGCGTGGCAATGTGATGTTAGTTGATGATTACGGGCATCATCCTTCAGAAGTTGCAGCAACAATTGCAGCAGTACGTGAAGGTTGGCCTGATAAGCGTTTAGTAATGGTATATCAACCTCATAGATTTTCCCGTACACGCGACTTATACGAAGATTTTGTAAAAGTACTTGCTGATGTAGATCAGTTGCTACTGCTTGATGTGTATAGCGCTGGTGAAGATCCTATTGTTGGCGCAGACAGCAAAAGCTTATGCCGTAGCCTTCGTCAACGTGGCAAAGAGCCGCTGCATGTAGCAACAAATGCAGAGCTTGCTGGCGTTTTGGCCGCAAATTTACAAAATAATGATTTAGTATTAACTCAAGGCGCTGGTAATATAGGTCAGTTAGTTAAAACATTAGCTGCGACGGGTATGTCGATAGAAAAACTTAAGCAAGGTGAAGTATGACTCAGGTAAACACACAATTTGGTAAAGTAGCGGTACTGCTAGGTGGTAACTCAGCAGAACGTGAAGTGTCTTTACGATCGGGTCAAGCTGTTTTAAATGCACTGCAAAATAGTGGTATTGATGCAATTGCATTTGACCCACAAAGTCGTTCTTTGTGGGAATTAAAAGAATTAAATGTAGAGCGTGTTTTTATTGCTTTGCATGGGCGTGGTGGCGAAGACGGAACTGTACAAGGTGCGCTTGAATTTATGAACTTGCCTTACACGGGCAGTAATGTACTAGGTTCAGCACTTGCTATGGATAAAGTACGTTGTAAACACTTATTTAAATCAGCGGGATTAAGCACCGCACCTTATGCCGTAGTTGATGCCAAAAAAGGCTTTGATGCTGCAGCTATTATGGGTGAGTTTAAAAAGGTAATGGTTAAGCCATCGCACGAAGGCTCAAGCATAGGTATGGCACAAGCAAGTACAGTACAAGAACTTGAAGATGCATTAGCTAATGCATTTAAGTTTGATAACCAAGTGCTTGTAGAGCAGTGGATCACGGGACGTGAGTTTACAATCACAGTGCTTGGCGACGAAGTACAACCAGTCATTGAAATGACGACACCAAATGGTTTTTACGACTACCAAGCTAAGTATCAATCAAATACTACGCAGTATCATTGCCCTGCAGATTTGTCAGAGCAAGATACTAAGTACTTACAAGCTATCTCACTAGATGCTTTTGATTTAGTGGGTGCAAGCGGCTGGGGCCGTGTTGATGCGATGCAAGACGAGCAGGGTAATTTTTATCTCCTTGAAGTAAATACAGTACCAGGCATGACTGAAAAATCGTTAGTACCAATGGCTGCAAAAGCGAATGGGGCAACTTTTGAACAATTAGTTGTTCGCATTTTAGAGCAAACGCTTTAATATGCATCCCCTTTTAGAAAAAGCTCAACAACTAAAACAGCAACTTAACTTTAATTGGTCGCTGATTTTTGGAGTGAGTTTTTTTCTGGTTGTGGTTATAGGCTTAGTACAAATAACCACAGGTGTATCTGATTGGTTAGTTGAAAATAAAGATGCTCAAATTAAGCACCTTACAGTGCAAGGGCATCCCAAATACACAGATGAAACGGCAATTATAAAAGCAATTAAAAAAGCCGATTTAAGTAGTTTTTTTGAACTTGATGTTAAGCACGTGCAGCAGTTAGTTCAAGATTTACCTTGGGTTGCTACCGCTTCGGTACGTAAACAATGGCCTGATACTATACAGGTGTATGTAGTTGAACATGAAGTAGTTGCTCACTGGAATAGCGACTTGTTGCTCAACCAAAGTGGCCAAGCATTTCAAGCCAGCAGCGATAAGTTAGATGATAACTTACCGCAGTTATATGGCCCAGAAGGTAGCGAAGAAGAGGCGTGGGTTGCTTTTAAGCAATTTGATGAAATGCTCAGAGTTAATGGTTTAACATTAACAAGTTTGGCATTATCGGAGCGTTTTTCGTGGCAACTTTGGCTAGATAACGGAATTCGCTTAAATTTAGGGCGTAAAGATAAAGCCAAGCGTGTACAACGTTTTATAGACGTTTATCCACGAATGGAACAACGTGCAGATGCACAAGTAGATACAATCGATTTACGGTATGATACCGGCCTTGCAGTAAGCTTTAAGCCAATGCAAGAAGAACAATTACAAAATAAGAGTAAGGCATGACTAAGTCAGCAGAAAGAAACCTAGTAATAGGATTAGACGTTGGCACCTCGAAAGTGGTTGCCACGGTAGGTGAAATCACCGCAGATAACAAGCTCAGCATTGTTGGTGTGGGCAGCCAAGTATCTCATGGTATGGATAAAGGCGGCGTTAACGATTTAAACTTAGTGTCTGAGTCTATTCGACGAGCAATAGACGAAGCCGAGTTAATGGCTGATTGTCGTATAAGCTCTGTGTATTTGGGTATTTCTGGCAAACATATACAGTGTCAAAACGAAAGTGGCGTGGTGGCAATCAATAACACCGAAGTCACTGACGAAGACATTGAAAACGTAATACATATTGCGCGTTCTGTGCCTATTTCAGCAGAGCGTAAAATGCTACATGCATTGCCACAAGAATACAGCATTGATATGCAAGAGGGCATTAAAAACCCACTAGGCATGAGCGGCGTTCGTATGGAAGCGCGTGCACATATCATTACGTGCTCAAACGATATGGCAAAAAATATCGAGAAATGTGTGGAGCGTTGTGGTCTTGAAGTCGATCAGCTTATCTTTACTGCATTAGCGTCATGTTATTCTGTACTAACAGATGACGAAAAAGAGCTAGGTGTTGCAGTACTTGATATTGGTGGCGGCACTATGGATATCACCATTTATATTAATGGTGCACTTCGTCACTCTGCGGTTATTCCAGTGGCGGGTAACCAAGTTACTGGTGATATTGCAAAAATATTTCGCACACCTATATCACATGCCGAGTCACTCAAAGTACAATACGCATGTGCTAGTAGCCAAATGGCCAGTAGCGAAGACACAATTGAAGTACCAAGTGTAGGCGGACGACCAGCAAGGTTAATGTCGCGCCATACATTATCTGAGGTGGTAGAGCCTCGTTTTAGAGAATTATTTGAGCTTGCGATGGAAGAAATTCGTCGTTCAGGCTTAGAAGACCAAATTGCGGCAGGTCTCGTTATTACAGGCGGAACTGCTAAAATGACTGGCGCGATGGAAGTGGCAGAAGACATCTTCCAAATGCCAGTAAGAATAGGCAAACCAATCGGGATGGTTGGTTTGACAGACTATGTAGATGATCCTTCGTACGCAACCGCTGTTGGTTTGTTACAATACGGGCGTACCATGCAATCGATGAATGCACAAAAGTCGAAAGCAGAGGATAACAATAATTGGTGGAACCGCATTACTAAATGGTTCCAAGGCGAGTTTTAAGACTCAAGTCGGAGAGTAAACATGTTTGATATAATGGAACAACACAGCGAAGAAGCTGTAATAAAAGTAATCGGCGTGGGCGGTGGTGGCGGTAACGCTGTTGAGCACATGGTAAAACAACAAATAGAAGGCGTGCGTTTTATAGCCGCTAATACTGATGCGCAAGCATTACGTAACTCTGCAGCCGATATTACAGTTCAGCTAGGCACGCAAATAACCTCTGGGTTGGGTGCGGGCGCAAACCCTGAAGTAGGCCGTAAGTCGGCTGAAGAAGATGCAGATACAATTCGTGCCAGCCTTGAAGGCGCCGATATGGTATTTATTGCAGCCGGTATGGGCGGTGGTACAGGTACTGGTGCTGCACCGGTAGTTGCTAAAATTGCTAAAGAACTCGGTATTTTAACCGTTGCAGTTGTAACACGTCCTTTTGATTTTGAAGGTAAAAAACGTGCAGCAGCCGCTGAACAAGGCATTAATGAATTGTCAGAAATTGTAGATTCACTTATTACAATTCCTAACAATAAATTGCTTAAAGTTTTAGGGAAAGGGACTACACTTCTAGATGCCTTCGCTAAAGCTAATGACGTATTATTTGGTGCGGTACAAGGTATAGCAGAGCTAATTACACGTTCTGGTTTAATTAACGTGGATTTCGCCGATGTTAGAACAGTAATGTCTGCAATGGGTACTGCAATGATGGGAACGGCGTCTGCGTCAGGTCCTGATCGTGCACAAGAAGCTGCAGAAGCAGCTATCTCAAGCCCACTACTAGAAGACGTTGATTTAACAGGTGCTAAAGGTATCTTAGTTAATATTACCGCTGGTATGGACATTGCGATTGAAGAATTTGAAATTGTTGGTAATCACGTTAAAGCACTTGCGTCAGAAAACGCAACGGTTGTTGTTGGTGCGGTAATCGATCCAGAAATGACTGATGAGCTACGTGTAACGGTTGTTGCAACTGGTTTAGGCGGCGATCGTCGTCCACAGTTTGGTATTGTTGATAACGGCTTTAAAAAAGCATCAGGTTCTGATGTTGCAAGCACATCAAACCAAACGAGCAGCATGTACGTACCAAGTTTTGCAAGCCAAGATACAAACGCTGAAGAAAATACGACTAAAGAGCAAGCGCAAAGCAAAGAAAAAGCGCCTTCAACGAGTTCAAGTTCTTCAGCGCAAAATAGTAAAAAAGCAGATAAATCAGAAGGTGGTGATTATTTTGATATTCCCGCTTTTTTACGTAAGCAGGCAGATTAACATTTAATAATACTTTTGTTTGAAATATGTACAAATATTGAAAGGCAAAAGGATTTATGTTAAAATCCGCCGTCTAACTGTAACTGATTTAAAAGTGAGCATACCTATGATTAAACAGCGTACGATTGCACAAGTAGTCAAAGCCATAGGAATTGGACTTCATAAAGGTGAGAAGGTCACAATAACTCTCCGACCTGCGAGCGCAAATACTGGGATTGTATTTCGTCGTGTCGACCTTGATCCGGTTGTTGATTTTGAAACAACACCTGAAGCCGTTGGTGATACGCAGTTGTGTACCTGTTTAATTAACAAAGATGGTGTTCGCTTATCAACTACTGAGCATCTTATTGCAGCTGTTGCTGCAATGGGCATTGATAATCTAATTGTAGAATTGGACAGCTCAGAAGTGCCGATTATGGATGGTAGTGCATTACCATTCATATATCTGTTACAAAAAGGCGGAATTGAAGAACAAAACGTTGCTAAACGCTTTATCCGTATTAAAGAAAAAGTACGCATTGAAGAAGATGGTAAGTGGGCTGAAGTTGAACCATATGATGGTTTTCATATCGACTTTGAGATTGCATTTAACCACCCAGCTATCAATGAAAGTCGCCAACGTATTGGGTTGGATATAACAACGCAAAGCTTTATTGAAGAAATTAGCCGTGCGCGTACTTTTGGATTTATGAAAGATATTGAATACATGCATGCAAACAACCTAGCGCTAGGTGGTAGCATGGATAGTGCTGTGGTACTTGATGAATTCAAAGTTTTAAATCCTAATGGCTTACGTTATAGCGATGAGTTTGTTAAGCACAAGATATTAGACTGTGTTGGTGACATGTTTATGACAGGTCATAACCTTTTGGGTAAAGTAACTGCATTTAAATCGGGTCATGATTTAAATAATAAATTACTACGTAAAATTATGGCTACAGAGTCAGCATGGGAGTGGGCAACATTTGAAACGCCTGTGACGATGCCTGCACCCGGTCTTGAGTTAGCTCCAGCCTAAAAGCAGTAAAAGAACAGCTCACAAACAGTTATAAAAAATGACGCTAATTAGCGTCATTTTTTTTGCGTAAAATTTACTCTATTATAACTCTAAAAGAGCTTGTAACTGATTTAAATGAGTTACTGTATAGGTTGGTTTTATTCCATCGGCTAATTGCTCACCAGGGTGTTGTAACCAGCAAGTATCAATACCTGCATTGTTGCCGCCAAGTATGTCACTTGCAGCAGTATCACCCACCATAAGTATCTCGCTTTTATCTGGGTTACCCATTAGCTCAAATGTGTGCTCAAAAATCGCTTTATTTGGTTTTGCTATACCCACAAGTTCAGATATTACTAACCATTCAAACATATCTTTTAAGCCAGTATGCTCAAGGCGTACGGTTTGTAAGCGGGCAAATCCGTTAGTAATAATACCTAATCGAGCATTTGGCTTAAGTTTATTTAAAAGCTCAATAGCACCAGGTAATGGCTCGCAAATTTGCGCCATAGCATCTAAAAAAGCATCGTTTAGCTCTTTTGCGGGCACATTGAGTTTTGAAGCCCATTCATTAAAGCGTGTTACTTGTAAGTAATCTGCGCTAATAGTGCCATTTTGATAATCAACCCACAGCTGCTTATTGGTTTTTTGATAATGAATATAGTCGTCTTGGCTAAAATCTACGTTGTAAGCTTTAAACATGCGAGTCATGCCCGCTAAAATATCAAACCTAAATAAGGTTTCGTCTGCATCAAACAATACATAGTTGTATTTCATTAAACTTCCTAAATTAATTTGTTTGGCTGTAGAGATCTACGTGTAGAAAGGGCGCCATAGCTAAAGTGAGTGCTTGTGTATAGGTGCTTTCGCGCGTGGCGTGATTGTTTGTAAGTAACCCAATAGCGCCCCCTTTTTGTTTAACGTTGGTGGTATTAAATGCTTTGTCCATTACATCGCCAAGCTCTTCGCCGTTAAGTAATGCGTTATAAAGCACTTGAGGCAAGGGGAGGTTGCTGCTGCGCCCTACAACCTGATTTAAGGCATTATCAATAACTACGTAAGCAAACGTTGCTGCACCATAGCTAAATTGCTCTGCACCGCCTTCCATTGCCACGTAGTAGTGAGCTTGGTAATGCTCTTTGCAATAATTAACACGGTTTTGTGCGCCAACACGTGTTTCTTCTTCGCCAATAGGTTGATCTGGCACATTGGATAGGGCATCAACACCTTGGCAATCAATTTCATGTTCAGGGAAATACATTGCAAAAATATGTTTAGCCGCGTTAATTTTTACAGGGTTTTTAGAACCCACAATAATTTTTAATGAGTACAACACAATGTCCCTTATTGTTACTAAAATCAGCAGTGTACGTGAGAGAGCTCAATCTTAGAAGAGGAGTTAAATAGGTATATCCAAAGGTGCTAAGTTTTCCAGTGCACGCTTTTTCAAAATAATATCTTTAATAAGTGGAGTAAGAACCAGCTCCATAGCTAAGCCCATTTTGCCCCCTGGTACTACAAGCGTATTAATACGAGACATAAAACTGCCTTCGATCATCCGTAAATAATAAGGAAAATCAACATCATCAATACCCCTAAAGCGAATAACTACAAAGCTTTCATCAAGAGATGGAATATCTTTGGCGCTAAATGGGTTTGATGTATCAACGGTCGGCACGCGTTGAAAATTAATATGGGTACGAGAAAACTGCGGGGTAATATGATTTATATAGTCATCCATACTGCGCACAATAGAGCCCATAACCGCTTCGCGAGAATGGCCTCGTTCGGATGTATCGCGTATTAATTTTTGAATCCATTCAAGGTTAATAATTGGAACCATGCCTATTAATAAATCGACATGCTTTGCAACGTCTACATCTTGATCAACAACACCACCGTGTAACCCTTCATAAAACAAAATGTCAGTATTATGGTCAAGATCTTGCCAAGGTGTAAATGTACCTGGTAATTGATTGTACGGAACGGCTTCATCAAAGGTATGTAAGTAGCGGCGTAACTTTCCTTGACCTGTTTCGCTATAGTTTTCAAACAGCGTTTTTAAAGCGCCAAAGTCATTGGCCTCTCTGCCAAAGTAACTAATATGTTTACCTTCTTGTTGTGCTTCTCGAACTTTTTTATCCATTTCGGGGCGAGTGTAACGATGAAAGCTATCTCCTTCGACAAAAGCCGCTTGAATATTAAGGCTACGGAAAATATGTTTAATTGCATTCGTTGTGGTGGTTGTACCCGCACCAGATGAACCCGTAATCGCAATAATAGGATTTTTAGCTGACATGTTAATTCTCTTTTTTAGGACCAGGTTTTATAACCAGACTAAACTTAACATTATTTTAAGTCGTTTGGGTATCTTAAGAGTTGACTGACTTAGCTCAAGTGACGCCATCAGCAAATAACGTTATCATGAGGTGCTTAAAATTAAAACGAGAGAAAGCATGAAACTTATTAAACCATTACTTGGATTATTTTCTATAGCAGCGCTGAGCCCAATAGTGGTGCAGGCTAGCATGCCAAAAAGCCAAGTATTACTTGCTGATTTAAATACACCTTTCGGGGTACAAGTTAGTATTGTGAGCGATAAAAATAGTTATAACAACCAACCGCACTTAACAAGTACAGGTTTATACTTTACTCATGAAGTAATTAATAAAGGGCAAAGCCAAACTGATATTGCTTATTATGATTTCACGTCAAAAAAAGTTACCAATATAACTAACTCTCCCGTAAGCGAATACTCACCAACAGTTATGCCAAGTGGTGATGCGATATCAGCGATTGTTGTAGAAGCTGACGGTAAGCAAAAATTGTGGCAATACCCACTCAAAAATGAAGATGCGCCACGTCGTATTTTTGATTGGATTGAACCTGTTGGATACCATGCATGGGGTGTCCAAAATGATTTAGTGATGTTTATTTTAGGAAAGCCTCACACGCTTCAATATACTTCTGTTGCACAAGCGAAGGGGGAAATAGCTGCCAGTAATATTGGCCGAACGCTTATTTATAACAACTTAATGGCTGCATTTTTATTTAGTTACACTAAAAACGAGCAACACATTTTAGCGAGTTTTAATCCACAAGATAAACAAGTTGAAGACCTATTAAGGTTACCGGCTCAAGTTCAAGATTTTATTTTAAAAGATAATGCGACCATTGCTTATGCTATTAAAAACCGCGTTTATCAGCGTAAACTTGATGGAAGTGATGAAGTATCGCAATGGCTTAATTTAAGCACCTACTGCGAAACAAATATAACAAGAATGAGTTACAACAATGAAAAACTCGCTTTTGTATGTGATATAACAAAGTGAAGCAGACAAATAAATTCAGATTTTATTGTGTGTATGCGTTAATCTAATACGCAAATTAACTAATAGGGATTACACGTGGCTTATAGTGCAGACGAGCTGACAGAACAGCTCATTAAATTACAGTGCAGAAGTAATTTTAAGATTAAAAATATTGCAGAGTACATGTTAGTAAACTCTAAAGAAGCATTTTATACCCACAGCGAAAGCGGCAAGGGTAAAATAGTAATTCGCCCAGCATTTGAAGTGTTTAGCGATGATTTTAATGATATAGATGGCGTGACGCGTGCGCAAGGGTACTTCCATAGCAGTGAGATGACACGCTTTCCTACGCGCATTTTTAAAAGCGCTCAACCTATTCACTACGGTGTTGCGTTTAAAATAAATTCTGAGCAAGCAGCCAAAGATTTTATAGCCAAGCTAACTATGATTATTGGTAATTAATAAAGCAAAAATATAAACGTAAAAAGCCGCTGAATTTATTTTCAGCGGCTTTTGTATTTTTATAGCTCAATAAACCTAATAATTACTTACTTTTTAAAAAGCTATTAACCGATTCAAGTTCACGTGTTTTAAGCGCGATACAATCGTTTGTGCTTTCTTCAAGCTTACTTAATGTGCGAGCGTAACCAGCTACATCAGCTACTTTTTCGTTAAAGAAGGTTTTTGTTGTCGCTAAACTTTCTGCATCACAGCTTGCAGTTGTAAAGTACGGCAAGTTAGGTATAAAGAACGGCGGTAAGCTTGCTGTTACTTTATCGTAGTTACTGTAAACCCAATCAATAAATAATGCTTGGCGCTCATCTGTGTAACTTTGACCTGACAAAATAGTACGCATGTCAGATGCCGTTACTTCATCCGTTAAGCTATAAGCTAATACCGCTTTTTGTAACTCAGGTTTACCAAAAAAGCCCATAGCTGCAAGCATGTTTGTGCGTACTTGCGGATCTTTAGTCGTTTTAAACGTTGTCATGAATTGATCAAGCAGCGCTTTGTCACCATGAAAAGCAGCAAGAGTTAAGTACGTACCCGCTAAGTATGGGTCTACCTTTTGTGGATCATTTAAATAAACCTGCGTTTGTTCTTTGGCTTTATTGATGACGTTTTGATCTTCACCATCAAAACCTAAGCGTGATACAACGGCTGCACGAAGTTGTGCAATAGCACCATCTTCACCCGCTTTTGCTTCTAAACCATATTTTTTAGCAGCAGGCGTTACTGCACCGCGAATAAATTCAGGCCATAGGTCTTTATTGCTATCGTCTTTAAAAGTGCGCTGTTGCGACACTAAGTAACCTAGTGCGGTATTTGCTACGCGAGGGTGGCTATCGCTTACGAACACTTCAAGTGTTTGCATTAACTTAGCAGCAGATATAACACCAGCATCAAGTAGCGCATCAGTAGCAGATAGTAACGCTAAGCGTTCACGGTCACTCAGTACGCTTGGCGCCTTTTTAACAAGTGCGCTAAATTGTGCATCATCCATTACCCAGCGGTAGTAGCCTAATGCACCTTGGTCGGGATAAATCCACTCTGGTTCAAAGTCTAAATCTAGTGTTTGGCTTTGTTTATTAAGTAATACGTTTGCTGTTTTCACTTTATCGCCAGCACCATATTTAATTGCCACCGGTACATTCCATAACTGCTCTGGCGCATCAACGCCTGCGTTTACAAAGCGGCTTTGTGAAATAGTTACTTTGCTACCTTGTTGAGTTACTTTAACTAGTGGGAAAGAAGATTGCTCAATAAACGATTTTAAAACACTCGCTACGTCTTTATTTGACGCTTTACCAAGTGCTTCCCATAAGTCGGCCGCTTCAGCATTTTTATATGAAAACTCTTTTAAGTAGCTTTGAATACCTTTTTGAAATGCATCTTCGCCAATCCAGTTTTCAACCATAGCAAGTACTGAGCTGCCTTTACTGTAAGCAAGACCTAAACCGTCCATAATGTCGGCTTCGGTTTTAATTGGCTTACGAATAGGCTTGGTGCTTAGGCGTGCATCAAGTGCCATTACGTTGTTTTGTGGCAGGTCTAAGTGCGATTCAAACTCAGGGTTAAGCTGCTTAGTAATTTTTGCAGCCATCCAGCTAGCAAATGCTTCGTTTAACCATAAGTCGTTCCACCATTTCATGGTTACTAAATTACCGTACCATTGGTGAGCAAGTTCATGAGCAATAATTGATACATTACGCTGTTTTTTACTGCGTGTTGCTGCAGCTAAATCAACTAATAAAATATCTTCTCGGTAGGTTACTAAGCCTGAGTTTTCCATTGCGCCAAATGGAAACTCTGGTACCGCTACTGAGTCTAATTTTTTGTAAACGTAAGGAATACCAAAATACGCTTCAAGTGCGCCCAGTACTTTTGGCATGTTTTCTTTTGCGTATTGGGCTAAGTGAATTTTACCTTGAGGGGTAATTACACGACCAGGAATTGGCATGCCTTTAATATCTAATTCTTCAAATGGGCCAACAGCCATCGCGACTAAGTATGAAGGAATTGGCGGCGTTTTATCAAAAAAGTGTGTGGTCATATCGCCATCAACCGTTGTTTTTAGTTCTGGCGTATTTGAATATACTTTTTGTGATGTAGGCGCGGTAATCGTTAACTGAAATGGAATTTTGTAACTTGGCTCATCAAAAACAGGAAATGCACGGCGTGCATCACTCATTTCAAATTGAGTAAATAAGTAAGGTGTGCCTTGGTCTAACGTTTTGTATAAACCAACACTTTGACGGTTATATGGCGCTGAAAAATCAACTTTAAGGGTGTATTTACCTGGTTGAATTTGCTCATCACAGCTAAATTTAACTTTACCTGTTTTAAGCATTTCGTTGTTTAAGTCACAGTTTTCGTCGCCAAGCAGTTGCGCCATTTTAACAGCGTAAGCTACGCCATTTAATTCAATGTATTTTGTTGGTTTTAGTACTTCTAGGGAAATCTCAGTCATCCCTGTGAATGTATCTTGGCTCGGATCGAGTGTTAACGATACCTGTTGTGAACTTGGTTTTGCGAGTTTTTCAATAACGAATTCGTTAGCGTTTGCAGCACCCATTGCCAAAGCAACGCTCACTGTTAAGAGGCTTTTAAGAAACATAGTGATCCCTAGATTGTTGTTGTTAGAAACTACCCTAAATAGGCTTTTTTATGCTCATATTATTAGGGGGTTAGATATCCTAACAGTTTTTTTTAATAGAGTAATTGATTATAACGATGACTTTAAGGGGAAATAGTAACAAAGTTTGTCAGTGGCTTTCGCGTGTTATAAAACGCTGCCAATGCAGGTGTGAGTTAATAATACGTATTTTTTGGATCACGTTATTTAATAAAAGCACGTCCTTAAATTCATTATGTGGGTATTCGTTAAATCCCATGAGATAATTAAAGGCGTCTTTAGAGTTGGCTTGCAGAGCATGTATACGCACTTGTTGCTCAAAGTTAAGACGAAGGCTGCTTATGGCTGTTTTCATACCGAGTTGATCAACGTTTGGTATATCACACTTTTGTAAATAGCCGGCTCGCTCACCTTCACCTGAAAACCAAATACGGACTTTTTCACTGTATCTGCCAGTTTTAGCGGGTAAGTCGAACATTAATCGTTGTTGATTTTGTGATTTTATGAATGCTAAATATTCATTAAACCCGGCATCTATAAGTGCCTGATGCACTGGAACTAAGCGAGGTTTTATCTTACCGTGAGTATGAAAATTAAAACATAAGACATCTTTTTCAAGGGACAGATCATCAAGCGTTAGATAGCCAATTTCATCGCTATATGCACCACTGTAGTATGCAATTAGAGGAAGCCAAAAATGCCAGTGTTTTGGTTGCTCACGTGCAACTTTAAAATCACCGTATATATATCCATTATAAAGAGTGTGCAGTTCCATGGCTGAAAAGGGCCGGCGACCAAGATGGGTTTTCAACGTAATACCTTGAAAATAATGATGTGTTTTATTTTATACCCAACTAGCAGTAGATGCTAGTCGGGTTTTATCCGCTCTTAAAATAAAGCGTATAAAGTATTATTCACTTAATGCGCGAGCTAAACCAGTAGGTTCAATCTCTGTACATACTTGGTCATCATTCCAGTTAATGCCAACAAGTGCGTTATCTTCATTTAAATCTTCAACCCATGCATCTAAAAATTCATCAAGATTTATTTCTACAGGGCTGTAGTCTTTCCACTCTTCTTTACATTGCGCTTTAGCTGCTTCTTCACTTTCCCAAAGCAGTAGTACGTCAGTTTCGTCAAATTGGTTAGAATCGCACACTACAAAGCCATTATCTTCTGCACCAAGTGCCCAAATTACTTCGCTAACACGTACTTTTTCTACAAAGTTAACTAGTTGTGATTCAATTTCGATATCGCTCATGTGTTTACCTTTTTAAATTAGTGACGAGGATTAGTATCTATTGCTGCTTGACGCTTGCCATATTGCTTATGAAAAGCAACAAGCTCTGAATACTGACTAAAGTCAGTTAATTCACGAAAGCAAATCCAATCAAGCAGGCAGTATAAACTGATGTTGAGGTATTCACAGCTTTTAAATTCTTCATCGCTTAAATGGGTATTTAAAAAGCTTAATGTTTGTTCAATTCGTTCGTTTTGCAAATTAAAAAAGAGTTTATCGCTTTTGGTGTCAAATCCAGAGCGTTCACATAGCAACATTTCTACTAGCGAATCGTTACAGGCATTTATAGTCGTAAGTAAGTGCTCTTGCGGCCACGTTAGTTTTGGTTGACCTGTTTTTTCAAGTAAATAGCGCAATATAGAATTAGAGTCACTAAGTGTTAAGTCGCCATCTACCAGAATAGGAATCTTTCGAGCTGGATTTTTACTGGCAATAGTAGGGCGATCTTGCTCAGAAAATATATCAAGACTCACAAGCTCTAGTTTACAGTTGTTTTGTTGTGCCCAAATTCTAATTCGGCGCACGTAAGGTGAAGGTACAGAACCAATTAATTGCATAATTACTCCATAAAAAAGCCGCATAAGCGGCTTTTATAAAACGTTACTTACGATACAGTTAAATTTATTCTGAACGGCTAGTAACTTCAAGTAAATGATAACCAAATTGAGTTTGCACAGGGCCTTGTACTTGGTTAATTGGAGCTGAAAACACAACTTTATCAAACTCTGGAACCATCATACCAGGACCAAACTCACCAAGAGCACCGCCATCTTGACCTGATGGGCAGTTTGAATGCGCTTTGGCTAATTCAGCAAAGTCTTCGCCTTGCTCAATTTTTGTTTTTAAGTCTAAGCATTGTGCTTCACTGTCTACAAGTATATGTCGTGCGCTTGCTACTGTCATAAAATCTCCCGAGTATAGTGTGGTGTTTTTTTAACCGAATTAAAATATCATTCTAGTTAGTTTCAACTAATTGTACCAGTATAAACTTATTTATCAGAAAGCACAGTTTCAATTGCAGCAATCATTTGTTCTGAATCAGGTGCTGCTTTGCTGTTAAACCGTAAAACCGTCTCACGATCAGCAGACACTAAATACTTATAAAAGTTCCAATTTGGAGAGCTAGTTTGCTCATTCAAATATTTAAAAATTGGGTTCGCTTTACTACCACGCACTTCGCTTGTAGCAAACATAGGAAAGGTTACACCATAATTTACAAAGCATACTTTTGCAGTTTCTTTTTCACTATCCTCTTCTTGAAAAAAATCATCAGAAGGGAACCCTAATACGACTAAACCTTGTTCTTTGTATCGTTGATATAGCGCTTCAAGGCCTTTAAATTGGGGTGTAAAACCACAGTTGCTTGCCGTGTTTACTATTAATAAAGGCTTATTTTTAAATTGGCATAAATTAATAGATTCTTTTGAGCGAAGCTTTCGAACATCGACATTGGTAAAATCTTGACAGTCTTGGGTAGAGGTTTGGTTAATAGTTGATGATGTTTCAGCGTGGAGTGGGGCATTAATAAATAAAGCCATTAATCCTATTATAATTTTTTTTAGCATTACATTACCTAAACTTTTCAATTGTTTGATTGGATAATCATACGCTAATATGAAACAAATTGATCAACCTTTGAATGACCTATGACAACCCGTTTAGCAACTATTGATGATCTTAATGAAATTGTAGCCATTTATAACGAAACCATTGCAGGGCGAATGGTAACTGCAGATACCGAAGAAGTTACTGTTGACGAAAAGCGTGACTGGTTTAATAGCCATAACGATAAAAGGCCTATTTATGTTTACTGCGAAAATAACCAAGTACTTGCTTGGGTAAGTTATAAATCGTTTTATGGGCGTCCTGCTTACGATGGCACAGTAGAGATGAGCATTTACATTACCCGTAAAGCACAAGGTAGAGGGCTTGGTAAAAAGCTAATGATATTTGCTCAAACACAAGCTAAGCAATTAAATATTAAAGTATTGCTTGGTTTTATTTTTAGTCATAATTTACCCAGTGTTAAATTATTTAAGCATTTTGATTTTGAAATATGGGGCGAGTTACCAAGCGTTGCCATAATGGATAACAAGCCCTACAGCCTGACTATTTTTGGAAAGCATCTTAAATAAACTGTTTTTTGAAAGCTTGTAATATTTTTTTACAAAATAACGATAGGGCTTTATGCCAATTAAATAAAAATAGACTACGCTATTAGGATATTAAGTTTATTAATTTGAAGTGTGGCTTGATGATTCGAAAAATATTAATTATTGATAGTAGTAGTGTCATCGCGATGCGTGTGAAAGTGCTTTTAGAATTAATAGGGTGTGAGGTCGAATTAATTCATTTCAGCATGCTAGACATGTATACCAATATAGGCGATTACGACTTAGTTGTTGTTGCCCATGGTGTGCCTGTTGATTCTATAAAACCGCTTGTAAGCGAAGTAGCGCAAGAGCGCTTTATGCTGCTTGCGCCAAAAGCACAAAGCGGTGAACAACTAACTGCGTTTAGCGAGCTAAATCATATTGCGCCTGACGCAACCGTGGTCTACCCATTTTTTTCTAATAAAGAAATTACTTCTCTTTTAGAGAGCCTATTAGAATTAGGCTCTAACCATATTTTGCAATTACCTACTATTTTACTCGTCGACCATGTTCCTGAACGTCTCGAAAAAATGAAAAATAGCTTAATCGGTGCTCATATCGAGACTCATACTGCAACAACCTCCGCAGAAGCTTTAGAAATTAGTAAAGAAAAGCAAATAGATATACTGATAAGCGATTTTATTTTAGATGACGGAACAGGTTTAGGAATTTTTTCAAATTTAAAAGTAACTCAACCGCATTGTCGTTGTTTGTTATTTACCTCACGCCCTGATCAAGTTTCAATGATCGACGCAATTCGTCAAGGTGTAGAAGACGTACTTATTAAACCTTTAAACGATAGCTCACTATTACAATCAATACATAAATTATGGCAAACAGAGTTATTAAAACGTCATAACGCAGAGCTTGTAGAAAGGCTACAAGATACGGTTGATGCCCTAATTGAAAAAGACAGCCTACTTCAGGTTATTTATAAACATACGCCCGATGCAATTATGTTATTTGAAAAGTGCGGTAGAGTGATAGAAGCTAATGATGCTTGCTTGAGACTATTTAACTTACCGTTTAATGAACTCGAAGGTAAATCAGTATTTGATTTTTTAGATGATGATTCAATTTTAGGTATTAAAGATAAGATTTCGACATTAAATAGTAATCGACAATTTAGCTGCGATTTACGTTTATCTAAAACAGCAGGAGGTTATATACCCTTAGTTGGCTCTTTTAATGAGATAGATCACCATGGCGAAATAGCACTTGCGGTCATATTTAAAAATGTAACCCATCTTAAGCAAAAAGAGGATTTATTACTTGAAGCAAAAGATGTTCTTGAAGAGCAAGTAAGAGCACGTACTTCACAACTCGAGCATGCTAAAAATGTGGCTGAGGCTGCAAACTTAAGTAAATCAGAATTTTTAGCAAACATGTCGCATGAACTTCGAACACCTATGCACTCTATTTTAAGCTTTTCTCGTTTTGGTTTAAGTAAATTAGAAGCTGGAGATTTTGCAAAAGAAAAACTCATTAAGTATTTATCGCGAATAGAGAGTAGTGGTGAGCGTTTACTGTCGTTACTAAATAATTTACTCGACCTATCTAAGCTAGATGTAGGCAAGTTTCCATTTAACCCTCGTCCCTATAATTTAGCGAATATTATTAAAACAAGTATTGATGATGTGTCTGGTACGGCAATGGAAAAAGAAATTGAGATTATATTTACCGCACAGCCATTACCTGTAATTGCACAATGTGATGAAGAGCAAATAAACCAGTTACTTCGAAACGTACTAGGTAACGCACTTAAATTTAGCGAACCTAAAAGTAAAATACGGGTAAATTTAGAGTCAGATAATAAGCTTGCTACTATAGAGGTTACCGATAATGGGGTCGGTATACCAGAAGATGAGTTGGAGCATATTTTTACTAAGTTTGTGCAAAGCAGTAAAACAAATAGTGGTGCTGGTGGCACAGGGTTAGGCCTTGCATTGTGTAGAGAGTTTGTATCTTTACACCAAGGTGAAATCACTGCACGTAACAACGAAAATGGTGGTGCAACTATATCTATACAAGTGCCATTAGAAATAAACTTAGACGAGCATTTAGCTGAAGATCAGTTAATACAACACACTAATTAATTGTTTTTTGGCATACCAAGTAACTTTTTAAAGAATTTGAATGGATGATAAATTATGGCCTTAACTAAAATACTTGCCGTTGATGACGAACCCTTTAACCTTGAAATTATTGAGGAAATTTTAGAGGAGCTTGATTTTGAATTACAAGTAGCAACAAATGGTCCTGAGTGTTTAAACATGGTTGAAGGTTATATGCCTCAGGTTATATTACTCGACGTAAGTATGCCGCAAATGAACGGCTATGAAGTATGTAAAGCACTTAAAGCAAATCCAAATACCGCACACATTATTGTTATGTTTGTTTCTGCTCGCGGCACTGTTGAAGAACGCATGGAAGGCTATTCTGTTGGCGCAGAAGATTATATTGTAAAACCTTTTGGCCATGACGAACTTAAATCTAAGCTTAAAAATTTAAATCAAGTACTCGTTGAAAAGCAAAGTCTAGAAAAGCAAGTTGAAGATGCAACATCAACTGCATTTAATGCAATGGCCAATAGCAGTGAAATGGGGCAAATAGTTAACTACGTTGAAAACATAGGCTTTATTAACGATCCTCAAGAGCTAGGTAAAGCGCTTGTAGATTGTCTGCAGTCTTTTGATTTACAAAGCAATGTAGAATTTAGAGAAAATAATGAAATTAGCCACTTTGCGCTAAACGGCGTGTGTTCACCTATTGTGGTGGAGCTATTTGAAATGCTGAAAAACAAAGGGCGCTTACATGAGTTTTCGCACCGAATTTTAGTTAACTATGAATTGATTAGCTTACTCATTTTAAATATGCCCGATCATGACCCTGATAAGCATGGTCGTATACGCGACCACGTATGTTTTATTGTCAGTGTTACCGAGCAGCAGCTACGCGCCATTATGACCAAGAAAATGCTTGAATCACAACGAGCGAAACTTAATGCCGTAGCAAGTACTGTTCATAGTAAGTTTCATAGCTTAATTAGCTTGTTGAATGAAAACCGTCAAAACAACGAAAAAGTGTTTAAACAGTTACAAGAAGAGCTCGAAGAACGTATCCCATCAATGGGACTGGATGAAGATCAGGAGGTGTTTATTTATAAAAAAGTAGATGAAACTATCCAAAACTCAGTAGCAAGAGAAGAGTCTGTTAAACAAGTCAAAGCAGCCTTTACAGAGATAGAACAAGATCTATCGTTACTTTTGAAAAACTAGTTACTTCGCAATATAAAGGTTTACTTAAGCGGTGCTATGCATCCCTTGGTAAGCCTTTTTCTACAATTCTAATTAACCTAGCTGTTTTACGAATTTGTAATCGTTGTTTATCGTTTTGCTGAGCAAGTGCCCATTCAATATGCTCTAAAACAAGTTCGCTGCATATTTGGCTTTTATCTTGTAGGGCATTAATAATAGCGGGGCTGAACTCTGCATTACCTAAACCAACTGCTAAATTACGTAACCAACGTTCGTGACCAATGCGACGAATAGGGCTGCCTTCGGTATTTTTTAAAAATGTAGGCTCATCCCAGGCAAACAGCTCAAGTAAATCTTTATCTTTTAATTGAGTGCGAGGATGAAAATCATTTTCGTCAGTTATTTGTCCATAACGATTCCAAGGACATACTAACTGACAATCATCACAACCATAAACACGATTACCTAATAAAGAACGGTACTGCTCTGGTATTGGCCCTTGGTGTTCTATGGTTAAATACGATATACATTTACGTGCATCAACAACGTAGGGCTCTACAATTGCACCTGTTGGGCAAAGAGTAATACAAGCAACACATTTTCCGCAGCCTTCAAAGGTGTTTTCTGCATCAATTGGTAGAGGTAAATCAATAAATAGCTCGCCTAAAAAAAACCATGATCCTGCTTCTTGGTTTATTAATAACGAATGCTTACCACGCCACCCTAAACCGGCTTTTTCGGCAAGTTGACGCTCAAGTACAGGGGCTGAATCTACAAAGGGTCTAAAGCCATACTCGCCAACTTCTTGCTCTATTTTTTGGCCGAGTTTTTTTAAACGATTACGCATTAATTTATGGTAATCACGACCTAATGCATAGCGGCTTATATATGCTTTTTCTTTATTTTTTAAGGTTTTTGCAAAGCCAGCATCGGGAGGGAGATAATTCATTTTTACGGATATAACACGCTGTGTACCAGGCACTAATTCAGCAGGGCGGGCGCGTTTCATACCGTGGGCAGCCATATAATCCATCGAGCCGTGGTAGCCTGCATCAAGCCAACGTTGCAATTGGGCTTCGTGCTTAGATAAGTCAATATCAGTAATGCCCACTTCGCTAAAGCCAAGCTCTTGCCCCCAGGTTTTTATTTGCAGGGCTAATTTTTCATAGTCTGGGGTAGGGTTGCTCACACGCTTTACACACTTAAATTAATAGCTGCGTAATTTACCATATTTCTCTGAGCCCGAAAACGCTTCTTAGTGCACAAAGCGCTTTAACTGTTGTTGGGTTTGTAAGCTTAGCTGTTGAGATTGCTCGCTGTCGGCTAATGCCGTATCTATTTGTTGTTTAGCTTGCTCCCCTAAAGCTACGATTTGCTCTACCGATTGGTGAGTCGTACTTTGGGTGCCCTCAAGCAAATGTACAGCACTGGCTATTTGTTGCAGCTGCTGCTGGTTGTGCTCAAACTCACTAAGCATTTTAGTAAAGCCATCACAGGTTGCACTAATTGAGCTTTGTGCGTTATTAGAGTGAGTCATTAATTGCTCTGACTCTTTATTTGTCTCGTTTACCAAATCATTCATCTGACTTATAAAGTCGCTAATCTGCCTAGTTGCGCCACTTACCTTTATTGAAAGCGTGCGTACTTCGTCTGCAACTACGGCAAATCCTCTGCCAGCTTCACCCGCTCTAGCTGCTTCTATTGCGGCGTTGAGGGCTAACAAATTAGTTTGATCAGAAAACTCTTCAACCATTTTTAAAATACTACGAATGTTTTCACTGTTCTCTTTTAGTCCCGCAATTGTATTTGAAAAGCTACCTAGCATATTAGTAATAAGTTTTACCTGCTCTACTAAAGCAGCGAGTTCTGACGCAGATAGTTTTACAAAGTTAAGGTGTTCATTATTAACGTTATGTACGCTATCTGTATTATTTACTATGTCTTGTAAGCTTTGGGTTATTTGCATACTGGCATTAATAATACTGTGGCTTAACTGTATTTGTTGCTCACTTGATTGCTCAGTATTTTTCATTGATTCAGTGACTTGTGTATTGCTGTGTGCACTCGCTTGAGCACTGTTATATGTTGTGCTGAGTAACTCACTTAAATGGGCAGTAAATATATTGTATTGTGAACTTAAATCTTTAAATTCGTCATACGAAAAGTGGGGAAGTTTTGCTGCTAAATTTGCATCTTGTTGGTTTATTTCTATCAAAGTATCGCGCATAGCAGTAACAGGGCGAACAATTAAAAAACGCATATAAAAAAGAGTAAAAATAAAACCAGATATAATCACAAGCGTAAGCAGCCAAAATAGCCCTGTACTTTGCTGTTGTTCGCTTAAACTCTGATGCAGCCAAAATAACGTAATTGCTTGGAACAATAATACAAAACTTAAATTACCGACTATTTTACGGGTTAACGTAAAAAAGAATGTTTGCTCTATATAGTTATAAATTTTCATGAAACCACTCATTATGCTCAAGCCCTACGATTGTTATTTAAGTGAGGGGAATGTAAGTTAGCCTTTTTGTAACGACAACAAGTAAGCTTTGGTTCGCGCTGGGTAATTTGTAAAAATTCCGTCTATGCCATACTCAAGCATTAGCGCTATATCTTCTTCCCTATCGACTGTATAAGCATAAATCTTTAGGCCTCTTTTTTTTGCATCCTCTGCAAAGGCCTTATTTATAAAGGTTTTATCTGCATGTACGCTATAAGCGTTTAAATCACTAGCAAACTTTGCATAGTTAATTGGAATAGAAGAAGTAAGGGCGCCTATTTTAAGCCATGGTAGCTTGTTTTTAAGCCACTGTAGTTGATGATGATCAAACGATGATACTAAAATATTGGTTTTCGATATTTTTTTAGCTTCAATGTTTTGTTCTAATTGAGCCACAAACCTTTCTAGTGCAAACGTGTGTTTAAGCTCAATATTTAATAAAGATTTATTGTTATTCCAATCAAACAGCTGCTGAAGAGTAGGAATTTTTTCACCATTTCCAGCATCAAGCTTAGAGAGCTCATGAGCGGTAAAGTTACTCACCCTGCCTTTACCGCTGGTGGTTCTATCAAGCCATGAATCGTGTATTACCATGTAATCATCGAAGGAACTTTGAATATCTACTTCAATACCATCAACACATACTTTTAACGCTTCTAAAATAGCGCTTTTGGTGTTTTCAGGAAAATCCCCACTGGCACCACGGTGTGCAAATACTTTCATTGTCGAGCCTTTTTAGTGATTGACCACGTTTCAAAACAAGCGGCACTCACTATGAGTGCTCCACCAACTAACGTCATAACAGTAGGACGTTCATGAATAATTACTATAGCCAGTATGGTGCCATAAAGTGGCTGCAAGCAAGAAATTAACCCCGCAGTTGCCGCTGATAAATGCTTTAAACTTGCTGCAAATAACGAGTGCGGTGTAGCTGTAAATATAACACCCGCTACAGCAATTAAAATCAGGTCATGATTGCTAACCTCATACACTGGTACTTCTATAAATGCACACAACATAATGCTTGCCACTAAGGTTTGATAAAACATCGTTTGCGGCCCGCCATATTGGCTAAAGTAGCGCTTATGAGTAATGTTTCTTATTGAAAAAAACAATGCTGATATCACACCTGTTATTACACCTAGGGTTACATCATCGCCCAAGTTTGCACTTGGTACTAATAAGTAAATACCTAAAACAACCACCGCTGCACTTATTATATCTTTTGCTTTTGGCCTGCTTTTATTAAATAAGGGTTCTAAAAACACCGTCATTACGGGGTAGCTAAAAAATGCCAGCATTCCAATAGTTATACCAGCCATTTGCATACCAGCAAAATAGGTAACCCAGTGAATACCCACCGCAACACCTAAAAATAACGCAATAAGATAGTCTTTAGGTTTGTTGAGTTTAATTTGTTTTTTTTGAAAATAAAGCATGGCTAAAATAGCCATTCCTGCAATTGCAGTTCTGTAAACGGTAATATCTAAAGCATTTAAACCAATAAGTTTGGCAAATAAAGCGGTCCCGCCAAAAAGTAATACCGCTATGTGTAAATAAATTAAACTTTGTTGCTGAGGCTGCATTTAGTTTCCTTGTTGTACTTTTTGAATATATTAACATTGCTTAAAAATTCTTAAGATGAATTTTTTCCGCATGACAAAAGTCATTAAAGTTGATGACACTTCACACTCTTATTATTTTTGTACGCGGGCATAGTTACCTTACTCAACAGGAGGTAATTATGAATTCTTTAATTTTAATCAGCTTAACTATTAATGAAGTGCTAGAGGCGTTAAGTTTTACTATTACGTACGCAGGTTGCTTTATGCTGGTATGCATTTTTATGTTATTTATATTTATTAATAAAAATAGTGCTATAAGTAAAAATAATATGCCAGAGGTATTAGTATGAGCTCGTTAAGCAGCTTTTCTCAACAAAGCGATAAAGGTTTTTGGAAATATGGACATTTAATTTTTACCGGCTTTTATTTACTCCCGCTAATAATTAATTTTTCGAGCTTTACAGTTAACCAAATTGTTATGTCTTTAGCCTTCTATATTGCTTTTATTCTTTTGTATGTAAAAGCAATAAACTGTAAAAGCGCAGGGGTGACTAAGTTATTTGTAGCCATGCTCTTAATTTGTTTTTGCGCTACTTTTTACACCACAGGTACGCCTACTTTATTTGGTTTCGTAGCCTATATAGCAGGCTACTCTTACAGCTACCGTCAAAGAATTTATGCTGCGATCGCAATTATATTCACGGTTTTATTAAGCACATATCTTGGAGATATAGGTAAGGTTCAATACTTTTTAGGCGTTGCTTTGATTCTATGCGCCACATTATTTAGTTACGGTATTGCAGCAAAAAGAGAAAGCTTATACAAAAAGCGCGAACAAGAAAGCGCTAACCAACTAGAGCAATTAGCAGCTATTGCAGAGCGAGAACGAATAGCTCGCGACTTGCATGATATTTTAGGTCATTCACTTTCATCTATTGCTTTAAAAGCTGAGCTTGCTAATAAATTAAACCAAGGAGAGCGCTACGCTCAAGCAAATAGCGAAATTGCACAAGTGGCCGATTTGGCAAGGCAGTTACTTAGCGATGTAAGAAGCGCCGTAAGTGATTTAAAACAGCTTAATCTTGTCAGCCAAGTAGCACAGTTAAAGCAAAGGTTAATAGAGCAAGGATTTAACGTTTCATTTAATGTGGTTTTAAATGCTCTGCCCGCTAAAGTAGAGGGTATAGCAGGCCTTATAATTAAAGAAGCAGTTACTAACTTATTACGCCATAGCAACACAAAAAATTGCGAAATAAATATAGAACAAACAGCGCAGCAGTTACTTATAACCGTAATTGACCATGGTCCGTGCAGTACATTGAATTCGGGCAATGGCCTAAATGGTATTAAAGAGCGAGCAGAGCAACTAAATGGCAGTGCAGCATTTACCTGTGGCGATAATTTTACTTTAAAAGTAGTGCTGCCAATTACAGCTAAGGATTTATAATGATCAGAGTATATTTAGTGGAAGATCAGGCGCTTGTACGCGACGCAGTAGCAGCATTGTTAGGGCTTGATTTTAATATTGAGATTATTGGGCAAGCAAGTAACGGGCAAGATGCACTTAATGCAATTGAGGCACTTGATAGTGATTTACATCCCGATATAATTTTAACCGATATAGAAATGCCAACCATGAATGGTATAGAGCTTAGCGAAAAAATAGCCGCTAAATTTCCTGCTATAAAAATGGTTATTATGACTACATTTTCTCGTGCGGGTTATATTAGGCGAGCGCTTACGACTGGCGTTAAAGGTTTTATTTTAAAAGAAGCACCAAGTGAAGAGTTAATAAATGCGCTTAAAAAAGTAATGCAGGGACAAAAGGTAATTGACCCAGAGCTTGCTATTAATGCATTAGACGACGCAGATCCACTTACCGATAAAGAACGCAAAGCCCTTAAACTTGCAAGCGATGGCCTTAAAACAAGCGACATAGCCAAGCAGTTATTTATTAGCGAAGGGACTACGCGTAACTACCTATCTGATGCCATTGCAAAATTAAACGCTACTAACCGCATAGATGCTGCGCGTATAGCTAAACAAAAAGGGTGGCTTTAATCAGTGGGTTTATAAATTATAAGCAAAGTATTACTATGATATGTAAAAGTAACGAACAGCGCTTAAAATTAGCTTAAAACGCGCTAAAAGAGGTTTTAATGGCAAATTTAATAGAACTAACAACTAAAAATAATATCGCTATACTCACCATGAATACCGCTGAAAACCGCCACAACCCAGCGTTTTTGGCTGAGTTTAATTTACACCTAGACCACATTGAAGCAGAACAAAATATTAAGTCAGTTATTTTAACGTCTTCAAGTGATAAAAACTGGTCATTGGGTATCGACCTCCAATGGATGTCTAATCCAAGTATTTTACCTGCAGCAATTTCAGACTTTATGATTCAAATAAGTGACTTATTTAAACGCATAGTTACTTTTCCTATGCCTATTATTGCTGCGTTAAACGGGCATACCTATGGTAATGGTTCTGTACTTGCGTGTGCGTGCGACTTTAGATTTATGAAATCAGACAAAGGCTTTTTTTGTTTTCCTGAAGTGGATGTAATGGTGCCATTTGTTCCGTCGATGTTTCCTATAATTAATAAGGCTATTTCGCAAACCTTCTTTAATCGTCTAGCTATGTCAGGAGAGCGGGTTGGTGCACAGCAGTTGCTAGAGAACAAAGTAGTTGAAGCTGTGTTTGCAAATAACGACGAACTACAAGCGGGTGCACTTGAGTTTGCCCAGCAATTTAATAAAAATCGTTGGATTTACGCTCAAAATAAAACACAAATGAATAAGCAGATTTTACTTACGATGAAAGAAGAAGACCCAAGCTTTATTGATAATATAAGTAAACTGCTGTGGAAAAACCTACAAAAAAAATAGTATAGGTTTTGGCATTGCTACGAGATGACTAAACACTTTGCAGTTAAGGGATCGTTAAGCCCCATTGCGCTAGATTTTTAAACTATACAGCAAGGTAAAAGTGCTTTCTTAAAAGTTTAATAGCTTTTACCTGTCTCATTATAACTATATGGGTTAAAATACCTACATAACCAACTAACAAGATAGTGAATGTCAAACCAAGATCCAAATCTCAGTCGAGAACAAGAAAAGTACGAAAACCCAGTCCCTAGTCGTGAGTTTATACTTACTCACCTTCAAGAGCGTTCAAAGCCTGCTAACTACGCGCAATTATGTGAAGAACTAGCAGTAAACGATGACGAACGCCAAATAGCATTTAAACGCCGCCTTCGCGCTATGGAGCGTGACGGACAGCTGTATTTCAATAAATTTAAATGCTACGCCCTAATTGACGAAGCCGGTTTAACCAAAGGCAAAGTAATAGGCCACAGAGACGGTTTCGGCTTTTTAGAAGTTGAAGGCGAGAGTAAAGATTGGTTTATTGCTAAGCACCAAATGAATATGGTGTTACATGGCGACATTGTACTAGCTAAAGGCACTAAACGTGGTTCTGGCTCAAAATGCGATGCACGTATTATAAAAGTGCTTACTAACGAGCGCGCGCCAATTGTTGGCCGTTACTTTGTTGAGCACGGTGTTGCTGTTGTAGTCGCTGAAGACCCGCGCATAACGCAAGATATAATGATTTTACCAGGCAACGAAAACGGTGCCCGCCATAACCAAATGGTGCAGGTTAAAATTACGCAAAACCCAAGCCGTAACATGAACGCGGTAGGTAAAGTTATAGATGTACTTGGTGAGCATTTAGCCCCAGGTATGGAAATTGAAGTTGCACTGCGCAATCACGATATTCCACATGTATGGCCAGAAGAAGTTGAAGCACAAGTTGCTCATCTAGGTGAATTTGTTGAAGAAGCTGACAAACAAGGTCGCGTAGATTTACGTGATTTACCACTTGTAACTATTGATGGCGAAGATGCACGCGACTTTGATGACGCCGTATACTGTGAACCTAAAAAATCAGGTGGCTGGCGCTTATGGGTTGCTATTGCCGATGTATCGCATTACGTAGGAATGAACACGCCGCTTAACAAAGAAGCAATTTTGCGTGGTAACTCAGTGTATTTCCCTGAGCAAGTAATTCCGATGCTACCAAAAGTGCTTTCTAACGGATTATGTTCGCTTAATCCAAAAGTAGATCGCTTATGTATGGTTGCCGAAATGACCGTGTCGAGTGCGGGTAAACTTTCCGGTTATAAGTTTTACGAAGCGATAATGAACTCGCATGCACGTTTAACTTACACCAAAGTAAATGCCATTTTACAAAACGACGAAAAACTACGCGAAGAATACTCAGCCGTTGTGCCACATTTAACTGATTTACAGCAAATGTACATGGCACTTAAAGCTGCACGCCAAGACCGTGGTGCCATAGAGTTTGAAACCCTAGAAACACGTTTTGTATTTAACGCTCAGCGTAAAATAGAATCAATAGTGCCTGTTATTCGTAACGACGCGCACAAACTCATTGAAGAATGTATGATTTTAGCCAACGTATCAGCGGCTAAAATTCTTGAAAAGCACGAAGCAAGCGCGCTTTATCGCGTGCATGACGAACCAGACCAAGAAAAACTAGGTAACTTTACTAAGTTTTTAGGCGAGTTAGGTATTGAAAGTACATTAAGCGACGAGCCAACACCAAAAGAAATAACGCAAGTATTAGCGCGACTAGGTGACCGCCCAGAAGCTGAACTTATTCAAACTATGTTACTGCGTTCAATGAAACAAGCTGTATATCAGCCAGATAACATTGGTCACTTTGGTTTAGCGTTATCGGCTTACGCGCATTTTACATCGCCAATACGTCGTTACCCAGATTTAGTAGTGCATCGTGCTATTAAAGCAGTAATAAAAGCACAAGGTCAGCAAACGTCTGGCGAATACGCTTATACCGACGATGAAGTTGATCAACTAGGTGAGCAGTGTTCTACAACAGAGCGCCGCGCCGATGATGCAACTCGCGAAGTAGCTGATTGGCTTAAATGTGAGTTTATGCAAGACCATGTAGGTGAAGAGTTTGATGGTGTTATTTCATCGGTCACCAATTTTGGTTTGTTTATTCGTTTAGACGATTTACAAATTGATGGGCTTATTCACGTTACTAATTTAGGCGACGAGTTTTTTGCGCATGATGCTGCAAAACACACCCTAATAGGTGAGCACTCTCACAAAGTTTATCGCCTTGGCGATAAGGTAACAGTTAAAGTTGCGTCGGTTAGTTTAGACGATCGCCGTATAAACTTAACGCTTAAAGGCGATGTTGCACAAGACAGATACTCACGTCGTCGTGCACCAAAAAAAGGTTCAGGTAAGTCTGAGCATGCGCCAGCAAGTGTGCGTTCGCAATTAAAAGCAGGCAAAGTACCAGGTAAAAAGTCGCACAGCGATGACAAACCAAAAGGTAAAAAAAAGCCAGCAAATAAAGATAAAGGCAAGCCTGCAAATAAGTCTGCAACAAAACCTGCAGATAAAAAAGCAGCAGACTCTGCCGTAAAGAAAAAACCAAAGAAGAAGGCCGTTAAAAAGCCTAAAAGAGCAGGCAAAAATGCCCGCAAACGTACTAGCCCAGGAGCAGACAATACGTGAGTAATGAATTAATTTTTGGCTTTCATTCTGTTGAAGCAATTTTAGAAAGCGAACCAGAGCGCTTTGTAGAAATTTACGCCCTTAAAGGTCGTGACGACAAACGCTCAACTCCGATTATTGATGAAGCACGTAAATTTGGTATTTCAGTACAGTTTATGCAGCGTAAAGCCCTTGATAGCAAATCAAAAGGTGAGCAGCATCAAGGTATTATTGCTAACGTAAAAGCAGCGCCAACGTTTAATGAAAAAGATCTTGATGCGATAATCGCTCGTGAAGACACACCGTTTTTACTTGTGCTTGATGGTATTACCGATCCGCATAACTTAGGCGCATGCCTACGTAGTGCAGACGCGGCAGGTGTTCACGCTGTGATTGTACCTAAAGATAAGTCGGCTAAGCTTAACGGTACCGCACGTAAAGTGGCCTGTGGCGCAGCCGAAACAGTACCGCTTATTCAAGTGACTAACCTTGCACGTACGCTTCGCGAAATTAAAGATGCAGGCGTATGGGTTGTAGGCACCGCTGGCGAAACTGATAACCATGTATTTGACGCAAGCTTAACGGGGCCAATGGCTATTGTTATGGGCGCAGAAGGCGAGGGCATGCGACGCTTAACGCGTGAGCATTGCGATATGCTCGTTAAAATCCCAATGGCGGGTACTGTTTCAAGCTTAAACGTATCGGTAGCCACGGGTATTTGTTTGTTTGAAGTATTACGCCAACGTAACGCAAATAACTAATATATAAAACGATAAGTTTTATGTATTAAAAAGCCGAGATTGAAATTCAATCTCGGCTTTTTTGTGTCTGTAATTTACGCTTTAACTTTGCACCAATTGTACTGAATTGATGCTCTATTAAAGCGATAGGAAAATAACTCTATAGCAAGGCAAAAATAACGAAATATAGTTGTTCTTATATGAGTTATTTTTAACGCAGCTAGAGAGTTATTTAACTCGTTAGAATGAGTATGTGTAGCCCATCTGTACAGTACGCGGCTTACCTGGCTGAATGCCACCGTTTGAACGGTTAGCAACGTATGTTTTATCAAACAAGTTATCAACGTTTAGGTATACTTTTTGATTTTCATCGATTAAGTATTTAGCGGCTAAATCCCATACTACGCGGCTATCAATTGCGTTTAAGCCCGACTGCGTTAAGTTAGCATGCGCATCAGATACGTAACGTATTTGGCTGTTAACTACAAACGCAGAAAACTCAGCACCTAACGATAACGCTACTTGGTTTTCTGGTACGTAAGGCATTGCATCGCCTTTTTCTACCGCGCCCCAAATTTCTGAATCAAAATCGTTTTTAAACTCAGAGTCTGTGTAGGTGTACGTTAATTTAACTGGGAACATAGCTGTATCAGTTGCAAACGTACGTGCTGCACTAAATTCAAAGCCTGCTACTTCTACTTCACCGTAGTTGTATTGGTCGCCAATGTTGTCGTCGCTACAACCAACCGCTGCAGTACAGTTACCGTGCATGTTGTCGTAGTCTGAGTAAAAGGCAATTACTTCACCGCTAAAGCCATCCATATTAAAGCGAGAGCCAAACTCAATGTTTACACTTTCTTCTTCTTCTTGGTCAGCATTACCAGGTGCTGCTGGTGCATACCCTTTTTGAATGCCCGCAAGTAGCGTTACGCTTTCGTTAAGTGTGTAAGTAGCACCTAGTGACGGCACTAAAATTTCAGTGTCGTTCGACACATCTTTAGTTAAACCGTTGCTGCGTGTTGGATCTGATTTAGACCACTCTTCACGAGTAATAGTAATGTCTTCATAACGAAGACCTGCACTTACTACTAAAGCGTCAATTGTCCACTCGTCTTGAATAAACAAGGTGCTTGCTTCTGCACTATCTACGCGGTTGCTATCAGAGCCCGGAACGCCTTGCTCTGTAAGCGTTAAGCTTAGGTCTTGATTAAGTGTGTATTTGTCTTCCCACTGAAAACGATCCATTTCGTCTTCGTGGTAACGTACGCCAACAGTCACATAGTGATCGCCTGCAGGAATATGTAATTCAGACTGAATACCTTTAGCTTGGTAGTCGCGGTTATTAGCTTTAACACCAATACCTTCAATGCCTTCGCTTGTTGGGTTTGCTTCAAAATCGCTGTACTGCTCAAGAGTACTTAAACCTACGCTGCTGGCTTTATACCAGTTACGATGAAAATCGTTTAAGTAAGCCGTAGCTAAAAACTCATAGCCATCACCAAAACGGTACGCGTAGTTAAGTTGGTATGCGTTGTGGCGAGTATTCATTTCATCGTTTTGCGATGCAGCATAACGACGGTAAGGACTTTCTTGATAGTCTTCGTCAGTTAAGCCCATGTATGTTTCGTCTGATGTTTCGTCAGAGTACTTAATTTTTAGCTCAAGATTATGCGCATCGTTTTGACCAAACGTATGGCCAAACTTTAATAGTAAATCTGTTTTTTCAAAGCCGGTGTTGTCATTGCCTACTGGCAGCTCTTTAAAGCCGTCTGCGCCGTAAGTAAATACTTCAATTAAACCCGCTGTGTTATTTTTTTCTTTACCAAAGTAAGCGTGGCCTTTGTAGTAACCGTCGCTACCAAGGGCTGCATCTACCATACCTTTTGAGCTATTTGGCTCAGTTGGTAAGCTGCGCGAAAGTAAGTTTAAAACACCACCTGTAGTACGCGGGCCGTACTTAACTGAGGCTGCGCCTTTTAATACTTCAATAGATTCCATACGACCCATAGTAGGGAAGTAGTATGCAGAAGGTGCTGAATATGGTGCTGGTGCAACTAATACACCGTCTTCCATTACTGATATTTTATCGTTACGGCCAGTACCTGTACCGCGCATACCAATATTAGGACGAAGGCCATAACCGTCTTCTTCTTGCACGTAAACGCCCGGAACAGACGCTAAAACGCGAGAAATATCGGTAAACTGGAATTTCTGCAGATCTTCTTCAGAAATAAACGTAGCTGAACCAGGAATATCGTTAATTGCCTGCTGAGAGCCAATAACAGTAATTTGTTCAAAGCGTTGTTCTTTATTGCTGGTGTCTTTTGCTATTGCAGTAGCACTAAAAGACAAAGCAACCGCAGTTGCCAAAGTAGATACTAAAAACTTAGGGTTCATTGTGTTCCTAATCATGTCAATTATCTTAATTGGCGCAATTTGAACACGTTAACGAATACGAATCAATGTTATTAACTATTTAATTATTCAGTTTAATAGAACTAAAAATACCTGCTTATGCAACTTAATTAACTAAATTGTTTCTTTTGTATTGTTTTGTAATTGTTTTACTAACTATAAAGGCTGAACGAATTATATGTGCTACGTAAGCGCTAGCCCAAGCGTAGAGCTATAAATTCAGCGAGTTTATCTACCGCATTTTCCGACTCACCCGAACTTTTAACCAAGCTAATACCAATATTACCAAGAGCTGGTAAATGCTTGGTTTGAACCTGATAGTTAAGCTCACTCGGTACTGTACTTTTGGCAAGTACCGTAATACCTAAGCCTTCTTTTAATGCAGCAATAAGGCCGGTTAAATCGGCGTTGCTATAAACTATTCGGTATTTAATGCCTGCACTTTTTAATGCATCAGTAGCACGGCGACGATAAATACATCCCTCTGGTGCGGTAACTAGGGTAACCACCTCATTATGCGCAAGTGACAGGTCGCCCACCCACACTAGTTCGTCTTGCATAAAAATAGGAAACTTATCAGAGTTGAGTCGCTCATTTAGCGCAAGTACTAAATCAAACTGATCTTGGCGAGAAGCCGAAAGCAAATGCTTACTTAAACGCGACTTAACCTCTAACGACACCTCAGGGTAGAGCGCCACAAAGTCGCCAATAATTGAGGGTAAAATACGCGCTGCAAATTCGCTCGGAATACCCAAGCGCACTTTACCTGCAATGTTTTCTGAGGTGAACTGCTGCAAAATAGCATCGTTGTGTTGCATCATTTGTTTTGCCATAGGCAATAATAGCTCGCCGTACTGGTTTAATACTTGGCGCTGCCCTTGTTTTTTAAATAGTTTATAGCCAAGCACGTCTTCTAAGCGCTTGATTTGCAAACTTACAGCAGGTTGCGACAGGCCAAGTAAATCGCCTGCTTTAGCAAAGCCACCTATTTCAACTACCATTACAAAAGTACGTAAACCGTCTGTTGATATGTTTTTCATATTTAAAATTACAATTTATATAGCCATATATATAAGTATTATTTATCAATTGATAAATAATTACAATTTGTTGTTGATAGACGTGGGCAATATACTTTTGTAATCGAAAATACACAGGTGTTTGTTATGACTTTTAACCCAATAATGTTTGCCCGCCACAGCAACGCAAGTAGTGCGGTTACTAACGCTTTGCAAACTAACAACAATCACGTTGTAATGGATTTTAGCGGAACCGAAACCAGTGTATTTTTAAGCACTATTTTAGGCCTTGATTTAACTAAGCTTACCGCCAGCGGTTTAGGCTTAAAAGGCACGCTTGATGGCGACTATAATTCTGACTACAGTTTTGCAGTTTATTACTTTAGCGAAACCGCCTTTAGATTCGTACTACCACACAACGCAAGCCTTCAACTACAAGCGCTTATAAACGAGCAGCAATTACGTTTTGATATTGATTATGTAGTACGCACCGACCTAGCAAGCTTTATTTTAAGTGGCGACAGCGCATTTGATACCCTAGTTAATGCTTTTAAATTAACACCAGGTTTGCGCCTTTCTGACGCGCAACTTTGCTACGGTGCACAAAGCGGTGATGTATTTATTACCGCCATTGATAAAAACGACGAACAACACTTTGTATTAGTAGCTAAACAACAAGAATTACAAAAATGGCAAAGCTACATGCAAGCGCAAGGCTTTGCACTTATGCATAGTGAAGCCGCATAACGAATAAAAACAACAGGCGAGCATAACAATGTTTACCTGTTTTTATATCTATTTAAGCCACGCCCTAAACAGGGTTAATTTAAACGTGAAGGAATGTTATGACTTCTAAAACTGTACTACATGCTAAGCACCTAGAAGCGGGCGCAAAAATGGTTGATTTTCATGGCTGGGAAATGCCAATCAACTACGGCTCACAAATAGAAGAACACAATAGCGTACGTACCGACGCAGGTATGTTTGACGTATCACACATGACTATTGTTGATATTGAAGGGCCTCAAGCAAAAGCATTTTTACGTAAGCTAGTAGCTAACGACGTTGCAAAATTAACCGTACCAGGCAAAGCGCTTTACACAGGCATGCTTAACGAGCAAGGCGGTGTAATAGACGACTTAATTATTTATTTCTTTAGTGAAACGTTTTACCGCCTAGTTGTTAACTCAGCAACGCGCGAAAAAGACCTAGCGCATTTAGCTAACGTATCGAGCGACTTTGACGTAACTGTTACAGAGCGCCCAGAGTTTGCAATGATTGCAGTGCAAGGGCCTAACGCTAAAGCAAAAACAGCTACTCTTTTAAATGCTGAGCAACAAGCCGCTGTTGAAGGTATGAAGCCGTTTTTTGGTGTTCAAGTAGGTGATTTATTTATTGCCACAACGGGTTATACTGGCGAAGACGGTTACGAAATAGTAGTACCGAACGACCAAGCAGCCGATTTATGGCAACAACTGCTAGACGCAGGTGTTAAGCCTGCTGGTTTAGGTGCACGCGACACGCTACGTTTAGAAGCAGGTATGAACCTTTACGGCCTAGATATGGACGAAAGCGTATCACCACTTGCAGCTAACATGGCATGGACCATTGCATGGGAACCAGAAGATCGTGACTTTATTGGCCGTGACGTACTTGTTAAGCAACGCGCAGAAAAAAGCACTGACAAACTAGTTGGCTTAGTGTTTGAAGAAAAAGGCGTTTTGCGTAGCGGTTCTAAAGTAATTGTTGATGGTGGTGAAGGGGTTATTACCTCAGGTACTTTCTCACCAACACTTGGTTTTAGTGTAGCCCTTGCACGTGTACCACGTTCAACAGGCGATACAGCTCAAGTAGAAATGCGTAAAAAATTAGTAAACGTTAAAGTAGTAAAGCCTAGCTTTGTACGTAACGGTAAATCAATAATTTAAATAATTTGGTTATATCAATCAGTGTAATTACAGTGATTGATATCCTCCCAATATAAACCAAAGGACAAATAAAATGAGCAACATTCCTAGCGAGTTAAAATACGCACCTTCACACGAGTGGGTTCGTAACGAAGGCGACGGTACATTTACTGTTGGTATTTCTGAGCATGCGCAAGAGCTTCTTGGCGACATGGTATTTGTTGAATTACCAGAAGTTGGCGACGAAGTAGACGCTGGCGAAGACTGTGCAGTAGCAGAGTCAGTTAAAGCAGCATCAGACATTTACGCACCTATCAGTGGCGAAATTGTTGCTATTAACGAAGAACTTGAAGACTCACCTGAAACAGTAAACAACGACGCTTACGGCGACGGTTGGTTATTCCGTATTAAAGCATCTGACGAGTCTGAGCTAGACAACTTATTAGACGCTGAAGGTTACTCGCACACTATCGACGAAGAATAATTATTCTTTGTAGATAACTAAAAGCCCCGTGTGTTTTATTTAGATATCGGGGCTTTTATGATTTTACAGTTAACTTTTCCATACAAAGTAAGCTGTTAAATTATAAGAATTTTAAGTTATTGCTGTTTACCCATCAGCAGTAGCCACATTTTTTGGATCATAGGAATCTGGACACATGTCAAACGCCAAATCTCTTGAAGAACTAGAGCAAAAGCAAGATTTTATTCGCCGCCATATTGGGCCAAGCCCAGCACAAGTAAGCGATATGCTAAGTGCTTTAGAAGTATCGAGTGTGCAAGAGCTCATTGACCAAACTGTACCGGCTAGCATTCGTCTAGAACAACCGCTAACAGTTGGACAAAGCCGTACTGAAGTTGAAACACTAAGCTACTTAAAATCAGTAGCAAGCAAAAATAAAGTTTTCAAATCGTACATTGGCCAAGGCTACCACCCAACTAACGTACCGCACGTAATTTTACGTAACGTACTAGAAAATCCAGGTTGGTATACAGCGTACACACCGTATCAGCCAGAGATTGCTCAAGGGCGTTTAGAATCATTATTAAACTTCCAAACTATGACCCTAGATTTAACCGGTCTTGATTTAGCAAGCGCATCACTACTTGACGAATCAACAGCCGCTGCAGAGGCTATGGGCCTTGCAAAACGCGTATCAAAAGCTAAAAAAGCCAATGCATTTTTTATTGCCGACGACGTACACACACAAACAATCGACGTAGTAACAACGCGTGCCGAGCAGTTTGGTTTTGAAATAATTGTAGGTAAAGCAGAAGATGCCGTAAACCACGACATATTTGGCGCATTGTTCCAATACCCAACTACATCAGGCGAAGTGGTAGACATAACTGACCTAATTGCTGGCGTACAAAGCAAAAAGGCCATTGCCTGTGTTGCTGCCGACATAATGAGTTTATTACTGTTAAAAGCGCCGGGTAAACTAGGCGCAGACGTAGTACTTGGTTCGGCTCAGCGTTTTGGCGTACCTATGGGTTACGGCGGTCCACACGCTGCATTTTTTGCAACACGTGACGCATACAAACGTTCATTACCAGGTCGTATTATTGGTGTATCTAAAGACCGTTTAGGTAACGACGCACTACGTATGGCAATGCAAACGCGCGAACAACACATTCGCCGCGACAAGGCCAACTCAAACATTTGTACAGCACAAGTATTACTTGCCAACATGGCAGCGTTTTACGCGGTGTACCACGGCCCACAAGGCTTAAAAACTATCGCGCAGCGTATACATCGCTTTGCTGATATTTTAGCAAGTGGCCTTAAAGCTAAAGGCATCGCACTTAAGCACAGCACTTGGTTTGATACCCTTACAGTAGTAAGCGACAACAAAGATCACGTAATAGCGCGTGCAATTGCAAAAGGCGTAAACTTTGCAACAAACCACGAAGGCGAGTACTCAATTTCGGTATCAGAGACTACAACACGTGCCGATGTAGCTGAGTTATTCGATATTATTTTAGGCGAAGGCCATGGCCTAAGTGTTGACGCTATTGCAGCCGACGTGGAAGCAAATGGCAGCGAGTCTATCCCTGCAAGTTTAGTACGTGACGACGAAGTACTAACGCATCCAAACTTTAACAGCTACCACAGCGAAACAGACATGCTTCGCTACATTAAGCGACTAGAAAGCAAAGACTTATCGCTTAATCACTCAATGATCTCGTTAGGCTCATGTACCATGAAACTAAACGCGACTGCTGAGATGATCCCAATTACGTGGCCTGAGTTTGCAAACCTTCACCCATTCTGCCCGCTAGATCAAGCAGAGGGTTACCAAATAATGATTGGCGAGCTACACGACTGGCTAGTAAACATTACCGGTTACGATGCAGTATCACTTCAGCCAAACTCTGGCGCGCAAGGTGAATACGCAGGCTTAATCGCGATTCGTAAATACCACGAGTCACGCGGGGATGCACACCGTAATGTATGTTTAATCCCAAGCTCTGCGCACGGTACTAACCCTGCATCAGCGCAAATGGCGAGCATGAAAATTGTGGTAGTTAACTGCGACAAAAACGGTAACGTAGACATGGCAGACCTTAAAGCAAAAGCTGAGGAAGTGTCTGAAAACTTATCGTGCATCATGATCACATACCCGTCTACGCATGGCGTATATGAAGAAACAATTCGCGAAATTTGTGACATTATTCATGAGCACGGCGGCCAAGTTTACATGGACGGCGCAAACATGAACGCGCAAGTTGGCGTAACAAGCCCAGGCTTTATTGGCTCAGACGTATCGCACTTAAACTTGCATAAAACGTTTTGTATTCCACATGGTGGCGGTGGTCCAGGTGTTGGCCCAATTGGTGTTAAATCGCACCTTGCGCCGTTTATGCCAAACCACAGCGTAATTAACGTACCAGGTACTAACATCGGTAACGGTGCGGTATCGGCAGCGCCTTACGGTTCAGCCGCTATTTTACCTATTTCATGGGCTTACATTACCATGATGGGTTCAGAGGGCTTAAAACAAGCCACTGAAATGGCAATTGTTAATGCTAACTACTTAACGCATGAGCTAAGCAAGCACTTCCCAATTTTATACCGTGGTCGTAACAACCGTGTTGCTCACGAATGTATTGTTGACCTGCGCCCGCTTAAAGAGCAATCAGGCATTACTGAAATGGACGTAGCTAAGCGCTTGCAAGACTACGGTTTCCATTCACCAACTATGTCGTTCCCAGTAGCTGGCACATTAATGATTGAGCCAACTGAGTCTGAATCAAAAGGTGAGATTGACCGCTTTATCGAAGCAATGGTGTCAATTAAAGGCGAAATTGAAAAAGTAATCTCTGGCGAATGGTCAATCGAAAACAACCCGCTAGTGTTTGCACCGCATACACAAGGCGATGTGTTAGGTAACGAATGGGACCGCGCGTACGACCGTTTTTACGCTGCATTCCCAGTGCCTGCAGTGGCTAAAAACAAGTTTTGGCCAACCGTTACACGTATTGATGACGTATACGGCGACCGTAACTTAGTATGTTCATGCCCTGCGGTTGAGACATATAGAGATTGATAATTTTTAAAATTTCCAATTAAAGATTGGGAATTTATAAAATTGAAAAAGCCGTTGCAGCAATGTAGCGGCTTTTTTATGTGGGGATTCGCTATAAATAATATGGGCGTAGGTTGGGTAGAGTGAAACGAAACCCAACAAATCACAAATATACTTACTCGCTCAAAAGCCAAGAGTATGTGTTATTTCTTGTAGGCGTTTAGCTTGCTGACGCGCGGGCGGTAGCTCGAATAAGTATTTGAATAGGTGTTTGAGGTTATAGTCACCGATAATGTGAATGCCTTTCGCGCTTTTTAAAGATTAGAAACCTTATTCAAGGTTTTGTCGCGCTGGCGACGGCAGCCAAAGAGGGGCTGCCGCTGGTCCCTCTCTGGACACTCTCAGCGCCACCCGAGCATCACGCTTAATCCTTCAAACCACAATTGATGTGAACGTAAACGGCGAAGATAGGCCATCCATGGCCTAGTTTCGCCTTATCGCGCATCCATGCGCGACATTACTCATCAATTGCTTATTTTCAGGGCGTGATGACGGGGAAGGGTGTTAAACGTGAGATTGCTGTTTGGTCTTGGCAAGAAACAAGACCTGATCCTCTGTATTCTTATACTCTTTAATGGGCAATCAAAAAATGCAATAGGCTCAAGTTTAAAAAGTTTTCTATTTTAACCTCTTGATTTTTATCGGTTAATGTGAAGTGTCCCTTAACTTTTTGCTGTTTTTAAAGTATATTCCAACCGCAATTAATTATTATTAAGGAATTTTTAGTGCTTTTTGGAAATGTAGAGCTAAATGCTCAGTTTTTTACATTATTGATAGCTTTTCTAGCTTTGTTGTTACCATTAGGGTGGAACTTTTTGACAAGGAAGGATAAGCAAAAAGAATTGGAGCAACGAAGTATTGAGTTACTCTTGGAAATTGACGATAAAAATAAGACATCAGAGTTTGCTTATATATATGCAAAGAACCATTGTTTAAGAACCGTTACTGGTTATAAAGCAAGTGTAGATTTTTTCAAAGAGTTAGATAAATTCGATGATCCAGTTAGAGCACTTGAAACCTACAGAGAATATCCTCTTCGCTTTGAAGCTTTTCCTGAAAGGCCGAAGACTAATAGCCGATTTGTTGCTGTGATTACACTTGTTGCATTTACTATTATAAGTGCTGTTTTACTGCCATTTATGAGTCAATTAACTATCGATACTTATTCAAATTTAACTTCTAGGCTTGAAGGAATAGAAAATAACCAAGAGAAAGGTTTAGAAGGAAAAATAACAATTACAAGCAAAAGCGAATGGGAAATTGATTCGACAGGCTCAACATTCAATTTGAAAAATAAGCCGGTGTTTGTTGTAAATAAAGCGAAGGGTCAAATCGGGAAAACCTCAGAAGGTGAAGATAAAAACGATAGCAACTTTTTAACATCGGGTTTTAAATTTTTAGAAGTTTCAATGTTGTTCTTAATGTTAGTAATGACATTTTTTGCTCAAATGTTCTTGTTGGTTATGATGTTTGGTTCATTCATAAAAGCATTAAATTACTTTAGTGAGGGACGGCAAAAATTTGAAACCGCAATTACGTTAAAGCCTGGGTTTAGGTTCAAAGAAATTACAGAACAAAAAGTTCAAAAGGAATTAAGTAAATTTGCAAAGTTCACTATTTGGTTTTGCGTGTCGGTGAAGTCAATAATTGATATGTACATTAAAAAGTAACTAAATGATTTCTGGAACCTATAAAAATATGAGTTTCAATCTTTATTAACGCCGTAACGGCTAAAAGTGTAGTTTTATGCTTTTTTCTTTAAACTTATGGTTGAAATAAAGTTCGTTAAAATCAGTGTTTTTAGTTTCAAACTTCATTCGAAAGTGACAAATTTAACGGGTAGTAAGTTCCAGTATAGAGTGGGATATATCAAAATTATAAAAGCCGTTGCAGCAGTGCAACGGCTTTTTTGTGCATAGTGATTCGCCATAAATTATATGGGCGTAGGTTGGATAGAGTGAAACGAAACCCAACAATTCACAAATATACTTACTCGCTCACAACCCAAGAGTATGTGTTATTTATTGTAGGCGTTTAGCTTGCTGACGCGCGGGCGATAGCCCGAATAAGTATTTGAACAGCTGCTTGAGGTTATAATCACCGATAATGTGAATGCGTTCCGTACTTTTAAATATTAGAAACCTTATTCAAGGTTTTGTCGCGCTGGCGACAGCAGCCAAAGAGGGGCTGCCGCTGACCCCTCTCTGGACACTCTCAGCGCACCCGAGCATCACGCTTAATCCTTCAATGCACAATTGATGTGAACGTAAACGCCATGAAAGCACATCCATGTGCAAGCATGGCTTTTATTTCATCCATGAAATGCATTACTCATCAATTGCTTATTTTCAGGTCGTGATGACGGTGAGGGTGTTAAACGGAAAGTTGGTATTTGGTCTTGGGAAGAAGCAAAGCTGACCTTATTAAGTTCACGGGAGAATATGCAAAAGCTAAGATATTAAATATTATAGAAATGCTACAATTCTAAAAAGTCGCCATTAATACACTGGCGATATTTCACCTGCTAAGTTTAAATAAGCGTATTATTCTGAGTTAAAATCGGTCCAGTGTAATTAGGGAAGCCCATCTAACAGTTATCCCTTTGCTCCTGTGGAACCTGACTTGGAAAGTTATTCTAAGAATTTAAATATTCATTTAATTACCTATTTAGTTCAAAAATCGGAGGGATCCATATGAATGATGGAAAAAAATTTGAGCGTGAGGTTGCTGATGCTTTCTTAGCTTTAGGCTATAAAGTTGAATTAGATGTTCAAATCGCAGGTAAACAAATAGATTTAATTGCTCGCACTAGAACTCCAGGAATATCAAATGAAACGAAGCTGTATGTCGAGTGCAAGAATTATGTTAAGTCAAATTTGAACTCGGAGGATATAGATAAGTTTTCAAATTCTTATTCTCGGGTTAAAACATCAGTACCATCATTTACAGGTGGAGTCCTAGTTACACGAAAGGCTCTGAGTCCTAAAGTAGCGAATTCTATTGTTAACGCAGAACTTTCGACAACGACACTATACGATCTTAAGAACGAATCCGTTGGAGTTTTAAGAGAGTTACGTGAATATTTATCTTCGTACAAGTCTGATAAAGAAAACGAAGTCTACATACCTTTAAAGTATTCAAAAGCAAATCAACGGCAAGACTTACTGAAATATACTAATGATTGGCTTGAAAGTGGAGAAACGCTACTAGTTTTATTAGGTGATTTTGGTACAGGTAAAAGTACTTTCTTAAAGCGATTGAAATATGAGTTAGCAAGAAATTATTTAGATGAGCAGGCGAATCTGATCCCGCTCTATATAACTTTAAAGAATTTTGATACTTATACAACCGTAGAAAGCTTTTTTGAAGCTCAGCTAAGTACAGAGTTTTCTAGAAGTATTCGATTTGAAGAGTTTGCGAAGTTATCAAAAGAAAAAAACTTTGTTGTTCTGTTGGATGGCTTCGATGAAATGGGATTACATATTGATAGTGAAAAAAGAAAAAAACACTTTGAACAGTTAGTTAATATTATAAGTAGATCGAAAAAAAGCATCCTTACCTGCAGACCCTCATATTTTTTGTCTAAATTCGAAATGACAAGTGTATTGGACTTGGTTAAATATCCCATCAACTTAGATTCTAAAAAGTACAAAAAAAACATTAGGGAAGAGTACAATGATTTTGCTAAAAGCGTCTTTTCAGCGATTTCTAATGAAAAAGAATATACAGCAAGAGATTATTATTCTGTGCTAAATTTGTCGGGTTTTTCTGCTGAAGATATTGATGAATATTTGAATAAATTTTATTCAAATGAAAGTTGCGATTTCGTAATCGAAATACGAAATCGGATTAGAAATACTTATGATTTGGAAGATTTAGCTAAAAGACCTATTTTATTATTTTTAATTGCAACCTCATTGCCCAATCTTTCTAATGATAAAGAGGCCACACCGTCACTTATATACTTTGTTTATACCAGCGCATGGATGAAAAGAGATGAAGATAAAGGTGAATTTAGAAAGTTAATAACTCAAGAAAATAAAAGAGATTTCGTATGTAACTTAGCTTGGAATATGTACGAAAATAACGTACTTGAATTAAGTTATCTTGAATTGCCTCAAGTTGTTCAGGATTATTTTTCAGATGAAGAGAGTGCATTCGAATACTTTGTAACTCATATTCAATCATGTGCGTTTTTAAACCGAGATGAAAGCAATGTCTTCAGGTTTGCCCATAAATCCTTTATGGAGTTTTTCGCGGCTTTGCATCTTGCGAACTTTATTAGTAAAGAGCGCGATTTTAGTTTGTTAGAAAATCTTAAGTTATCTAAAGAAGTTGGTTTTTTCTTAGGCGACATGTGTTACACCCAACCTGAGCTTCTAAATTTGGTAGAAGAAAAATTTACAAGTGCAATTAAGAGTAGTTCAGCAGCCTCTGAAACATTAAAATCTAACATGTTATCAATTTATTCAAAGTCCAGAAAGCCATTCCCTAAGCATAAAATATACGATTTAAAATTTAGCGATTTGGATTTTTTGAAAAATACATTTAGTAATTCAATGTATGGATGTACTTTCACGAAATCAATCTTTAAAGAATGCGCATTTAAACAATTAGAGTTTATTAAACTTAGCTCTATTTCTTCCACCATAAAAAAGAATTCTAGCTTAAAGAATGTATCTATCGCATTTTCTGAAGAAGATAATGTATTAGATATAGAGGATAGCAAACTGCATAGTGTTGATGTTCAAGGAAGTGCAACCTTAACAATAAAAAACTGCAAAATATATGAGTCAAAATTTTCACAAATAAAACAACTGAATATTATTGGGACTGATATATCAAAATCACAGTTTGACACGTCAAAAATAGAAGGCGAGCATAAAGTAAGTTCACTTAAATCTTGTGTGCTTTTTAATTCTTCATACAAGGTAGTTGGAAAGCGTAAGACCTTATCTTCTGCCTTTAGGCTACAAAAAATGACTTATACTAATTGTACGTTTGTACTCTTAGATTTTTCAGTAATTAATATGGATAACTGCCTGTTTAAAAATTGTATATTTATAGGTTGTTGTTTTAGTTATCTAAAAGGTGATGTTTTTACGTCGGGAATGACTTTTGATAAATGTAAGTTCATGTTTTCAAATATCTCATTTAACTCTTGGTTTGAAGCTGAAAGTAACTATTTAGAGGTTAGGAAGTCGGAATATTATGAAGAGCTTTCTGATTTACGAAAACTCATTAGTATGAATAAAGCAAATAAAGAGAAATATAGTAGTATTTACAAAGAGAAAGAAGAGAAACCACCTAAGCTACCACCTGAGCCAAAAATATTATCGGATAGATTTATAACCAACCTAGAAGTGTGTATAGAAGCTAAAAGAACCGACTTGATCGTAGACGAAAAGTCTTTACCGTATAGCGAATGTATAACTAAAGACGTTAATTGGATTGAATGCGGTAACAATTTGTTTAATGTTTTTCTGAAGTATTTAAAGTAAAAGCTCAAAGAAGCCACCCATTAGAAAAAATAGGTAGAGTCCGATTTTTCTTTTTGCCTTTTGTGATTAATGAAAAATGCAAAACCAGCCGCTAGTAACTTTGTTTAAAAAAGAATTTGATAAAGAAGCAAAAAAGAGTATTTCTTCACCCAACGACCTAAAAAGCTGATTTTCAGTTGGTTATAAAAAAGGGCAATGTTATTGCCCTTTATTATGCGCTTAAACTAGTTGTTATAAACTATAGCGCGACTAAGCTTTGCTCTAGCATTGCCTTTATTTGTTTTACTATTTTAGCTTCTGTTTCAGGTTCAAATTGTTGTATACGTGGGGTATGAATATGCCCTGTAGGTATACTTGAATTAAGCGCATCGCGCAGGCGAATACTTCGGTACGATATTTCGTTAGACAGGTAACCACCGCCGCCGCCATTTACCGCAATACTATTTTTTAGATCGCCGTACGAACCCGCTTTATAGGTTTTTTCAAGCGTGGTGACTTCGTGATTGTCGATAACTTTATAAGGGCCTTTGGCTTGTTGCATGTAAGTTACAGGCAAGCTAAATTTTACAAACTCGTTGCCCGGTAGCGGTCGGCCATTAAGTTTTGGTATTACTGGGTTTGTTTGCGTTCCACCATACACAATATTGGCATTATCGGGGGCGGTTACACTGCGACGTTTACCCGGGAAGTGCTCTAAATCAAATTCTGTTCTGCCCATACTTACGGTTACTACCATGTCTACATTATTAAGTGAGTAGTAGGGGGCAAGTAGCGACTCTATTATACCTTGATCAAAGTCTTCGTAGCGTACAGGCACCATAACGGTGTTAATTTCTGCGCTTATGCCGTTGTAATTAATAACTTGGCCGTCGAGTAATAACGCCGCAACACCTGAGGGGTTACTTTGGTTTATGTTTTTATCGAGTAAAAAAGGGTCAAAGCCTGTTAGTAATATTTTTTTAGTGCTGCCTGATGAAAAAGTAAGATCGGTACGTCCTCTGCTGCCTTCTTCAAGTAGGGTTAGTAAAGTATTTAGTTGAGCCTGCGTAATTGAGAATTTAGGTGAAGTTGTGCGTATTACTTTGCTTGAAAGCAGGCGTGCCCAGTAAAGCTCTCGGTCGTCGTAGTTATTGGTTTTTATTATGCGTTGTTTGGCGTTTTCCCATAGTTCAAAGCTAAAGCTTTGTACTAATGCTTTTGCACTTTTAAAGTCGTTTAATTCTTTAAATTGTTGCTCAAAACTTGATACTTGTGGGGTAAATGCTTTTAAAACATTTGGCATTGCTGATTGGGCTTTGTTGATACGCTGTTCTTCAACAGTTAAAGGATTACTTAAAGCAGCGAATGAAGAGGCAATTAAGCTGGTCGCTAATAATACTTTGATCATAATATTCCTAATATAAGGCTATTTTTTATGTGTAATTTACTATCCTATTATTACTAACTTAGGGCAACCGATTAACGTTGAATCGACTGAAATTTGCTTTTGCCGTGCATTAGTATTGTTTAACGGCCAATTAGTATCATCGGCTAATAAAAATCCCTAAGTCAAAAATTGATCTTTATAGGTTCTACTTTAAGTTCTAATAAAAGTAAAAAGCCGTTACAGCAATGCAACGGCTTTTCATTATGGTTTTATGCGCTTCGACGATACGAGCGAAAGGCTTTATAGTCCTTTAAAACCCTCTATTAATCATCTGGCCCTTTTAAGGTAAACACTAAATGTTTACGCATATCCTTTAAAATCACGCCTTTTTTAAGCATTGCGCCGCTTAAGCGTTTTTGCCATTTTAATAAATCTGGCTCTGCGGCTGCTAAGGCTTGCTCGTTTTCAAACTGAAAACACAGCAGTAGTGAACTTGGAAATAAGTGATATTCCACATCAAACCAGCATTGCAACATACCAGGAAGCTCAGCGCGGCCTTGCTCTTCTAATTTTTCAGCAGTATTAATTACAAGCGCTTGCTGTTTTATTTGCACTGCAGAGAGTTTTTTCATTATTAAAATCCAAGTTAGCGGCTAAAAAATGCAGCCGGAATGTGGGCATTATACGCAAGCTTGTAGGCAGGCAACAACTTTGAAAGGGAGTTAATGTCCAATAGAGTGTATCTGCTTAAAATAAAGGGTCATATTGCAAGGCACCTCCAGTTTTTCAATCTATGTAGGTCGGATAAGTTGCGCAGCCGCGCCATCGGACTTTTTAAGTTTCATCACTTAACCCCGATTTGGGTACTAATATATTTTTTAGCTCAATAGTTAAGTAACCTTAACCTAGGCTTTTGCCAAGTTGCTTGCGACAATTGGGGAGTGGTTGTCGCAAGGCGCCTTTAGCGCCTCACCACATTACGCTTAATACTTATAATAGGTATTAATTGGGTAGGTTTATTTGGAGCGGCGCTTGTCTAGTACGTAGCGTACGGCCATTCTTGCAACACCCGCACCAATACCTGAGACTACTGCCCATGTAACGGCCTCTTTAAGATCTGTTTCTTCGCTTGGTCTATCTTTTGGAGCTGGTTCGTTGGTAACCTTTTCCCACGATTTTTGTAAAGTTTTCCTTGTTAACATACCTGCTGATGCAGCGGCGAGACCTATACCTATTGTCGTAATTAGTTGTTTATTACTCATAATGTTCTCCTTTTTATAAATAACGGCAGCGTTATTTATGTATAACTCTTTAAGTAAGAATATTAATAACAGCAATTTATGTACCGATAGGCTGAGGCGCTTTTAAATTAGGGCGTTCTTGTTTTATGCAAATTAGTCGTTTAAAACCACACTCACATCACACTTTCACCACATTTACACACAAGCTAAATAACCATTGTAGAGCGTGCGCAACTCTGCTCAAAATCTTCTTTTTAGATATTAACTCTGCAATTTAACTTACTTTCTAGCCGGCTTATCGCTCTCATTGCTGTACAGATAGTAAACACTTTCACCCTATGCTTTAATATTAAAAAACAAGGGAGGGCGTTATGAGTAAAAATCGATTTTTATTTAATAAATACGTTTTGGTAATGGCTGTGTCGGGCACTTTGTTTGCACCGCTATCTGTTTATGGCAAGGATGAGGGGCCAGTAGTTGAGCAGCTTTGTGCTAGTTGCCATAGTTTAACCAATCTTGAGCGCAGTGCGGGTTATAGCCAGCAGGACTGGCAAACATTAATAAGCTATATGGTTGATACGGGCGAGGGTACTGCGCTTAGTAAAGATATAAGCGCTTACTTAGCTGATCATTATCCTGTTAATACCAAGCGCGAATCTAAGGTTGTTACGGGCGATTTAAAGCTTAGCTTTAAGTACTGGCAAGTGCCTACTCTTGGGCAGCGCGCTCGCGATCCGGTACAAGGTAAAAACGGACTTATTTGGTGGGTTGGCCAGTGGGGTAATATTTTAGGCAGGTTAGACCCTAAAACCGGCGATATGAAAGAGTACACACTGCCAAGTGGTACCTATGCGCACAGTGTGTCGCTTGATAAAAATCAAACTCCTTGGTTTTTAGGTAATAAAAATGGCACGGTTGGATATTTAGATTTAAAAACCGAAAAATTTAAAGTGTATAAAATGCCCGATAAAAACGCCCGCGACCCGCATACTGGTGTATTTGATGAGGCCGGAATGTTTTGGTTTACCCTCCAGCATAGCAATATGATTGGCAAGCTAGACCCTACAACTGGCGATATTCAATTAGCTACTTTACCCACTAAAGGCTCACGGCCATATGGTATTAAGCTTGATTCAAAAGGCACGCCGTGGGTGTCGTGTAATGGTAGTAACTGTTTGGTTAAAGTTGATAAAAGTACCATGGAGCTTAGTGAGATTAAACTCCCAGGCGCTAAAACGCATATTAGGCGATTAGCCATTACGCCTGACGATATAGTTTTTTATGTTAACTCTGGTATGGGTAAACTTGGCCGCTATAACCCCAAAAACGGTAAAATAACGCAGTGGGATAATCCCAGTGGTGAAAACAGTCATCCGTATGCAATTGAATATGCCGATAACGCCATTTGGTTTAACGAGTCAGCCAAGCGTCCTGAAACCTTAGTAAGGTTCGACCTTAATACCGAAACTATGCAGAGCTGGCAAATTCCGAGTAAAGAAGGAGTTTACTCTGGCTTAATTAGGCATATGCGCATGGGGAATAATGGGCTGATCATTCATCAAACAGCGACCAACCAATTAGCTGAAATTACGTGGAGTAAGTAATAATTTATTTTGAGTTAAAGCTGCGTACTGCTTACTAGTAAGTTTTCTTATATTAGGTAGGAGTTTTTTACAAAGCTTAGCAATTTTTACCTTTTAAATAAGTAAATTGATACAATTATTTATGTAAGGGTTTGATTTTTATTGGTTAAATTTGTGGTTTAGGTTTTGCTTAGTAGTAAGTGTATTTTCTTAAATAAAATAAAGGAGTTATTATGAGTACCGTTATTACTGGGTTATTCGAAAGTGCATCACAAGCAACACTCGCAATTTATAGATTAGAAGCTTTAGGTATTAATGAAGCTGACATAAGCATTGTAGCCAACGACTCATACGCAAAGGAAGATTTTGCTGTAGACGAAGGTACAAAAGCGGCTGAAGGCGGCCTTGTAGGCGCGGCTTCAGGTGGTATTCTTGCTGCAATTATTGGCGGTTTTACTACAGTAGGTACTGTAGCAACAGGTGGTACGGGCTTATTAGTTGCCGGACCATTAGTCGCAGCATTTGCTGCTGGTGGCGCAGGCGCCGCAGTAGGTGGTACTTTAGGTGCTGCAATTGGTGCGTTTATTCCTGAGCACGAAATTAAGTATTATGAAGATGCCATTGAAAAGGGCTCTATATTAATTGGTGTTAAGTACGATAGTGACAACAAAAACGCTATTGAAGAAATACTTAACAATGCAGGCGCAAGTAACGTTTCTACGGCTTAACGCTAACTAATTAGTTTCAAAATTAATTAAAAAGGTGAAACTTAGTTTCACCTTTTTTTTCGTTTTTAACGGCGGAGCAATCATAAATATTAACGTAATTTTTTGTCATTAAATAAACTCCATATATAAGTAAATTGGTTTTAAACATGCTTTGATTATAGAAAAGACTTATTTAGATAGGCGCTTTTTATTACATGTCGTAAGGCCCCCCTAACAACACCAACTCTTGAGACTACCGCCTATATAATAACGGCCTTTTTAATAGCTGCCTTTTAACTTGGCTTGTCTTTTTGGACTGGATCGTTGGTAATCTTCTTTTATGAGCTTTGTAAAGTTGCCATTCTGTTTGTAAATATGCCTTGGTTTTTGCTTAACTTTTGGGTGAAAGTCAGTTTTTTAATTAATTAGCTATTTATTTAAAATTATTAAAAATTATAAATTTACTTTTTAATCAATAAATTAAAAATAAATCATACATAAATTCATGTTTACGCGCAGGGCTGGTATATACATTGAAACTACTTGTTTAATAGTCGCTTAATTTAGCGTTATTGTTTTATTAATTTGATACTAAACGAGGAGATGATGATGAATTGTTTGCAGTTTGATTCAAACGCTAAAAGATCTTTAACCCGCGTTTTAAAACCAACTTTTGCGATACTACTTACCGTTGTGTTACTACAAAATAGCGCACTGGCTAATGTAAAAGTTCAAATGCACCAAGTAACTAAGTCAGGCCAAGGGCAATCACTAGGTACTATTACACTAACAGAAAATGATAACGGCGTTGTTTTTACACCAAGTTTAAAAGGTTTAACACCGGGGCTGCATGGTTTTCATGTTCACCAATTTGCTAGTTGTGAACCCAAGAAAAAAGGCGAGAAAGTTGTGCCGGGGGGCGCCGCTGGTGGGCATTTCGATCCAAAAGCTAGCGAGCATCATGATGCTCCTTGGGGGGATGGTCATTTAGGCGATTTACCGGCGTTGTATGTAAATGAAAGTGGCCAAGCTAAATCGCCTGTTTTAGCACCAAGGCTCACGCTTGAAAAACTTAAACAACACGCAGTAATGATTCACGCAGGAAGTGACAACTATGCAGATAAGCCAAAGCCATTAGGTGGCGGTGGCAAACGTGTTGCTTGTGGCGTAATTGAGTAAATATAAGGAGAAAGTTATGCCATATAAAAATCGTGATGAATTACCTGAGTCGGTAAAAAGTAACTTACCAAAACATGCTCAAGACATATATCAAGAGGCGTTTAATAGTGCGTGGGATACCTATAAGGATCCTAGCGATAGAAAAAACGATGATGACCGCGAAACAACAGCGCACAAAGTAGCTTGGTCGGCGGTTAAAAATAGTTATAGCAAAAATGATAATGGAAATTGGGTAAAGTCGAGTAACTAAACTAACAACAAAGCTTAAGCATTTAAAAGCCGCCATAGCTGATATAGCGGCTTTTTATATAGACGTTTTATAGTTGCGATGTTTATACAATACTTTGCAGTCTGTTTGAGTAAAAACTGGTAAGCAAAACCATAAGTACTGCTTTAAACACGAATGTGAATTTGGTTTAAATTTGCGTTATTATTTATTTGTATTATCCAATCAGAGAACACTTTGAATTATTTAGCTCATCTTTATTTAGCGCAGCCCACAGCCGATTCTCACTTTGGGAACCTGTTGGGTGACTTTGGTGGAAAAAGACATGTAAAGCACGTACCAAATACAGTTAAAAATGGCCTCGATAACCATTATTTAGTTGATAAATTTACCGACTCTCACCACGAAGTTAAACACGCTAAACAATACTTTTCACCCGAGCGTAAACGCTTTGCTGGTGTGGCTATTGATGTGGTGTTTGATCACTTTTTAATTGTGCATTGGCAACGATTTAGCAAGCAACCTTTAAGTGATTTTAAGTACACCAGCTATCAGCTTTTAAATAACCGTATACCTGTTATGCCAGCGCGAATGCAGCATGTTGTAACAAGTATGACTAAAAACGATTGGTTTAAAGAGTACGAAACCGTTGAGGGAGTAGGGCTTGCGCTTGATAATATAGCCAAACGCATTCGTTTTACGAACACTTTTGCGGGCGCGGCTGATGACATAGCACAGAATTACGATGAATTAGAAGCCGTGTTTCTAGCGTTCTTCCCGGAGCTAATTAAGCATGTAAGTGAGTTTGACCTTGAAAGCACCCCAAAAAATGGCATAAAGCGCATTATTTAAAGTTTTCATCAATTGTTAATCTTTTGTGATAAGTTAAGGTGAAAAAAACGCTACTCTAATACAAATTAATTTTTGAGTGTTTTTAATGAATCGCAATTACTTGGCTATTGTGGGCTTTGCTGTTTTAGCGGCATTTCTATCTGGTTCTGTATTAGCTTTTGACTTCGACTTAAAATCGGTACGCACAACTATTTCAAATCCAAATACTAGCCATGCGTTAATATACGACGACTTGGCTGGGAGTAATCAAAAAATACTGTTTTCGTTAGAGCCCATAAATAACCAGCGTGTGGGTGTGTTTTTTGATATTAACGATATTGAAATTGGCTACTCTGCCGACATTTTTGAAGATGATGTTGAAACAAAAACACAGGATATACTGCTTTCGTATAGAAAATTTAAAAATTCTAAAATCACATTCAACTATCAAACGCTTGAAGGGCTGCAAAGCACGGCTAGCAATTTAAGCGGCAATCAAACGGATCAAATTTTCTCGCAAAATACACGTTCAACCAAGTTTGAGTTATCTGGCCAACACAACTTTTATACCTTCAATAATAAAGCGTCTTTGTTTGAGCATTTTTTTCTTAATAGGCCAAAGCTAAGCAGCAAATTTGATTTGTCGTTAAGTGTTGTTGGCGCGTGGTCTTTCAAGCATGTATCTCTTGAGAACAAAGATAATATTGTGTTTCAGGCTGATTTTTTAAATTCACCTGTGCCACAGGTCACTAAGTTAATTTCTAATTCGTATGGGGCGAGTATTGGCTCGCTTTTATCATTTTCGTTACCGCATAATGTTCACGTATTTGCTGAATACAAAGTAGGTAAAGGGCATATTCAAAACACAAACCCTGGGCTGGGGTTAAAGATTCGGGCGCCGAAAAAGTCGAGGCATTCGGTGGTGGAATTTCTTGGACTTCCGACAATAAAAAACTTATGGTCGTACTACGTGCGTGGGAGCAAACAGGCCGGCATATAGATACTTCTTTGGGTGATTTGTCAGTAATTAAGTTTTTTTAGTATTGATCACCGAAATAGTAAATTTACCAGGAATACTATGAGTAAGAATAACGCAGTACCTCAGGCTTATGTGAAGCAAGAGGAAGGTTACCGAATTAAAGCCTTAAGATTGTACCCTTGGGTATGTGGGCGTTGTGCCCGTGAGTTTGAGTACTCTAATTTACGTGAGTTAACGGTGCATCATATAGATCATAACCACAGTAATAATCCAGAGGATGGCAGTAACTGGGAGTTATTGTGTATTTATTGCCACGACAATGAGCACAATAAATACCACGAACATATTATGTATGGCGGGTCGACTACAGAGCGAAAAGTTGAGGCTGCAACGCATTCTCCATTTGCCGATTTAAAAGCGATGCTTAATAAATCAAAGTAGCTACTATGATTTCAACTGTTTGGATAAAAACAAGGTTGTTACATCAGCTACTTTAATAAGTGACAGTTTATCTGCATGGCTCCATGAAATTTTTGAGCCAACACTTTCACAACAAATAACACCTAGCGGTTTGTTATCAATAAAGTAGATGTAATCAAGCAAGGAGTAAATGTTTGATGGTTCAAAATAAACCTTGGTTAAGTTTTTAGTGATTTCGTGGTTTCTCGCATCTGATGCGTCTAATACTTTATGCTCTAAAATATAGTCAAAGTATGCAGGAAAGTCTTCAGCTTTTAAAACTGCATTACTTACTATCTCATTTTTTTCATCAAGGCAAATTAAGCTATTAATGGCAGTATAGTCGTGATTAAACAACCATAGACTGACTCTGTCGGCATTTGAAATTAACTTTTTTAGCTCATTGCATATCTGTTTTAGCTTACGTTCACTCGTAATGTTTGGGTTACTAACTTTAACTGCTAAATTTTTGAGATTTGAGTTTTTTGGATTATAAACATTGAGCAAGCTATTTAAATGATCTTTATTAAATGGCTTCGTTAAATAGCCATCCATACCAATGTCTAAATAGTGTTCAATATCTGGTTTCATGGTGTTGGCTGTCATGGCAATAATTGGCGTTGTTTTACCTGTTTGTTGCTCCCTAATTATCTTAGTGGCTTGCACTCCATCCATCACTGGCATTTGAATGTCCATAAAAATTAAATCAACATGGTTGGCAAAAAAGTAATCAACGCATTCTTTGCCATTTTCGGTAAATATTACTTTCGCATTATGAGCTTGTAGCATTTTACTTACGACAACTTGATTTACTTTATTGTCTTCGGCAACCAAAATAGTACACCCTTGTAAATCGGTTATTTCTTTATTTGGTTTTAATAATTCATCGAGTTCTGATGTTTCAAAGCTTTGTTGGTAAGTAAATACAGAACCTTTATCTTCTTTACTCGTGAAGTTGATTTTGCCATTCATTAAATCACTTAGCTTGGTGCAAATGGAGAGGCCAAGTCCCGTGCCCCCGTACTTTCTAGATGTAGATGAATCTGCCTGATGAAACTCTTGAAATAAATTTTGCTGTGCAGCTTTACTAATACCAATACCCGTATCGATTATTTCAAATACAATATTTTGCGTGTTTAAGAGGTTCTCCTTTACAGTGACTTTAAACTCTACCTGGCCTTGTTGTGTAAATTTAATCGCATTTGAGCATAAGTTATTTAAAATTTGAGAAACTCTGACAGGGTCGCCTTTTAGGGTTGTAGCGATATTTTTATCTATAGATGGAATAAATTTTATGCCTTTATCTGTGGCTTGTTTCATTAGTGGATTAATTACATTGTTAATGACTTCGCTCAGGTTAAAGTTAATATTCTCAATATTTAACTTACCCGCTTCAATTTTTGAAAAGTCTAAAATGTCATTTACAATATTTGAGAGTATATTCGCGGAGCTTAAAATACTTTTTAGGGCGTTATCTTTTTGTATATTTGAAGTCTCTGCTAGTCCAAACTCAGCTAAATTTAAAATGCCGTGCAGCGGAGTTCTTAGCTCGTGCGACATATTTGCTAAAAATCGACCTTTTAGAGTGTTAGCTGTATCAGCTTCTTTTTTTAGTTCTTCAAGATTTTTATTATGTATTTGTTGTTGTTTTAATGCAGTGGCCAGCTTTCTGTTGTTTAACCTGAGCTCAAGTTGTGCGATAACTTCTTTGCCAAGTATTTTCAGTGCGTTAATTTGTGTTTGAGTTAGCTTTTTTGGCTGGTCGCTGATAACACATAATGTACCAATTGTGCTGCCACTAGGTGTAACTAGCGGTGTGCCCGCATAAAACCGAATGTTTGGATCGCTGGTTACTAGAGGGTTATCATAAAAACGTTCATCAAGTAGAGCGTTTTGTATTTCAAATACTTGGTCTTGCAGTATTGTATGAGAGCAAAATGCGATATCTCTTTCAGTGGAGTCTACATCGATACCATACTTTGATTTAAACCACTGCCTTTGTGGATCAACTAAGCTTATAAGTGATATGGGGGCCTCACAAATATCAGAAGCAAGTTGAGTTAAATCATCAAATACTTTTTCGGCTTCAGTATCTAATATTTCATACTCGTAAAGGGCCTTTAATCTAGATTCTTCGTCAGCTGGTATTTGTGCTTTTATCATAGTATTGCTCAATATTTATATAGATTCACTATAAGAGTAATTTAGTGATAATGACAACTTTAACATGTAGAACCGGCTAAAAAAAAGACATTGCATTTTGCTACTCTATTATTACTTTTTTGAAATGTTTTTTCTATTGTGACTAATATTGATTTTTAAACTCGTATTTTAAAATCTGCTCTAAATACTTAAAAGTAACTTTGCTAAGCTTTTTAGCTAGGTAAGCTTTTATTAAAAAGGCCGAATCCCATTTAATGATTCGGCCTTTTTAAGATTTAGGTTAATAACATTAAGAGTTATTTTTTCTTTTCGCTTGGTGCTGGTTGGCCATAATTAGGTGAACGAGGTCCATATAATAAGCCGTTGTAAACATCTGAAGAAAGTAAGCGTGTTGAAGTCATTGCTGCGATTTCAAAGCCTTTATCGGTTACCGTTTCAGCAATTTGATTGATTGCTGCAATAACAAGCATACCTACAAGGCCACCACCGCCATTACTTTGTTGTTCAGCTGAAGAGGCTCTTGCTTTGCCTTGCCATAATTGCTCGCCAGTGCGTAAATCAACTAATGAGGCTGATACAGTTACAGCTGTTTCGCTAGAAATTACAACATAGCTAGTGCCGTATTCTTCAATAGTGATGTAAAGCGCAGAGTCTGCACCAAAAATTTCATGTAATTTATTCGCCGGTACTTGGTGTACGTCGCTTGCAACAGTGAGGCCATTACCTTTAAAGGTTTGATCAACTAAAGCAACAGGAAAAACATAAAAACCCGACTCAGCTATAGGCGCGACCATTTGAGTCATCACACTGTATGGTGCAATTACTTCAGGTGTATTATTTAGCGGAGGTAAAATAATAACTGAGTGAGGGTCTGCTTGTTTAAATGCTGTGTAGTCATGTGCTGGTGGAGGTGAAACACAACCAGCGAGTAATGCGACTAATGCGATCGCTGTGTATGATTTTAAATTAAGCATATTAAGCGCCTTTCGCAGATTTTAGAAGGAAGTCGATGTAATGAACTGATTCTGGGAAAAGTGATTTCTCAGTTTCGAAGTGAGTAGTGCCTAATGAAGGATTACCCGTTTCAAAGTACAGCATACCTAGGTGAGCATGTAGGCCAGGTGCTACATTCTTACTTTTGTTTGCGGCATCGGCAATAATTTGCTCAAGCATACTAATTTGCTCTTCGGCTGTTACGTCATCTGCTTTTAAATAGGCGTATACGGCAGTGCTATAGTCACCGTAATAGTAAATAGGTTCTTTCGTTGAGTTACAACCCGTTAGGGCTATACAAACAAATGCTAAGGTAATTAGCTTTTTCATTATTTATTGCCCCATTGGCCAGCTTCAAGACCAGTAACTAACTTGTTAACGACTTCGCGAATAGCTAGGTCAAGTACTTTGCCATTTAATGTGGCATCGTATGAAGCTGTGCTACCAAAACCAATAACTTCACGTTCTGATAGGCTGTATTCACCAGCACCTTGCACTGAATAAATAACTTCTGATGTAGTAACATCAACAACATTAAGCGTTACTTTAGCATAAGCAATTTGCGATTTACCTTTACCCAATAAACCAAAAAGCTGGCGATCGCCAATGGCTTTACGGCCAAACTCTGTTACATCACCAGTTACAACAAATTTAGCACCGCTAAGAACTTGTTTTGTACCTGTTAACTTTGCTTCTTCTGCAAGGGCTGCCATATTGTCGCGATCAAGCACACTAAAGCGATTTGTTTGTTGTAAGTGGCTCATTAGTGTTGTTTTTGCTTGGCTGCCTAAACGGTCTTGGCCTGATGAAAATATACCATTTTGAAAGCTCGAACGGTTTACAAACTGACCTACGACTAGTTTGCTTTTTGTACCTGAGTAGGTTGTGTTATAGCTAGCAACAGTTGGTGTTTCTATTACTTTTGATGATGTTGTAGCACACCCAGCTAAAGAGGAAGCTGTAATTGCAGCGATTACAATTGTTTTAATGTGGCTTTGGTTAATTCGCATAAATTTTTGTCCATATAGATAATTGCAGAAGTTTTTATTGATAGGCGCTTGATTTTTATACTTATAAGTCAATTACTTATTTCAAGAGTCCATTCAACTTACTTTATAAACAAAAGTCGATGTAAATACAATGTTATTTATGTTTTATACAGATACACACAATAAAAAAGAATAAATTCTTTGTAATAACAATGCTAATTCATTAGTTTTTAAATTATTGAAAGCCTTTTTCTATAGTTGATATACAGGGACATTTATTGCGTGCTGAGTTGTTAATTAGTAATTTTATTCAATTAACTTTAATTTTTAAAACCAATTGGCTGCAACTTGAAGTGGGGTAGGGTCGCCTTTTTTAGATACCCAAAACACTAAGGCTTGCTTTGTTGGAGATATTTTTTTAGCGCGAGGCAGGGTTAAGCCAGTTAATGATAATTGCTGCTTGGTCTGCATGTCACTTTGCTCGTAGCCAATAACAACAAAGTCGTGTTTTAACTTATGTCCTGCGTTTTCGCCGCTGTGTATTTGTGTTTCTATGCCAAAGCCTAATAGAGCTACATGGGCTATTAAGTTTTGGTTAGTATTATCTTCGGTATTAACAGTATCGTATTCGAGATTAATTTTACTGTTGTTTATAGTCGCTTTTAAATTACCTAAATAACGGGCTTTAGCTACAGGAATAGCTTGTTTATAAAACCAACCTTGCCACCCTTTGCCGTTAACCATAAATCCTGGAGTAGCTACAATCCTACTTTTACCGAGTGCCTTATACGTGCGTTGTCTTTTACTAAAAACAGCAGAGGCAAACGGGTCTTTCCATCCTAAATAATCCCAATAAGTAACATGAAAATTAATAGGGATTAAATCAGTCCATAGTTTTTCATCATCTGTAAACGTTGAAATCCAGCGCTCTGCTGGTGGGCAGCTACTGCAACCTTGCGATGTGTAAAGCTCTAAAAAGGTAGTCTGATTAGCTGTACTGGAAATAGTTACTTGCTCAGCAGCTTGGCTTTGAAAGCAAAAAATTATTAACCCAACAAGTGAGATTAAAAATGGATGGGATAGTGCTTTAAAAGGCATGTTACTTCTCGCAAAGGCTGATATTGCATTCAGCCTAAATGATATTTACGAATGAAGTATCACGAAATACTCACAATTAAATCACGTTTTAACTGTGTATTTTATTTAGCTGCTGAATTATTGAAATACTTTACATGACTAAATTTTATTTTTAGGAAATATTATACTTAATTTGATGGTTTGTTAGTTAAAAGCGTCAACCTTTAGTGTGTAAGTGTTTTTTTATATAGAGGTTATCAAATTTTGAGTTTTTATTTATTTATTTATTTATTTATTGG